>DATFAY010000172.1:0-2912 GCA_035254085.1 Piscinibacter sp.
TCGTCGGCCGCGATGGCCGGCACGACCAGCGGCAGGCAGCCGGCGAGCCGCACCGCTTCGGCGTACTTCTTTCCGGCCACGTGGAAGGGATGCTGCCCGAGGACGCGGTTGCACGACGGAATGAGGACGACGGGTTTGCGCTTCATGAGGCAGGCGCAGTGCTTTGCTTGTGCGTGATGCCCAGCAACGAGTGTGCCCATGGCATCGGCAAAGTCAAATCAGCGTCGTCAAAGCAGATCGCGCAGACGGAAATAGGCCATGCCGGCGACCAGTGCCGGCGTGCGCAGCAGCCGCCCGCCGGGGAAGGGGCGATGGCGGATGCGCGCGAAGACGTCGAAGCGGCTCGCGTTGCCGTCGATCGCCTCGGCCACCAGCTTGCCGGCCAGGCCGGTCAGCGCCAGGCCATGTCCCGAAAAGCCTTGCAGGTAGTAGACGTTGGCGAGATCTCGTCCGCGTGCTCCGGGGAGATCGGCCAGGCGGCCGAAGTCGGGTGCGCGGTTCATCGAGATGTCGACGAAGCCGCCCCAGGCGTGATCGATGCGCGTGCGCGCCAGCGCCGGGAAGGTCGCGGCCATGCGCCGGTGCATGCTGGACTCGAGGTCGGATGGCGTGGCGGTGCTGTAGCTGATGAGCCCGCCGTAGAGCATGCGGTGGTCGACGGTAGGCCGGTAGTAGTCGAGCACGAAGTTGGTGTCCGACACGGCCGCACGCGAAGGGATGAGCGAATGCAGCAGCTCGGGATCGAGCGGCTGCGAGGTCACGATGTAGGTGCCGACCGGCATGATGCGAGACCGCAGCGCCGGCACCAGCTCCTGAAGGTACACGTTGCCGGCCAGCAGCACGTGAGACGCATGCACCTCCCCCTCGGCGGTGCGCAGCTCGACCTTCTTGCCCGGCGCGAGGCGCGTCACCTGCGAATGCTCGTGGATGCGCACCCCCAGTCCCGCCGCTGCGCGGGACAGGCCCAGGCTGTACTTGAGCGGATGCAGATGGCCGCCGCGCGGATCGAACAAGGCACTGTGGGCACGCGGGCTGACCAGCCAGCGCGGCATGTCTTCGGGCGCGATCCAGGTCGCCTCGTAGGCGTAGCGCTGCGCCATGCGGGCCTGCCACTGCCGCAGCTCGCGGGCCTTGCGCGCGTTGACCGCCACAGAGAGGAAGCCGGCCTGCCAGTCGCAGTCGATGCCGAAGCGCACGCGACGCGCGTGCACCAGCTCCAGCGCCTCCAGCGTCATCGCCCAGATGCGTCTCGCGTCGGCCTCGCCCACCATCGACTCGACGCTGGCCTGGTCGCAGGCCAGCCCGGCGATGAGCTGCCCGCCGTTGCGTCCCGACGCACCCCAGGCCACCTCGCGGGACTCGAGCAGCACGACGTGGTAGCCGCGGTCGGCGAGCTCGATCGCGGCCGACAACCCGGCCAGCCCGGCGCCCACGATGGCCACGTCGCAGTCCGCGCGTCCCCGCAGCGCAGGGTGACGCTGGGTGCGCTGGGCGGTGGTGTCGTAATAGCAGTGCCGGGCCAGTTCGAGGTCCGCGCTGAGAAAGCCCATGGCCCGCTCGCTGCGCCGTCCTCGGTGCCGCCTGGGCCTGGCGGGTCAGGGCCTCACGCGGCCCGCTTGATCGCGTCGGCCAGCGTGCCGACGATCTGGTCGACGTGCTGGTTCTCGATGATGAGCGGGGGCGAGAGCGCGATCGTGTCGCCGGTGGTGCGGATCAGCACACCCTTTTCCCAGCAGTCCAGGAACACCGAGAAGGCGCGCTTGCCCGGCTCGCCCGCGATCGGTGCCAGCTCGATGCCGCCGACCAGGCCGATGTTGCGAACGTCGATCACGTTGGGCAGGCTCTTGAGCGCGTGCAGCGACTCCTCGAACGTGCTCGCCATGGTGGCGCCGCGTGTGAGCAGGCCTTCGTCGGCATAGGTTTCGAGCGTGGCGAGACCGGCTGCGCAGGCGAGGGGATGCGCCGAATAGGTGTAGCCGTGGAAGAACTCGATCATGTGTTCCGGCCCGTTCATGAACGCGTCGTGGATCTCCTGCTTGGCGACCACCGCGCCCATCGGGACGGCGCCGTTGGTGAGACCCTTGGCGACGGTCATGAGGTCGGGCGTGACGCCGAAGTGCGTTGCCGCAAAGGGCGCGCCCAGGCGGCCGAAGCCGGTGATGACCTCGTCGAAGATCAGCAGGATGCCGTGCCGGTCGCAGATCTCGCGCAGGCGCTGCAGGTACCCTTTCGGCGGGATGAGCACGCCCGTGGAGCCGGCCACCGGCTCGACGATCACTGCGGCGATGGTCGAGGCGTCGTGCAGGGCGACCAGCCGCTCGAGATCGTCGGCGAGCTCGGCGCCGTGCTGCGGCTGGCCGCGCGAAAAGAGGTTGCGCGCGTCGTGCGTGTGGCGCAGATGGTCGACGCCGGCGAGCAAGGTGCCGAACATCTTGCGGTTGGCCACCATGCCGCCCACCGAGATGCCGCCGAAGTTGACGCCGTGGTAGCCGCGCTCGCGGCCGATGAGCCGGGTGCGTTGACCCTCGCCGCGCACGCGGTGATAGGCGATGGCCATCTTCAGGGCGGTCTCCACCGATTCCGAGCCGGAGTTGGTGAAGAAGACCTTGTTCATGCCCGGCGGCGTGATCTCGACCAGCCGGCTCGCGAGCTCGAACGCCTTGGGGTGGCCCATGTTGAAGGGCGGCGCGAAGTCCATCTCGGCGGCCTGCGCCTGGATGGCCTGCACGATCTTCGTTCGCCCGTGCCCGGCGTTGACGCACCACAGGCCGGCGATGCCGTCGAGAATCTGCCGTCCGTCGGGGGTCCAGAAATGCATGCCCTGCGCCTTGGCCAGCATGCGGGGCGCCTTCTTGAATTGCCGATTGGCCGTGAACGGCATCCAGTAGGCGTCGAGGTCTTTGCTCATGAAG
>DATFAY010000173.1:0-2309 GCA_035254085.1 Piscinibacter sp.
CGCATGCTGAAGCTCGAAGTCCGCCCCGAGCCCAGTCGCGCCATGTCCGTCGCGTCGCCGCTGCTCGCACTGGCGATCACCGTGGTGCTGGGCGTGCTCATGTTCGTGCTGCTCGGCAAGGACCCGGTGCGCGGCCTGCAGGTGCTGTTCATCGAGCCGCTGCGCGGCGGCTATGCGCTGTCGGAGCTGGCGGTGAAGGCCACGCCGCTCCTGCTCATCGGCCTGGGCCTCGCGCTGTGCTTTCGCTCCAACGTGTGGAACATCGGTGCCGAGGGGCAGTACATCGTGGGCGCGATCGCCGCCGGCGGCGTGGCGATGCTCGCCGACGCGGGCTCCAGCCGCTTCATCGTCGTGGGCATCCTCGCGGCCGGCGTGCTGGGCGGCATGGCCTGGGCGGCGATCGTGGCGCTGCTGCGCGACCGCGCCAACGCCAACGAGATCCTGGTGAGCCTCATGCTCGTGTACGTGGCCGACATGCTGCTCGGCTACCTCGTGTACGGTCCGTGGAAGGACCCGAACGGCTACAACTTCCCGCAGACCATCAGCTTCCTGCCGGTGACGCAGGTGCCGCGCCTCGTCGCCGGGTGGCGCGTCAACGTCGGGGTGCTCGTCGCGCTGTTCGCGGTGCTGGCCTTCTGGCTGTTCCTGTTTCGCACCTACGCGGGCTTCGCGCTGCAGGTGGGCGGGCTCGCGCCGGCGGCGGCGCGCTATGCGGGCTTCTCGTCGCGCAAGGCGCTGTGGACCGCGATGCTCGGCTCGGGCGGCATGGCCGGCCTGGCCGGCGCGCTGGAGGCGGCAGGGCCGCTGGGCCAGCTCACGCCGCACGTGTCGCAGGGCTACGGCTTCGCCGCCATCATCGTCGCCTTCGTCGGGCGGCTGCATCCCGTGGGCGTCGTGTTCTCGGCGGTGCTGATGAGCATGTTCTACATCGGCGGTGAACTGGCGCAGTCGCGCCTGGGCCTGCCCAAGTCGCTCACCGGCGTGTTCCAGGGTCTGCTGCTGTTCACGCTGCTCGCTTGCGACACGCTGATCGTGTATCGGGTGCGCTGGCGGAGAAGCCCACAACGCCGTCATCCCGACGAACGCCGGGATGACCCCGCGAAGCAGGAGATTGCGTGATGGACGCATTGCCGCTGCTGCTGGCCGCCACGCTCAACGCGGGCACGGTGCTCGCGCTCGCCGCCCTGGGCCTGCTGATCAACGAGCGGGCCGGCATCGTCAACCTGGGTGCCGAGGGCATCATGTTGGTCGCCGCGATCGCCGGCTTCGCGACCGCGGTGCACACGGGCAGCGACTGGCTGGCGTTTGCCGCCGGCATGGGCGCGGGCGCGCTGCTCGCCGCGGCCTTTGGCTGGCTGGTGATCTGGCTCAACACCAACCAGTACGCGAGCGGCCTTGCGCTCAGCCTCTTCGGCGCGGGCTTCTCGGCCTTCGCGGGCATCCGCTACACCCAGGAGAAGCTCTCCGAGCGGCCGCACTTCGAGATCCCGGGCCTGGCCGACCTGCCGTTCGTCGGGCCGGCCTTCTTTCGCCAGCACCCGATGGTCTATCTCACCATCGTGCTCGCGATCGCGCTTGCGTGGTTCCTCTACCGCTCGCGCGCCGGCCTGGTGCTGCGCGCGATCGGCGAATCGCCCGAGTCGGCGCACGCGCTGGGCTATCCGGTGCGGCGCATCCGCCTGGCGGCGGTGGTGGTCGGCGGGGCGCTGTGCGGCCTGTCGGGCGCCTACATCTCGGTGATCTACACGCCGCTGTGGGTCGAGGGCATGGTGGCCGGCAAGGGCTGGATCGCGCTGGCGCTCACCACCTTCGCCACCTGGCGTCCGGCACGCGTGTTGCTTGGTGCCTACCTGTTCGAGGGCGTCACGATGCTGCAGTTCCACCTGCAGGGCACCGGCGTCGACGTTCCCAGCGAATTCCTGAACATGCTGCCCTACGTGGCGACCATCGTGGTGCTTGCGCTCATCAGCCGCAATCCCGCGTGGATCCGCGTCAACATGCCGGCCTCGCTTGGAAAACCGTTTTACCCCGGAACATAATCCGCACTTTCACGCAACCGTTCCCACAGAAGGAAATGGCATGACCGACCTGAAGAAACGTTCCCTGCTCCAGGCAGCGGCCCTCGCGGCGGCCGTCGCGGGCCTGTCCGCCTGCAGCAAGCAGGAAACCCCCGCGCCCGCTCCGGCGCCCGCGCCCACGGCGGCCGCTCCCGCCGCGGCACCCGCCCCGTCGGCCGAGCCGCTGAAGATCGCCTTCGCGTACGTCGGGCCGGTCGGCGACGGCGGCTGGACCTTCGCGCACGACAACGG
>DATFAY010000174.1:0-4796 GCA_035254085.1 Piscinibacter sp.
ATCTCCTGCACCTTGAGGATGTCGATGCCGTACTCCTCGGCACCGAGTCGGAAGGTGAGGAATTCGCCGCCGGCGGCCACCGCGGCGCGGGCGGCTTCGTGGCGCGCCACCTGCGTGGCATCGGTCATCATGTTCATGGCGTGATCGGTCCTGCGTTGAGTCGGGCTGAAGTCGGGCGCCTCGCGAGGCGGGCGCTCAGAAGGTCTCCCACTCCTCGTCGTGTGCCGGTGCGGTCACGACCGGAGCAGGCGTCGAGGCGATGGGCGGCGCGGCCTGGTGCTTGGCGCGCGGCTTCGGGGTGTCGGGCGCGGTCCGCGGCGCGGCAACGATCGGGGCCTGCGCGGCCACGGCCGCGCGATGGCTCGCCGCATCGACCTTGAAGGTGTCGACCGCGCGGGCGAGCGTCTGCGCCTGCTGCTTGAGCGACTCGGCCGCCGCGGCGCTTTGCTCCACCAGCGCTGCGTTCTGTTGCGTCATCTGGTCGAGCTGGGTGACGGCGGTGTTGACCTGACCGATGCCGTCGCTCTGCTCCGAGGCGGCCGCCGTGATCTCGCCGATGATGTCGGTCACGCGCTGCACCGAGCTCACGATCTCCTGCATGGTCTTGCCGGCGTCGGCCACCAGCTTGGAGCCCGACTCCACCTTGTCGACGCTGGCGCCGATCAAGGCCTTGATCTCCTTGGCCGCCTCGGCGCTGCGCTGCGCGAGGTTGCGCACCTCGCCGGCCACGACCGCGAAGCCGCGGCCTTGTTCGCCGGCACGCGCGGCTTCCACCGCCGCATTCAAGGCGAGGATGTTGGTCTGGAAGGCGATGCCGTCGATCACGCCGATGATGTCGGCGATCTTCTTCGAGCTGGCATTGATGTCGTCCATGGTGGCCACCACCTGCGACACCACCGTGCCGCCGCGCGCGGCGACCTCGGCCGCCGACAGCGCGAGGCGGTCGGCGAGGCTGGCCGAGTCGGCGCTTTGCTTGACCGTGCCGGTGAGCTCTTCCATCGAGCTGGCTGCCTGCTGCAAGTTGGCGGCGGCCTGCTCGGTGCGCGAGCTCAGGTCCTGGTTGCCGCTGGCGATCTCGGCGCTGGCGTTGGAGATGCTCTGCGCCGCCTGGCACAGGCGGCCGATGGTGCTGCGCAAGGCGCCTTGCATGCGCACGACGGCGCGCATCAGGTCGGCGGTCTCGTCGCGGCCTTGCACCACGAGCTCGGCCGACAGGTCGCCTGCGGCCACCTGGTCGGCCGCCTGCGCCGCCTGGCGCAGCGGCCGCACGATCGAGCGCGTGATCACCGGTGCCATCGTGATGCCCGCGGCCAGCATCGCCAGCAGCCACCCGAACACCAGCATGCGCGACTGCTGATAGGCCTGCTGCGAGCCGGCGAACGAAGCCTCGCCCTCGGCTTCGCTGATCTGCACCAGCTTGGCGAGCGCGTCGCTCGCACGGGTGAAGGTCTCCTTCGAGGGGCCGAGCAAATAGGCGCGCGCGTCCGACAGGCGCGTCATGCCCACGTTCGATAGCTCCAGCGTCTTCGGGCCGGTCGCCTCGTAGGCGGCCAGCAGCGTCTTGAACTCGCCGAAGGCGGTGCGGCCGGCGCCCGGCTGCAGCAGCGCCTCGTACTTCGGCAGATCGGCGTGCAGGCGCTGCTGCTGCGCCGTCATGCGCTTTTGCACCTCTTCCTTTTCCTCGGCGTCGAAGGTCAGCACGTGCTGGTCCTCCAGGCGTCGCAGGCGGTTGAGGTCGTCTTGCAGCCGGCCGGCCAGCGCGATGCTGGGCAGGCTGTGGGTGGCGATGCGCTCGGTGGCGCCGTTGACGCTGGACAGCTGCGCGATGGCGTACAGGCCCATCGCCAGGGCCATCAGCAGCCCGCCGCCGAAGGCGATCAAGAGGCGCGGGCCGATGCGAAGACGCGACAGCTGCATGAGGTGCTCCGGTTCAGTTGGAACGCGAGCGGTGCCGTCGGGCAAGGCTCAGAAGGTTTCCCAGTCGTCATCCGCGACCGGCTTGGCCACGGTCGCGACGGACGCGGCCGGCGCGGAAGTGGACGGTGCAGCGGCCGGCGTGGCGATCGCGGCCGGCGCGGGCTGCGGCGACGTGACGGCGGCGGGTGCTGCCGGCTGCTTGCGCGCCGGCGCGGCCACGGCCGGCACGGCGGCCGATACGCGCGGCATCAACGACGCGGCCGGTTGGCCCGGCGCGCCCTGATCCAGCCGGAAGGTGCCCACCACCGCAGCCAGGCGCACGGCCTGCTGCTTGAGCGACTCGGCCGCCGCGGCGCTTTGCTCCACCAGGGCTGCGTTCTGCTGCGTCATCTGGTCGAGCTGGGTGACGGCGGTGTTGACCTGGCCGATGCCGTCGCTCTGCTCCGAGGCGGCCGCGGTGATCTCGCCGATGATGTCGGTCACGCGCTGCACGCTGCCGACGATCTCCTGCATGGTCTTGCCGGCGTCGGCCACCAGCTTGGAGCCCGACTCCACCTTGTCGACGCTGGCGCCGATCAGGCCCTTGATCTCCTTGGCGGCCTGGGCGCTGCGCTGGGCGAGGTTGCGCACCTCGCCGGCCACGACCGCGAAGCCGCGGCCCTGTTCACCGGCGCGCGCCGCTTCGACGGCAGCATTGAGCGCGAGGATGTTGGTCTGGAAGGCGATGCCATCGATCACGCCGATGATGTCGGCGATCTTCTTCGAGCTGGCATTGATGTCGTCCATGGTCGAGACGACCTTGGAGACCACGTCGCCGCCGCGCGCGGCGACTTCGGCCGCGGACGCCGCGAGCTGGTTGGCCTGGCGCGCCGAGTCGGCGCTTTGCTTGACGGTGCCGGTGAGCTCTTCCATCGAGCTGGCTGCCTGCTGCAGGTTGGCGGCGGCCTGCTCGGTGCGCGAGCTCAGGTCCTGGTTGCCGCTGGCGATCTCGGCGCTGGCGTTGGAGATGCCGTCGGTCGACAGCCGCACCTGGCTCACCATCTTGCGCAGCGCGCTTTGCATCTTGCCCAGGCCGCGCAGCAGCTCGCCGAGCTCGTCCTTGCGCTGCGAATCGAGCTGGTGCGACAGGTCGTTGTCCGCGATGATGTGCGCGGCCGCCACGGCTTCCTGCAGCGGTCGCGTGACCGAGCGCGTGATGGTGACGGCGCCGAAGACGCCCACGCCCAGGCTGATGGCCATGAGCGTGATCAGCAGCGTCTTGGCGGTGCTCGTCTCGGAGGCCACGGCCTCGGCGCGTTGCCGGGCCTGCGCGTCCTCGTAGGTCTTGAGCTCCGTCATCGCGGCCAGATAGACGTCGATCGCGGGCAGCAGCTTCTCCTTCACGAGCGCCTCGACCGCGGGCTGGTCGGCGGCCTTGATGAGCTCGTTCATCTTGTCGCGCGTCTCGACATAGGCCTTGCGCTTGTCGGCGATCGTCGCCAGCAGCGCCTTGCCCTTGTCTCCGACGACGCCCGCCTCGAGCTGCTTTTGCAGCTCGGAGATCTCGGCCGAGGTCTTCACGATCAGCGGCGAGAAGTAGTTGATGACCTCGGGCAGGCCGGTGGACTTGGCGATCGCGATCGTCCGGTTGGCGTTCATCTGCGTCTTGTCCAGCCACTCGTCGACCAGGCTGGCGCGGCGCTCGTACTGCACCACTTCCTCCATGCCCGACTGTGTTTGCACCAGCCGCGCGAACGAGGTCGCGACGATCAGGGCCAGCAGCGCCAGCACCAGTCCGAAGCCCAGCGAGAGGCGCACACCGATCTTGAGGTTGTTCAGGTTCATCGGGGTCTTTCGTGGAGGTGGGGTTGGCGGTGATTCAGTGCCGCGAGCGGCGCACCAGGCTGCCGACGTCGAGGATCAGCGCGACGCGGCCGTCGCCCATGATCGTGGCGCCGGACACGTCGTTGACCTTGCGGTAGTTGGCTTCCAGGTTCTTCACGACCACCTGCTGCTGGCCGAGCAGCTCGTCCACCAGCAGCGCGACGCGTCCGCCCTCGGCCTCGACCACGACCATGATCCCGGCCACGTGCTCGAAGTCGAAGCGCGGCACCTGGAACACGTCCTCCAGGCCGATCACCGGCATGTATTCGTCGCGCACCTCGACCACGCGGCCCGAGCCGCCGATGGTCTTGATGGTCTGGTCCTCGACCTGGAACGACTCGACCACCGACGACAGCGGCAGGATGTAGACCTCGTCGCCCACGCCCACGCTCATGCCGTCCATGATCGCCAGCGTCAGCGGCAGGCGCACCGAGACGCGCATGCCGTAGCCCTCGGCGGAGTCGATCTCCACCGAGCCGCCCAGGCCGGTGATGTTCTTCTTCACCACGTCCATGCCGACGCCGCGGCCGGAGACGTCGGTCACGATCTCGGCGGTCGAGAAGCCGGGCTCGAAGATCAGTGCCCAGACTTCCGGATCGGTCAGCGTGTCGGGCGCGGCGATGCCGCGCTCGCGCGCCTTGGCGAGCAGCTTCTCGCGCGACAGGCCGCGACCGTCGTCGCGCACCTCGATCACGATGGATCCGCCCTGATGCGACGCCGACAGCGTGATCGTGCCGTGCTCGGGCTTGCCCTTGGCGAGGCGATCGGCCGGCAGCTCGATGCCGTGGTCGCAGGAGTTGCGCACCAGGTGCGTGAGCGGGTCGGTGATCTTCTCGACCAGGCCCTTGTCGAGCTCGGTGGCTTCGCCGTGCGTCACGAACTCGACCTTCTTGCCCAGCTTGGCGGCGAGGTCGCGCAGCATGCGCGGGAAGCGGTTGAAGACGATCGACATCGGGATCATGCGAATCGACATCACCGATTCCTGCAGATCCCGCGTGTTGCGGTCGAGGTCGGCC
>DATFAY010000175.1:0-2844 GCA_035254085.1 Piscinibacter sp.
GCACCAGGATCACGGCGTGTCGCCGGCGGTTTGTCTGCAGTCGATCCGCTCGGGCTTCTCCAGCGTGATGATGGACGGGTCGCTCAAGGAAGACGGCAAGACGCCCGCACCGTACGACTACAACGTCGACGTCACCCGGCACGTCTGCGAGATGGCGCACGCGGTGGGGGTATCGGTCGAGGGCGAGCTCGGCTGCCTGGGCTCGCTCGAAAGCGGCGAGGCGGGCGAGGAAGACGGCATCGGCGCGGCCGGCCGCCTGTCGCACGAGCAGCTGCTGACCGACCCGGCGCAGGCCAAGGCGTTCGTCGCCGCCACCGGCGTCGATGCGCTGGCGATCGCGATCGGCACCAGCCACGGCGCCTACAAGTTCAGCCGCAAGCCCACCGGCGACATCCTGGCGATCAGCCGCATCAAGGAGATCCACCAGCGCATTCCCAACACCCACCTGGTGATGCACGGCTCCAGCAGCGTGCCGCAGGACCTGCTCGCGCAGATCCGCCAGTACGGCGGCGCCATGAAGGAAACCTACGGCGTGCCCGTCAGCGAGATCCAGGAAGCCATCAAGCATGGCGTGCGCAAGATCAACATCGACACCGACATCCGCTTGGCGATGACCGCCGCGGTGCGCAAGTTCATGGCCGAGAACCCCGAGAAGTTCGACATGCGCGACTGGATGAAGCCCGCGCGCGAAGCGGCCAAGCAGATCTGCCGGCAGCGCTACGTGGAGTTCGGCTGCGAAGGGCAGGCGGGCAAGATCAAGCCCGAATCGACTGCGGCCTACGCCAAGCGCTACGCGAGCGGCGAGCTGGCGCAGCGCGTCGCCGCGTAGTCTGCGCGCGCCGAGTCGCAGTCCGGGCCACCGCTCCTTCGAGGGCGGTGGCGTGCACGCCGCTCACTACAATCCGCACGCCGCTCGCATATGCCGGCGGCGCCGCGACGGCGCCGCTCAAGAATCATGACCAAGCCCTTGCTCACCACCTCGATCACCTCGCTGCCGCTCCTGGCCCGCGGCAAGGTGCGCGACAACTATGCCGTCGGCACCGACCGCCTGCTCATGGTCGCAAGCGACCGCTTGAGCGCGTTCGATGTCGTGATGGGCGAGCCGATTCCCGGCAAGGGGGAGTTGCTGACGCAGATGGCGCTGTTCTGGTTCGACAAGCTGCAGCACATCGTGCCCAACCACCTGACGGGCGATGACCCGCAAAGCGTGGTGCAGCCGCACGAGCGCGAGCAGGTGCGGGGCCGCTCGATGCTGGTCAAGCGCCTCAAGGGCCTGCCGATCGAAGCGGTGGTGCGCGGCTACCTCGCCGGCAGCGGTTGGTCCGAGTACCAGAAGACCCAATCGGTGTGCGGCGTGCCCCTGCCTGCGGGACTCAAGAACGCCAGCAAGCTGCCGCAGCCGATCTTCACGCCGGCGACCAAGGCCGACATCGGCGAACACGACGAGAACATCAGCTTCGAGCGCATGTGCGGCATCGTCGGGCCCGACCTCGCCGCCCAGGTGCGCGACACCGCGATCAGGCTGTACACCGAGGCGGCCGAGATCGCCCTGAAGAAGGGCATCATCATCGCCGACACGAAGTTCGAGTTCGGCCTCGATGCCGACGGCACGCTGACGCTGATGGACGAGGTGCTCACGCCCGACTCGTCACGCTTCTGGCCGGTCGAGGGCTACGACGCGGCGTTCCGCGAGGGCCGTAATCCGCCGAGCTACGACAAGCAGTTCGTGCGCGACTGGCTGGAGCAGGCCACGGTGAACGGCAAGCCCTGGGGCAAGAAGCCGCCGGCGCCGCCGCTGCCCGACGAGGTGATCGCCAAGACCGCCGCCAAGTACCGTGAAGCGCTGACCAAGCTGACTTCATGACGGCCGGCCCGCTGCGCGCCCTGGTCGGACTCGACGCGACGATCGCAAACGCGGGCGACCCCATCGAACTGGCCTGTCTGAGGGCCGAGCGTGCGACCCTGATGGCGCGCATGGGCAGCTTCGAGCGCGCCACGGCGGAGCTCGAAGCGGTCCGCCGGGAGCACGAGCGCATGCAGAGCAGCCCGGCCTTGGCGGCCTGGTTGTGCCTGGCCGAAGGGATCACGGCGATGTATCGCGACCAGGGCCTCGCCGCGCGCGACCGCGTGCGGCGCGCCCATGCGCTGAGCACGGCCGCGCGCGTGCGACCCCTCACGGCACTGACCGCCGCCTGGATGGCGCACATGGCCTACATCTACAACGACTACGCCGGCATCGCCCGGCATCTCGTCGAGGCGCTGACCGAAGCGCCGCCCGATCATCACGCGGCGCGCTCGCGCGCCAGCCTCACGGCCGCGCAGTCCTACCACTGGGCGGGCCGCATCGACTTCGCGCAGCCGTGGTACCGGCGTGCCCATGAGCACGCGCTGGCCGAGGGCGACACGACGACCATCGCCCACCTGCTGAGCTCGCGCGCCTGGTTGAGCGGCATGCATGCCTGCACGCGTCCAATCTTCGACGGCGAGCCGGCCTGCCCCGACGCCTTGAGCCAGGCCTTGATGGCTGCGGACTCCAGCGGCCATTTCGACGACCACCTCGGACGCGCCTCACTGCGCTCGATGGCGCGCATCACCCGGGCGCGCCTGTTGCTGGCCCAGGGCCACTGGGCGGATGCCCTGGCGCAGTTCGAGAGCGGCCTGCCGCTGGCGATGAGCGACGGCATGGATTACGTGAAGCTGATGCTGCATGCCGAGATGGCGTGGTGCCGCTTCAAGCTCGGGCGCAGCGAGGAGGCCCTGCAGGAGGCGCGTCGCGCCGAGGCCAGCTTGATCCCCGATTGCGAGGGCGAGGACCGCGCCAGCACGCATGGTCGGCTGGCCCAA
>DATFAY010000176.1:0-5491 GCA_035254085.1 Piscinibacter sp.
CTTCAACGTCCTCGCCGGCTCCAGCATCGACCTCTACATCTCGCTGCGGGCCTTGAGTTTCGCATTGGCGTATGCCAGCACCGAGGCGCCGCTGGGGGTCGTCCATTCCAGCGCGGACATGGGCCACAGCATCACCTGGGCGGGCATCAGCGCGGTCCGCGATGCCGAGGGCAACCTGCTCGACGACTACAGCGCCTTCAATGCCGACGGCAGCTTCGACTACGCCAGGGCCTATGGCACGGTAAGCAGCGTGCCCGAGACGAGCACGGTCGCGATGCTGCTCGGCGGCTTCGGACTGCTCGCGCTGAGGCGCCGCCCGCGCTCGGCGGCGTGAAACCGAGTGCGCCGCTCAAGTACCGGCGCAATGGGCGCCGATTGACGCCAATCGCCTGAAGCGTCGCGAAACGCCGACGCGGCGTCTGATCGAGATCAATGGTTCCTGGCCTTTTGGCCCTGATGCCGACGAGGTTGATTGCGTTCAACCGGCCCCTTGGTGTGCGGCGCTGAAATCGACATTGCCTTGTGGCAAACCTTTTTCAATTCGCACATCAACATGACCAAGATCACTCGCTTCGCTCCCGCCCTTGCCCTCGCTGCCGCCGCCGCCCTTTCCGCTTCGCCCGCCCAAGCCCAGGACAGCGGCAGCTGGGTCGTGCGGGCGCGCGCGCTGCACCTGTCCTCGGCCAACAGCGACTCGACCGGCCTGAACCTGAGCATCAACGACAAGACCTTCCCGGAAGTCGACTTCGGCTACTTCTTCACGCCCAACATCGCTGCCGAGTTGATCCTGACCTATCCGCAGTCGCAGGACCTGCGCGCCGGCGGCACGAAGATCGGCAGCTTCAAACACCTGCCGCCGACCCTGACCGCGCAGTACCACTTCACCGACCTGGGCCGCGTGCGCCCCTACCTCGGCGCCGGCGTGAACTACACGCATCTGTCGAACGTCGAGCTGCCCGCGGGCGTGACGGTGAAGAAGAACAGCTGGGGCCTGGCGCTGCAGGCCGGCGTGGACGTGCCCATCGGCAACGGCTGGCTGGTCAACGTCGACCTGAAGAAGGTGCAGATCGCGACCACCGTCTATGCCGCCGGCGCGGACATCGGCAAGTTCAAGGTCGACCCGCTGCTGTTCGGCATCGGCATCGGCAAGCGCTTCTGATCGTCGCCTGAATTCGCGCTGCCCGCAGAGCGCGCCGGCAGCGCGTCCACTATGATCCGCGCCTTCCCGTGCGGCGCAACGCCGCTGGAGGGCGCCATGAGTGACACGGACAAATCGCTGACGCGGATCCTCGAGTCCTACAAGGCAGCGGTCCTCGCCAAGGACGTCGAGGCCTTCATGCGCCTGTACGACCCCGGCGTGCGGGTGTTCGACGCCTGGGGGGTCTGGTCGTACGAAGGCTCGCAGGCGTGGCAGCGTGCAGTGGAGGGATGGTTCACCTCGCTGGGCACCGAACGGGTCAGGGTCACTTTCGACGAGGTGCGAAGCGCAGGCACGGCCGAGATGGCCACGCTGAGCGCCATCGTCACCTACACAGGCTTGTCCGCACAAGGCGAGCCCCTGCGCACGATGCACAACCGGCTCACCTGGGTCCTGCGCACGACGGGCCACGTGCCGAGGATCGTCCACGAACACACCTCGGCGCCCATCGGCTTCGAGGACTCGAAGGCGATTCTTCAGCGCCCGAGCGCCTGAGCGGCCCGGGCCGGCTGCGTTCAGCCGTGGCGCTTGGCGCGCCGCTCGCGCGCCTCGGCGAGCGCCTGGCGCACGAGCGCCTGGGCCGCCCAGGAACTCGCCGCCAGCGCTTCTTCCACGCTGGCTGCGGCCACGTCGCGCAGCGCCAGCGCGGCTTCGGTTCCCATCAGCAGCGCCAGGGCATGGACGAGGCGTCGGCGCGCTGAGGGCGCGAGCTCGCCCTTCATCGACTCGACGATCGGGCCGATGTACTGCATGCGGCGCCCAGGCCGCGGCGGCCGCGACGAGGGCGGGTTGTCCAGCCAGGCCGACATGAACGAACGCTCCACCGCGTGAAGGCCCACCTCGTCGTCGAGAAGGAGCTTGTTCATGGTGAGTGCCGCGCGCGCGGCCATGTCGGCCGGATCGTCTTCCCCAGGGCGGCAGAAGCTCTCCAGCGACGGGACCGCGCGCTCGAACATGGCGTCGCTGATCAGGTCTTCGACGGACGAGTAATAGCGATAGGCGGTGGCGCGCGACACCATCGCGCGCTCGGCCACCTCCGCAAAGCTGGGTTTGCGCCCGGCCTCGCAAAGCGCCAGCGCGGCCTCGATGAGCGCGCGCCGCGTGCGCCGGCGCTGGTTGGACCGGCCTTCGCCCGCGACCGAAGGCTGCGAGTCGTCGCTTGACGTGGAAGTCTTCATCGGTTCATAATGAGACTGCTGTCTCATAAGAAGTTGACAGTCTCATTATAGACCTTTGTTGCACGAGAGGAGCACATGGAACCCATTCCCAAGGAGCAGTTCGATCGCATGATCGATCGGCATTTCCGCTTCGAGGCGGAAGACGACGTCGACGGCGTGCTGAGCACGATGGTCCCCGATGTCGAACACGACGTGGTGGGCTCGCCCACCGGGCCGCTGCACGGCACGCAGCAGGCGCGTGGCTTCTACGATGCGCTGTTCGCCGACTTGTCGGGCGAGAAGGTGACGAGCGTGCGTCGCTACTACGGCACGGACTTCGTCGTCGACGAAAGCGTGTGGGAAGGCACGGCGCCCGGCACCCCGTTCGGCATTCCGGGCGGCGGCAAGCGTTTGAGCTTTCGCCTGCTGCACGTGTTCGACATGGCGCCCGGCGGCCTGATCCGGCGCGAGAACGTCTGGATCGACCTCGCGTCGATCATGCAGCAGCTGGGCGCGAGCCCCACGGTCGCGTGACGGCCAAGACCTCGAGGAGACATGACATGACCGACAACAATCGCAGCCGCGCGTGGTTCCGCGTGGCCGTCGCCTATTTCGTCGTCGCGGTGGCGCTGGGCATCGTGATGGGCGCCTCCGGCGACCACACGCTGGCCCCCGTGCATGCCCACCTGAACCTTCTCGGCTGGGTGGCGATGACCCTGTTCGCGCTGATCGGGATGGCGCATCCGGCCACCACCGAAGGGCCGCTGGCGACGGCGCAGTTCTGGCTGCACAACATCGGCGTGCCGGTGATGCTGGGGGCGTTGGCGCTGCGGCTCAAGGGTTACGCGGCGGTCGAGCCGGTGATCGGCGTCGCCTCGGTGGTCGTGGGCCTTGGCGTGCTGCTGTTCGCCTGGCTCGTGTTCACACGCATCGGCGCGCGGGCGGCCGTGCGTGCCGCATCGGGCGCGCGCGCTTCGCTGCACACTTCGTGAACGACCGGCGATGACGAGCCGCTCGCCGGTGGCACTCGCCGCGCTCGACAACGCTCGCTGGTGCGACGCCGTGGCGCAGGCGCACGGCGGCCGAACGCATCTCACCGGCGCGGCATGGTGGAACGACGAGCCCAGCCCGCCGTACTACCCGAACCTCGTCACGCTGGCCCCCGGGCTCTCGCAGGCCAGCATCCGTTCGGCTCTCGAGCCCGTGCTCTCGAACGGGAAGGAGGGCAGCATCGCGCTGAAGGACAGCTTCCGCGACCTCGATCCTGCGCCGCTGGGATTCGCGCCTCTGTTCGACGCGCACTGGCTCTGGCGAGAGCCGGACGGGCCCGCGTCGCCGAGGCTGCCGCTGGCCTGGCGGCGGGTTGCCACGCCCGAGGCCTTGCGCGAGTGGGAGCACGGCTGGTGGCGCGCGGCGGCACCGGACGGCGGGGTCGCCGCGCCCCCGCTGTTCCCCGCGCGCCTGCTGCAGCGCGAGGCGGTGACCTTCCTGCTGGCGCATGACGACGCGGGACGTGCAGTGCTGGGATGCGCTTTGAGCGACTCCGACGACGTGGTCGGCATCTCGTGCATCTTCGACCATTCGTCGCGTCCGCTCGAAGCCATGGCGGACCTGGTCGCGCAGGCGAGCGCGTGGCGCCCCGGCAAGCCGCTCGTCGGCTATGCCTCGGGCGGCGAACTCGAGCTTGCGCTGGCGTGCGGTTTCACGGCCATCGGCGCACTGCGCGTCTGGCTGCGCGCGCCCTCCAACAGCGTCAACGGGCCCTAGTCCAGCGCCGCCGGCATGCTGTCGAGCGCCGCGAAGTCGGTGGACTCGACGCTCATCGACTCCATCTCGCCCGACATCGGCGTGGCGGCAAGCGCCGGGACGGCGGCCGCGGCCTCTGCCGGCTGCGCCTGGGCGCCGTGCAAGCTCGAGAAGTGCTGGCGCACCTGGGCCAGGGTCGGCAGGCTGCCCTCCGTCCAGACGAGCACCGGCACGCCGGTCGATTCGAGCACGCGGGCCAGCCGCGCGTGGCGGGCCTGTTCGCGTTCGGTCTCCTTCAAGAGGCGCAGGTTCACGGCCGCGACGACGCTCGCCTGGCGGTCGCACACCAGGAAGGTGGTGCGCAGGCGTCCGGCGCGGCGGTACCACTCGGTGTACGAATTGCGCGTCGACACCCGCATGAACTGCGACAGCGGCGTGTGCACCAGGATGAGATGACCCGGCAAGGCCTCGCGCACCAGATCGTGCGCGGCGAGTTGCAACGGCGTCATCGCTCTCACGACTTGTGCCGGCCACGACTGCACGGTGTCCAGGCGATCCTGGCGTGGCTTGGGCGATTGCACCCGCCGCCGGCGAATCAAGAGCATCGTCAGCAACAGGATCAAGGATGCCATCAGCACTGCATTGGGAGGTGAACCGAATTCGTTCATGGCGACCCCTGTGTCGATTCGCTTGCGGGAACACAGTTTAGGGACTGCCGCTCGGCCGCTGCCTGGGGGGCGAGGGCCGGAGTCAAGTCCGGGCGTGACTTATTCACGCCCCGCTGCCGTCCGGGGCGCGCGCCGCGCCACGGGATAATCGGCGATCTCTCATGCTCAACGGCCGATCCGGAACTGATGAAGGCTCTGCTCGTCGATGACCACGCCATGTTCCGCGATGGTCTGTCCCTGCTGATCGCCCACCATTTCCAGCAAGTCGACCTGGTGCACGCGGAGTCGCTCGGCCAGGCCATCGCGCTGGCCGCGCAGCACGCCGACCTCGACGTGGTGCTGCTCGACCTGGCACTGCCCGACAGCCGCGGCCTGGAGGCCATCCGCAAGATGCGCGATGCCGCCCCGGGCGCGCGCATCGTCGTGCTGTCCGCGGACGACTCGCCGGACACCGTGCGGGGCGCGATCGAGGAAGGCGCCGCCGGCTTCATCCCGAAGACCGCGCAGAGCAGCAGCTTGCGCACCGCGCTGGGCACGGTGCTCGCGGGCGGCGTCTACCTGCCCACGGCCATGCTGGGAGCCGGTGCAGCGGCCGCGCCGGACAGCGACACGGCCGTCACGGCGGAACTCGATCTGTCCCCGCGCCAGATGCAGGTGCTGCGCCTGCTCATCCAGGGCGCCACCAACAAGGTCATCGGGCGCGAGTTGTCGCTCGCGGAATC
>DATFAY010000177.1:0-2385 GCA_035254085.1 Piscinibacter sp.
ACCTGATGCAGCCGCTCGACCCCGACAAGAAGCCCGCGGTGCACGCGACGCCGCTGAACCACGTCGGCCTCTGGGTCGACGACCTGCCGAAGGCGGTGGCGTGGATGACGGCGCACGGCGTGCGCTTCGCGCCCGGCGGCATCCGCCCCGGCGCGGCCGGCCACGACATCTGCTTCATCCACCCGAAGGGCAACGATCAGTTCCCGCTCGGCGGCGAAGGCGTGCTGATCGAACTGGTGCAGGCGCCGCGGGAGATCATCGCGGCCCTGAACTGACACACACCCAGAATCAAGCCACCGCCGAGGATCCGGCTTTGCCGGTCCGAAGGCGGGCGCCCCTCGGGGGCAGGAGCGAAGCGACTGGGGGGCCCTTCAAACCGCCACCGGCGCCTTGATGGCGGAGTGGCATTGGTAGCCGACCACCTCGAAGTCCTCGTAGTCGTAGTCGAAGATCGAGGCGGGTCGCCGCTTGATGTTCAGCGTCGGATAGGCGAACGGCTGGCGCGACAGCTGCAGCGCGACCTGCTCCGCGTGGTTGCTGTAGAGGTGGCAATCGCCGCCGGTCCAGATGAAGTCGCCCACGCCGAGGTCGCACTGCTGCGCGATCATGTGGGTGAGCAGCGCGTAGCTCGCGATGTTGAACGGCACGCCGAGGAAGATGTCGGCACTGCGCTGGTAGAGCTGGCAGCTCAGTTTTTCGTCGGCCACGTAGAACTGGAAGAACGCGTGGCAGGGCATCAGCGCCATCTTGGGCAGGTCGGCCACGTTCCACGCGCTCACGATGATGCGCCGCGAGTCGGGGTTGGTCTTGATGGTGCGCACCGCCTCGGCGATCTGGTCGATGTGCCCGCCGTCGGGCGTGGGCCAGGAGCGCCATTGCACGCCATACACCGGGCCCAGGTCGCCGTCGGCGCGCGCCCATTCGTCCCAGATCGTCACGCCGCGCTCCTGCAGCCAGCGCACGTTCGAATCCCCGCGCAGGAACCACAGCAGCTCGAGGATGATGGACTTCAGGTGTACCTTCTTGGTGCTGACCAGCGGGAAGCCCTCGCCCAGGTCGAAGCGCATCTGGTAGCCGAACACGCTCTTGGTGCCGGTGCCGGTGCGGTCGGCCTTGAACACGCCGTGCGTGTCCACATGGCGCATGAAGTCTTCGTACTGGGAGCGGATCGGGCGGTCGGCGGAGGCGGTCATGCGGCGGCTCGCGAAGGAGCGCCGATTGTGCCTGAGGCCCGCGTGGATCCCGGCTTTCGCCGGGATGACCACATCAATGCCGGGCGCTCAAGCGCCGGGCTCGCGCAAGTAGATCTCCACCCGCCGGTTCTTCGCGCGGCCAGCTTCCGTGCTGTTGTCCGCGATCGGCTCGCGTTCGCCGCGGCCGGCGACGTCGATGCGCGAGGCGGGCACGCCGCGGTCGGCCAGGTAGTCGCGCACGCTCTGCGCACGCGCCACCGACAGCGGGTTGTTCACCGAGTCGGGGCCGGTCGCATCGGTGTGGCCGACGATGTTGACGTGCGCGTTCGGGTCGCCCTTGAGGCTTTCCGCGAAGGGGTCGAGCACGCTGCGCATCTGCGGCTTGATGGCGGCGCTGCCGGTGTCGAACGAGATGTCGCTCGGGATGTTGACCTTGAGCTGGTTGTCGGCCGTGCGGCTCACTTCGACGCCCGTGCCTCGCGTGGCCTGCTCCATGGCGACGCGCCGCTCTTCCTGCCGCTTGGACCAGACGTTTCCGGCCACCGCGCCGAGCGCGCCGCCGATGACCGCGCCGGTGCCGGCCTTGCCGCCGGTCGCCTTGCTCAGCACCGCGCCCGCTGCGGCGCCGACGCCGGCGCCGATGGCGGTTCCCTTCTGGCGCTCCGACATGTTCGTGCTCTCGCAACCGGCCAGCACCAGGGCGGCCGACGTCACACCCAGGGCCGTCATGCGCATCATCGTGTTCACTGTTTTCTCCTCGAACGTTGACCGTCACCCGCATGCGCGGGCAACCGCGATCGAGTATCGGCCGTGCGCAGCCGAAGCGTCTGTCGGAGGGGGCAGGGCGCGCCTGTCAGCCGAGGCCTACAAGGCCGCCGACTCGGCCACGCGCTCGGCCGCGGGCGCGGAGGCGAGGTCGAATTGCATCGCCGCCAGCCGCGCATACAGCCCGCCGGACGCGATCAACTCGGCATGCGTACCCGACTCCACGATCCCGCCCGCTTCGAGCACGACGATGCGATCGGCCCGCTGCACCGTGGCCAGACGGTGCGCGATAACGAGCGTCGTGCGGTCCTTCATGGCCGACTCCAGCGCGGCCTGCACCATGCGCTCGCTCTCGGCGTCCAGGGCGCTGGTGGCCTCGTCGAGCAGCAGCAGCGGCGGGTTCTTGAGCATCGCGCGCGCGATCGCG
>DATFAY010000178.1:0-3571 GCA_035254085.1 Piscinibacter sp.
TGCCCGGACAAGCCGCCTCCTTCGCCGCCCTCGGGCAGCAGGTGGCGGACAAGGTGGCGCGCTACGTCCGTCGATCGGAGGTGGCCGCGCCGGTCGTCACCCAGATCCTAGGAAACCAGATGAACACGCACATCCAGATGGGCAACGTCACCGTCGCGGGCGACTTCAACTTCGTCACGGCGCAGAACATCCAGAACAGCTTCAACAAGGCGGCCGGCGCGGATGTGCAGGCACCGCTGAAGGAGGCTCTCAAGGAGCTCACCACCAAGGTGGCCGAACTCGCCAAGCAATTGCCGCCGGAGAAGGCCGAGGCAGTGTCCAAGGATCTCGCCGCGCTGACCTCCGAAGCAGTGTCCAAGGAGCCGCGCAAGCCCTGGTACGACCTCTCGGCGAGCGGCCTGCTGGAGGCCGCGAAGACCGTGGCGGCCATGACGGGGCCGGTCACCACGGCCGCGAAGGCGGTCCTGACGCTGCTGGCCTGAACCGGACGCGGAGATCAGTTCCTGGCCTGGTGCGCAGCCCACTGCGAAGCCCATTGCGCGAAGGGCCCCAGGGCTTCAAGGAGCGCTTGGCCCTGAGGTGCGAGCTGGTAGCCCAGTCCTTCGTGGACAACCAAGGCTGCAGCGCGCAGCTCTGCCAGCCGCGTGTTGAGCAAGGCTGGATTCGTCGCGGCCGCGTCCTGCAGCGCGCGAAAGGTCTTCGGCTCGCCGTCGCGCAACTCCCAAAGTATGCGCAAGGCGCCCCGGCGTCCGAGGAGGTCGAGCGCGGCCATGATGGGCCTGCCGGTGCGGCTGCCGCGGACGGGTCGGCCCGGTGCGGGCGCTTTACTTTTCATAGCAGCTCCGTATGATGCTATGAAAATCATAGCGGAGTTCCGGGATGTCTCAGCGAATCCAACCGGCCGGCGAGCCCTTCAGCGAGGCCATTCGAGCATGGCTCGACAAGACGATGGCGCCTGGCAGGGCGCCCCTGGTCCTGTTCACGACGCTCGCCCGCGATGAGCGACTCTTCGGGAAGTTCTTCTCCGGCGGGTTGCTCGATCGCGGTCACCTGAAACTGCGCGAACGCGAGCTCGTCATCGACCGGACGACGGCACTCAACGGGTGCGAGTACGAGTGGGGCGTGCATGTCGCGTTCTTCGGCGAACGCGTCGGGCTCACGCCGAGACAGACGGAGTCGCTGGTTCACGGCGGGCCGCAGGACGACTGCTGGAGCGAAGGCGACGCGCTGCTGCTGCGACTTTGCGACGAGCTTCATCAAACGTCGACGCTGAGCGACGATCTGTGGGCAGCGCTACGTGCACACCACTGCGAAGAAGCGATGCTCGAACTGTTGATGCTGGCCGGCTTCTATCGAACCGTGAGCTGTCTGTGCAACGCGATTCGATTGCCGCTGGAGCCCGACGGCGCGCGCTTCCCGCGTGCTCAGCCTGCTTGCGGCGTGATCACGACGGAGGCAGCGGACCGCGTGGCCGGGCCGTGAAAGACGGCTTCGATGTTGTTGCCATCGGGATCGAAGACGAAGGCCGCGTAGTAGCCCGGGTGGTAATGGCGTTCGCCTGGCCCACCGTTGTCGCGGCCGCCCGCGGCCAAGGCCGCCACGTGGAAGGCGTCGACCATGGCGCGATCGCGTGCTTGAAAGGCGAGATGCACACGTGAGACCGGCCCATCCGCCTGGTCGACCCACAGTTCGTCGATCGAGAAGTGACTGGCCGTTTCCGTGAAGGCCTCCGACTTTCCCAGGGCGGCGAAGACCGCGCGGTAGAACGCCTTGCTGCGTGCCAGATCGGATACTCGCAGGTGCAAGTGATCGATGAGCCTGCCGGTGTGGAACTCCATGGGCATCTCCTTGCGGTCTGTCGTGGGATGTCGCGCTTTCCACTATAGCCACAAGGCGGCACAGAATGCGTCCACCGCCGACGGCGCGGCATCGTTCACATCCGTTCTAGGCACGACACGCAGACTTCAGCAACATGAGCGCCATGAATTCCTCCGCCTGGCCGCATCGAAGCTTCACCGCACCGTTCACCACCACGGGTCGATCCGCCCTGGTCCCCGCGCCCCCGTGGCACTACGCAGGTTGGCTGCTCAACGTCGCCTTCAGGTTCGAGGCCGCGGCGGCGGTTCCCCTCGTGCCGCCTGCGGCCGGAAGACCCGTCGGCAGGGGCTGCGTGCACTTCGCCGACTGGCAGGCCTGCACCGACGGCCACGAATTGCTGGACCCCGTGCTGGCCCAGTATCGCGAGACCATCGTCGTGATCGAGATCCAGCGACCGGACGGCAGCGCGTGCATGTACTGTCCCGCCATCTGGGTCGATCAGGACATCTCGTTGCTGCGCGGGATGCTGCAAGGCTGGCCCAAGAAGATGGGCAGCACCTGGCTCACGCGCAGCCTGCCGCTGGAGCATCCGGCCGCTGCGCCCTTGCGTGCCGGCAGCCGGCTGGGCGCCAGCCTGGCCGTGAAGGATCGCCGGATCTTCGAGGTCGAGGCCTGCCTGACCGGACGGCCGGGCCGCCCGCTGGGCTTTCTCGCCGGCGCCACGATCGGCGCCGTCGGTTGGCCGGACCTGCGGCAACCTCGAGCGTTGCCGGAGCCGGTGCTCCTGAAGCCGGACATCGGCCAGCGCCTGAGCAGCGGCTGGCACGAGGCCTCGGCGTCCCTGCGCCTCACCCCGCATCCTCACGAAGACATCGGCCTGCTCGGCGACCTGGTGGCCGAGGACGCCAGCGCCGGGTGGCTCGGGATCACGGTCGCTGGGGCGCACGATGCCTGAGCCGCGGGCAGCCTCGGCGTTGAATCGGTCGCAGGTGCGAAGGCTGCGCCTGGTCGATCTGGAACAGGTGCGACACCACCAGGACGGCCAGGAGTGGGTTCCGCACTGGCACGACGAATGGTCGTTCGGCGCCATCGTCCAGGGCGAATGCTGCTGCAGCGTGGCGGGCCGTCCCTTCCGGGCCCGGGCGGGCGACTTGATCGCCATCGCGCCCGGCGTCGTCCACGCCGGTGCACTGGCGGCATCCGGCCGTGACGCAGCCGTGCTGGTGACGATGCTCTACGTTCCGGCCGCGTGGATCCACCATGCCGGCCTCGCCACGCCCGCCCGCAGCGGCTCGATGCGCGCCGTTGCGCTGGCTCGCCAGGCGCGCGACCTCCATTCGCCGGACGAGGTGCAGGCCTGGCTGCACCGCGCGATTCCTCTTCTGGCAAAGGCATTGCGACCGGGTCTTGCGGCCGTCGGCGACGCCGTTCCGAGCGATGCCGTGCGCATGCTGCTGTCGCAGGTGCGGTCGGCCGTGCTGGCCGGCGAACAGACAGTGTCCGGTTTGGCACGCCGATGCGGCGTGAGTCGCGAACGAGTCCATCGGGTGCTGAAGCAATGGCTGGGCATGGCGCCGGCCGACTACCTGCGCGCTGTCCGTTTGCAACGCGCCAGGCAAATGGTCCTGGCCGGAAAGCCTGCCGCCTCCGTGGCGGCCGAGTGCGGCTTTTCCGATCAGGCGCACTTCACTCGCTGGTTCCGCCGATCGTTCGGCTACACGCCCGGCGACCTGGCGCAGGCGCAGTGCCGGCC
>DATFAY010000179.1:0-3484 GCA_035254085.1 Piscinibacter sp.
GGAGTTCGCACGCCGCGCCGCGCGCGAGGAAGGCATGCTCGTCGGCCTGTCGTCGGGCGCGACGCTGGCCGCCATCGCGCAGAAGCTGCCCGAGTTGCCCGCCGGCGCCACGGTGCTCGGCTTCAACTACGACACCGGCGAACGCTACCTTTCGATCGAGGGTTTCCTTCCCAACGAATAGCCGCATGAAGCCGCGCATCCTGATCGTCGAGGACGAGCCGGGCATTGCCGACACCCTGCAGTACGCTTTGCGCACCGACGGCTTCGAGCCGACCTGGGCGGCCAGCGGCAGCGAGGCGCTGATGCAGATGCGCGCCAAGGCGCCCGCGCTGGTGATCCTCGATGTCGGCCTGCCCGACATCAACGGCTTCGAGCTCTTCAAGCAGTTGCGCGCGGTTGCCGACGTGCCGGTGGTGTTCCTCACCGCGCGCAGCGACGAGATCGACCGTGTGGTGGGGCTCGAGCTCGGCGCCGACGACTACGTGCCCAAGCCTTTCTCGCCGCGCGAGTTGGTGGCCCGCGTGCGCTCGATCCTGCGCCGCACCGCCCGGACACCCGCGCCGGCGGGCGGCGCGCTGGCGCCCGCGCTGCCGATCCAGATCGACGACGGCCGCCGGCAGATCCGCTTCTACGGCAAGCTGCTCGAGCTGTCGCGCTACGAGTACGGCCTGCTCAAGACACTGGCCTCGCGCCCCGGCCATGTGTTCACCCGCGATGCGCTGCTCGAGCGCGTCTGGGACGATCCCGGCGAAAGCCTGGACCGCACGGTCGATGCGCACGTCAAGACACTGCGCGCGAAGATGAAGACGATCGCGCCCCATCTCGACCCGATCCGCACCCATCGCGGCACCGGCTACGCGCTGGCCGAGGACCTGCCGCCCGCGCTCGCCGCGTGACGAAGAGAACACGCATCTTCATCGGCATCCTGCTCGCGTACGCGCTGGGCGTCGGGGTGCTGATGTACCGCCTGCTGGGCGACATCGACCCGCGCTATCGCGAGTCGGCGGAAGAGGCCCTCGTCGAGGACTCGCACCTGTTGGCAGCGACGATCGAGGCCTCGTCGCGCGACGGCGTGCTGCGCGCCGAGGTGTTGCAGCCGGTGTTCCAGTCGCTGTACGCGCGCCGCTTCAAGGCCGACATCTTCGGCTTCGAGAAGACGCGCATCGAGCTGCGCGCGGTCGTCGTCGACCGCTCCGGCCGGGTCGTCTTCGATTCGCGCGGGCGCAGCGTCGGCGAGGACTTCTCGCAGTGGCGCGACGTCAAGCTCGCGCTCGGCGGTGCCTACGGCGCGCGCACCACGCCCGACGTCGCGGGCCAGGCGCAGACCTCGGTGATGTACGTGGCGGCGCCGATCCGGTTGAACAACGAGATCGCCGGCGCGGTGAGCGTGGGCAAGCCGGTGCAAAGCTTCGGCCAGTTCGTCGATGCGGCGCGGCGCAAGACGCTGCTGGTGGGCGCCACCTCGGTGGTCGCGGTGCTGCTGCTGGCGGTCATCGTGTCGGTGTGGCTGGTGCGGCCCTTCGGGCTCATCGCAGACTATGTTCGCTACGTTCGCGACCAGCGCTCGTTCAACCTGCCGCGCCTGGGGCGGCGAGCGCTCGGGGCCATCGGCGCGGCCTACGACGAGATGCGCGACGCCCTGGCCGGGCGCAACTACGTCGCCGACTACGTGCAGACACTGACCCACGAGGTGAAGGGCCCGCTGTCGGCGATCCGCGGCGCGGCCGAGCTCTTGCAGGAGCCGATGCCGGATGCCGACCGCACGCGCTTCGTCGCCAACATCGCGCGCGAGACGCAGCGCATCCAGGAGCTGGTCGACCGCATGATGGAGCTCACCGCGCTCGAGTCGCGCCATCGCCTGGAGCATACCGAGCCGGTGGCGCTGCGGCCGCTGGTCGACGAGTTGGCAGCCAGCGCGCAGGCGGCGGGGGCGGCGCGCGGCCTGCGCATCGTCGTCGAGCCCGGCGAGGACGCGCAGGTCGAAGGCGACGCCTTCCTGCTGCGGCGCGCGCTCGCCAACCTGATGGACAACGCGCTCGATTTCTCGCCGCAAGGCGGCGTCGTCACGATCGCGCTCGCGCGCCGGCGCCGCACGGTCGACGTGACCGTGCGCGACCACGGCCCCGGCATCCCCGAGTACGCCGAGGACAAGGTGTTCGAGAAGTTCTATTCGCTCGCGCGCCCGCACTCGCGCAAGCGCAGCACCGGCCTGGGCCTGCCCTTCGTCAAGGAGATCGCCGAGCTGCACCGTGGCCGCGTCGCGCTGACCAACGCGGGCGACGGCGGCGCCATCGCGACGCTGTCGCTGCCGCTGCTCGAAGCCGCGTCCGCCTGAGGCCGCGCCGCCACTTCACGTCGACTTCACACTCGGCGCGTTTCACTTCCTACGCGCTTCGCACGCCGGTTCGATCCTGCGCGTCATGCCGCCCATGCGGCTCGACTGCAGGAGAACCTCATGCCCTTGTTTCGCTACCCCGTGCGGCCCGTGAGTCCGTTGGGCCGCGTGCTGCTGTGCGTTGCGCTGTCGCTGCTGGCGGCGCTGCTCATGCTGGTGAGCCCGCCCACCCGCGCCGACGACGCCGAGGCGCTGCCGGCCGAGAGTCCGTACTTCCAGGTCGCCAGCGACGACCCGGGCACCGACCGCCTGCCGCTGAAGTCGACGCAGGTCGACGTGCGCATCGCCGGCGTCATCGCCGACGTCACCGTCACCCAGCACTACCGCAACGAAGGCCAGCGCGCGATCGAGGCCCGCTACGTCTTCCCCGGCTCGACGCAGGCCGCGGTGTACGCGATGAACGTGCGCCTGGGCCAGCGCCTGCTGGTGGCACGCATCAAGGAGAAGCAGCAGGCGCGCATCGAGTACGAGCAGGCGAAGAAGAACGGCCAGACCAGCGCGCTGCTCGAGCAGCATCGGCCGAACGTGTTCGAGATGAACGTCGCCAACATCATGCCGGGCGACGAGGTGGCGGTGGAGCTTCGCTACACGGAGCTCCTGACGCCGCACGAGTCGCAGTACGGCTTCGTCTTCCCGACCGTGGTCGGCCCGCGCTACAACAGCCCGCAAGGCGCCGCGGCGCACGAGAAATGGGTGGCGGCGCCCTATGCAAAGCAAGGCCCGCCGCCGACCGGCCGCTTCGATCTGAAGCTGGCGCTGGATGCGCCGGTGGCCGTCAAGGAGATCGCCTCGCCCTCGCATGAGCTCGCGGTCGAGGGGCTCGGCAGCGAGCACGCGCGCGTCGCGCTGCAGACCGGTGGCTCAGCCGTCAACAACCGCGACTTCATCCTCCACTACCGGCTCGCCGGCGACCGCATCGAAAGCGGCGTGATGCTCTTTCGCGGCGAAGAGGAGAACTTCTTCCTCGCGCTGGTCGAGCCGCCCAAGGCGGTGCCGGTGCGGCAGATCCTGCCGCGCGACTACATCTTCGTGGTGGACATCTCCGGCTCGATGCACGGCTACCCGCTGGACACCGCCAAGGTGCTGCTG
>DATFAY010000180.1:0-8220 GCA_035254085.1 Piscinibacter sp.
GCGGTCGTCTACCGCCAGCCGAGCGACGTCCACACGGGCGCCTACGGCGAACAGAAGCTCGACGACGAATTCGCCTGGGCGGCCGCAGAGCTCTACGTGTCGACGCGCGACGACGCCTACCTCGCGGCGGTCGAGTTGCCGGCGCTGGGCATCGAGGTGCCGGGCTGGCCGGAGGTCGGCGCGCTGGCCTGGATCACGCTCGCGCAGCATCGCGCGCAGCTGACGCCGGCCGTCGACCGCGCCCTGGTCGAGCGCCGGATCGCACAACTGGCCTCGACGCTGGCCGATGCCTGGGCCGAGTCGCCTTATCGCGTGGCGATGCAGGACAAGGATTTCATCTGGGGCAGCAACGCGGTCGCGCTGAACCAGGCGCTGATGCTGATCCAGGGCTATCGACTCAGCGGCGAGCGGCGGCAGCTCGATGCGGCGCAGGCCGCGCTGGACTACGTGCTGGGCCGCAATGCGATCGGCTCGTCAATGGTCACCGGCTTCGGCGAGCACTCGCCGCGCCACCCGCACCATCGCCCGTCGGAAGCCGACGGCGTCGATGCACCGGTGCCCGGCTTCGTCGTCGGCGGCCCGCATGCCGGCCACGACGGCACCGAAGGTTGCCCGGTGCCGTACCCGTCCAAGGCGCCGGCGAAATCGTGGCTGGACCATTCCTGCAGCTACACGACCAACGAGGTCGCGATCAACTGGAACGCGCCGCTGGTCTACGTCAGCGCGGCGCTGCAGGTGCTGACGCCGCGGGCAAGCCGATGAAGGCCATGGCGCGCATGGCGGCCTGCATGGCGCTCGCGCTCGGCGCATGCGCGAGCACGGGCGCGCGAGCCGACTGGACGCTGCTGCAGACCGAGCATTTCTCGCTCTACACGCAGCGCGACGACGATGCAGTGCGCATGAATCTGCGACAACTCGAAGTCTTCAGGTGGATGGCGCTGAAGCTGATGGGCGCTGATGAGCGCAGCGTGCGTGCACAGGCGCGCTTCGACATCTACGTCCTGAACGGCAGGCTTCGCAGGTTGTTTCCCGGACTCGGAGAGGATACCCGGGGCATATATGCGTCTTGCTCCGACGGTGCGGCCGCGTACGGGACGCACGGCAACGAGATAAACCGACTCGAGGACTGGGACCTCATCGTGCTGCAGCACGAATATGCGCATCACCTGATGTTCCAGTACGCGACGATGAGCTATCCCGCCTGGTACGTCGAAGGCTTCGCCGAGTACATCAGCACGTCGGTCTTCGCAGAGGGCAGCATTTCGCTCGGCCGGCGCAGCTTCGCCCGCACCAGCGAGCTTGCGCCCTGGCAGAGCGGCGGTTACGAGGAGGTGCTGCGTTGGCAGTCCTCCAAGGGAAACAGCAACAACGACATTTCCACCTTCTACGCACCCTCATGGCTGCTCGTGCACTACATGCTCAGCGACGACGAGCGTGCGAAGAAGCTCAACGACTACTTCGTGCGCATCGGCGCGGGCGAGGACCCGGTTGCCGCCTTCGAGCTGGCCACGGGCATCGCCGTGGTCGACCTGCCCAAGCGGCTGAAGCGACACCTTCGCGAGATGGCGGTGCTTCGCCTGAAAGGAGACGACATGCCGCGGCCGGTGATCCGGGCATTCGATCTCGGCCAGGATGCGGCGGATTACGTGCTGGCCACTGCGCAACTGACCTGCACCGACCGCGATCGCGCACAACCCGTCCTGGCCAAACTGCGGGCGCTGGCGCCGGACCCTGCTCGCGCGAGCCCCGGCTTGCGCTTGACCCTCGCGAGCGCCGAGGCCCGCTTCGGCGATCCCGTGTCGGCGATCGCGCTGCTCGATGCCATCGTGGCCGCCGATGCCGGCAGCGCCGAGGCTCACTACCTGCTGGGCCGGGCCTGGACCCGCCGTGCCGAAAAGCTGTCCGGCCACGAGGAGGCGGCGGCGCGCGAGCAGGCGCGCGCGAACCTGTTCAAGGCCTACCGGCTGAGGAAGGACCATGCGCCCACGCTCTACCACCTCGCCCGCGCGCTCTCGCCCGACGGGCCCAGCCCGAATGCGGTGAACGCGGCCCGCGCCGCACGCCTGCTCGCGCCGGCCGTGCCCGACTACGCGGTGCTGGAAGCCCAGCTCGATTTGCAGCTCGGCGACCGTGAGCGCGCCATTCGGGCGCTTGGACCGCTGGCGAGCAACCCGCACGATCCCGGGGCCGCGACACGCGTGCGACAGGCGATTGGTGCGATCCGGGCCGGCCGCAGCGTCGCGGAGGTGGAGTCGCTGATGAAGCCGCAGCCCAAGACGCCTGCGCGGTGACCGCGATGACCGCTCTCCGAACGCGCCGCTGGTCTACGTGAGTGCGGCGCCGCTGGTGCTGACGCCGCCGGCGTGACCGGCGAACGACAGGGGTCGCAGTCGCTGATAGATCTCGCGAAAGCGCGCCAGCCTAGGCTGCAGTTCGGCGTGGCGCTGCCGATCGGGCAGGTAGCGAACGGCCGCCGCCGGCTTGCTGCACACCTCGGCTTCGTCGCCGCCGTCGGCCAGCCAGCCCAGGCGCGCCGCGCCGAGTGCGGCGCCGGCCTCGCCGCCGGTATGAGTCACGATTTCCACGCCGAGCACGTCGGCGATCAGGCGTGCCCACAGGCTGCTGCGCGCGCCGCCGCCGACGAGCGACAGGCTCGCCACCTGCGTGCCCGCGGCCTGCAGCCCCGCCAGGCCATCGGCCAGGCCGAAGGCCACGCCCTCGAGCACCGCATAGCCGCATAGCGCGCGCGTCGTCTGGTGGTTGAGGCCGAAGAACAGCCCCTGCGCGAACGGGTCGTTATGAGGCGTGCGCTCTCCCGCGAGGTAGGGCAGGAAGATCGGCGCGTCGCGCAGGGTGCTGCGCGGCAGCAGGTCGACGTGGCTCAACAGCGCGGCTTCGTCCGAGGCACCACTCAGGTTGACGAACCACTTTAGGCAGCTCGCAGCTGACAGCATCACGCTCATCTGGTGCCAGCGCCGGGGCAGGGCGTGGCAGAAGGCATGCACGGCCGAGGCGGAATTCGGGCGATAGCGGTCGTCGACCACGAACAGCACGCCGGAGGTGCCCAGCGAAATGAAGCCGTCGCCGGGCTGCACCGCGCCGATCCCGATGGCGCTGGCGGCATTGTCGCCCGCTCCGCCGGCGATCAGTACCTCGGGCCCCAGGCCCCACGCCTTGGCTACCTCGGGGCGCAGCACGCCCGACGGCTGATTGCTCTCTACGAGCCGCGGCATGTGTGCGCGGCTCAGGCCACAGGCGGCGAGCAGTTCGTCGGACCAGTCGCGTCTGGCTACGTCCAGCCATAGCGTGCCGGCCGCGTCCGAGGGCTCGGACACCTTCTCGCCGCAGAGCAGGAGGCGCAGGTAGTCCTTGGGCAACAGCACGGTGCGAAGCTGCGCGAAGACGGCGGGCTCGTGCTTCTTCACCCACAGCAGCTTGGGCGCGGTGAAGCCCGGCATGGCGAGGTTGCCGGCCAGCCGATGCAGGCGCGGCGCCCCTTGCGTGAGCTCGTCGCACTCGGCGTGGCTGCGGCCGTCGTTCCACAGGATGGCGGGGCGCAGCACCTCGTCGTGCGCGCCCAGCAGCACCGCGCCGTGCATCTGGCCCGACAGCCCGATCGCGCGCACGCCGGCGAAGGCCTGCGCGTGGGTGCTGCGCAGTTGCGCCACGGCGGCTTCGGTCGATTGCCACCACGCTTGCGGCGCCTGCTCCGACCAGAGGGGCTGCGGTCGCGACACCTGCAGCGCGGCCCGCGATTGGGCGACCACGCGCCCATGCCTATCGAGCAGCAGAAGCTTGACCTCGGAGGTGCCGAGATCGATGCCGAGGTACATCAGGCGGACTCCTGGTCTGCCGTCGCGCCGGCGCCGGCCGCCGATGCCATGAGCGGGCGCGTCAGGCGGTAGCGCGCCAGCGCCGCCGCCCCGACGGCGACCGCATCGGCGCCGAAGCGAGAGATCCGCACGACCGGCGGCGCGAGTTCCGCCGCGGCGGCGTAGTCGTTGAGCGTGCGCAAGGCCGGTTGGAGGTAGGCATCGCCCAGCTCGACCGCCGCCCCGCCGAGCACGATGCACGCAGGGTCGTAGGCCGTGGCCAGGTTCTGCAGCAGCACGCCGAGGTAGCTGCCGGCCTTCTTCACGGCGCGCACGGTCTCGGCATCGTCCTTCGCCAGGCGGCGCGCGACTTCGGCCAGGGGCTGCGGCGACGGTTCGGTGGAGCCCAGCATCGCGCGAGGGCCGATGAGCGCCTCGGCGCATCCGCGCCTGCCGCAAGAGCACGCAGGCCCGTTGAGCTGCAGCACCATGTGGCCCACTTCGCCGGCGAAACCGCGGGAGCCGGTCAGCAGGCGGTCGCCGACGATCACGCCGGCGCCCACGCCCTGGTTGATGCTGAGGTAGAGCATCGGGTCCGATGCCGGCGACGGGTTGAACTCCATCTCGCCGAGCGCCGCGACATCCGCCTCGTTCTGCACGAAGAGCGGGATGCCCTGCAGCGGCGAGCCCGCGAGTTTTTCGGCGAGCAGTGCGCCGACGGGCACTTCGCGCCAGCCGAGGTTGGGCGCGAAGTGCAGGAAGCCGCGCGTCTCGTCGACGCCGCCCGGCAGGCCCACGCCGATCCCGATGACGCGGTGCTCGCCGCCGTCGAGCTGCTTACGCACCTTGAGCAAGGCGTTGGCCAGCGTGCCGATGCAGGCCTTGGCGCCCTTGTTCGATCCGAGGCTCGCCGTCGTTCGCGCCAGCACCTCGCCCGTCAGCGAGGTGGCCACCGCCCGGACCGAGTCGATGCCGACCTCGGCCCCCAGCAGCAGCAGGCGCGTGGGGTCGATGAACAACGGCGTCGGGCGCCGGCCCAGGTCGCCGGTGGCCACGACCTCGCGCTCGAGCAGCCAGCCTTCGCCGAGCAGCTCGCGCACCAGCAGGCTCACCGTCGATTTGGTGAGGCCCACCACGGTCGCCAGGTCGGCGCGCGACAGACCCGGGTTGACGCACAGATGGCGCACCAGGGACATCCGGTGGATGTCCTTGAGAAGTTGCTGATTGCCTGCGGCTTCGATGGGCAAGACGCGCTCCTCGTTCTATGGTTGTTTGGAGTATATTAGTTCGAGCGACGAACTAAATTAAGCGGTAAAAACACCTAAGCATATGCCGTTCCTCGCAAACGAGACTCCCGGCCTGCGCGGGGGAGTGTTCGAGCGCGCCGGGACGCGACGCTTCGGCGCCGATGGGAGATTCGAGTGATATCGACAAGATGGATGGCCGGCGCAGTGAACCGCATGGCGCGCAGCGGCCGATGGCTCGCGCTGCTTCTCCTGATCCTGTGCGTGCAGGCGCAGGCGGCGACCCGCACGTCGCTCGCGCTCGACGGCCCGTGGCGATTCCAGCGCGCCGACGTAGCCGGTGCCGAAGGGCCGGCCTTCGACGACGGCGACTGGTCGCAGGTGATGCTGCCGCATACCTACAACGCGGTCGACGGAGAGGCCGGCGGCGCGTACTACCGCGGCCCGGCGTGGTACCGGCTGGTGATCGAGAGCGCGACGCCGCGCGTCGACGGCCGGTGCCGCTTCCTCGAGTTCGACGGCGCGGCGCTCGCCGCGGACGTATGGGTCAACGGCCGCCACGCCGGTCGCCACGAAGGCGGCTATGCGCGCTTCCGCTTCGACGTCACCAACCTGCTCACGGCCGGACGCAACACGCTGGCCGTGCGCGTGGACAACGCCACGCTCCCCTCGGTGGCGCCGCTGGGCGGCGACTTCACCGTCTTCGGCGGCCTGTATCGGCGCGTGCGGCTGGTCGAGACGGCGCCCGTGCACGTCGACATGCTGGACCACGGCGGCCCCGGCGTGGCCGTGGACGTGGCCGAGCAGTCGCCCGCGGGCGCCCGCCTTCGAGTGCGCGTCAGCCTGCGCAACGACATGCCATCGACGCGACGACTCGCCTTGCGCCTGACCCTGCGCGACGCCGAAGGGCACGCCGTGGCGCACGCAGAGCAGGCGCTGCGCGTGCGGGCCGGGTCGACGGCGGCGGCCGAGGTGCCGCTGCATGTCGAGCGGCCGCGCCTGTGGCAGGGCGTGCTCGATCCCTACCTCTATCGCCTGAGGGCCGAGGTGCTGCAGGCGGGCGCGGTCGTCGACGAGCTCAGCCTGCCGGTGGGCATCCGCACGATCGCGCTCGACCCGGCGCACGGCCTGCTGCTCAACGGCCAGCCGTATGCGCTGCATGGGGTGAACTACTTCCACGCCGGTCGTCCCGGCAAGGGGCTCGCGGTCGGCGATGCCGAGGTGGAAGAGGACATGCGCATCCTGAAGGAGCTCGGCGTGACCGGCCTGAGGCTGGTGCACTTCCAGCACCCGCAGCGCGCCTACGAACTGGCCGACGAACTCGGCTTCGTGCTGTGGACCGAGATCCCGCTCAACTCGGCTCTGCAGGACACGCCCGCCTTCCGCGACAACCTGTCGCAGCAACTGCGCGAGCTGCAGCAGCAGAACCGCCAGCATCCGTCGGTAGCGATCTGGGGCCTGGGCAACGAGGTCTATCGCGCCGATGCCATCATCCGCGCGCTGCTGGCGAGCTTGCATGCGCAGGCCAAGCGCGACGATCCCCATCGCGTCACCGCCTATGCGCACTGCTGCGCCGCCGACGACGACCCGATGGCGCTGCAGACCGACCTCACCGGCTACAACCGCTACTGGGGCTGGTACGACGGCCAGCTGTCCGACCTCGGCCCGTGGGCCGACGCACTGCACGCGCGGCTGCCTGCACGCGTTGTCGCGATCAGCGAATACGGCGCCGGCGCCAGCGTGCAGCACCAGCAGGAGCCGCCGCAGCGCCCGCGCCCCGACGGCCACTGGCACCCCGAGCAATACCAGGCGCTGTTCCATGAAGCGTACTGGCGCCAGATTGCGGCGCGCCCGTGGCTCGCGGGAAGTTTCGTGTGGGTCGGCTTCGACCTGGCATCGGCCGGGCGCAACGAAGGCGATCGTGCCGGCGTCAACGACAAGGGGCTGGTCACCTACGACCGGCGCGTGCGCAAGGACGCCTACTACCTCTACCAGGCGCACTGGCGCAGCGTGCCAATGGCGCACATCGCGAGCGGCCGACTCACGCCGCGGCCCGCCGGCGCCACGCCTGTGAAGGTGTACAGCAACGCGGTTCGCGTGACCTTGCAGGTGGATGGAGTGACCCTCGGCACCGTGCCCGTGGTGGATCGGATGGCTGTGTGGCCGACCGTGGCTTTGCCGGCGGGACGCCACGTACTCATGGTCAGCGCTGACAACGGCGCCATCGACACCGTGGAGTGGCAGTGCATCGAAGCGAGCGACTCGCTCGCTACCCGCCCACGACCTTCGAGCACACCATGAGGGAGACGGTCTGGCCCGCAGTCGTCGCCAGTGAGCCGCTGCGGACTCGCCAACCACTGAACTGAGCTGCCCCGCTCGACCTTGCGATGAGACTGCCCAACGCCAGCCGTCTCCGCCGCAAATGTCATGCGGCCGGCGGCGCACGGATTGACGCAGGGTAGGCGAGGCCTTAGCGGGCAGTGACGCCGGAAGTCGCTCGCTGTCCCGAGTCGAAGGTGAACCCCGAGTCGAACGTAGCCAAAACGTAGCCAATCATATGAAACTCGACGCTCCTCGCAGATCCTCCCTGCTACCGTCGCCCCTGTGCGTGTGCCTCGTGGCCAGGGTTGAAACGGCGAGGTAGCCTTCTCTTAATCCGTTGGTCGAGTGTTCGAGTCACTCAGGGCCCACCAACAAAACCAGCGGCTTAGGCGATTCGCCTAGGCCGTTGGTCTTTGTGGCGTAGCCACCCCGCCCCTCGGCTTCCTTGAACAGCTCGAACTTCGGCACCCGGTCCGAAAGCTGACAGACAAGACGTTAGACCGCACGCTCAGCCCTTGTACGGCCCCTTCACTTCGCCCCAGCCCCATCTTGGCATGGGAGCGTGTGGATCAACGGTAGCGCCCGGCTGAGAGTTGATGACTGCCAAGCGAGACCCCCACTCCAGATAACCAACCAGTGCCGATCGGAACTCAGGGTCTTCGGGCATGCGCAGTTCGTCTGCGGTCTGGAGAAGCAAGCTTACCCATTGGCGCCGTTGTTCCTGGGTAAGGTGGCGGTTCAGGTGCTGCTGAATCATGTGCGGGTGCCCGCCATGCTCCAGAGAGTAGGAGGGAGGGCCACCAAGAACCTCAGCGAGAAACGCTGCAACGTGAGCAGGATGG
>DATFAY010000181.1:0-8340 GCA_035254085.1 Piscinibacter sp.
CGAGCGTCCGATCGGCGACCTCGTGGACGCGCTGCGCCAGTTGGGCTGCAGCATCGACTATCTCGGCAACGAGGGCTACCCGCCGCTGCGGCTGAACGCTGGCGTCGGGACGCTGCGCACCGAGGCGCCGATCCGCGTGCGAGGCGACGTCTCCAGCCAGTTCCTCACGGCCCTGCTGCTCGCGCTGCCGCTCGTTTCGGCCGCAGGCGAGATCTCCGTCGAGGTCGAAGGCGAGCTGATCTCCAAGCCGTATGTGGAGATCACCCTGAACCTGCTGCGCCGCTTCGGCATCGAGGTGCGGCGCGACGGCTGGCAACGCTTCACGATCCCGCGCGGCAGCGCCTACCGCTCGCCCGGCGACGTGCATGTCGAGGGCGACGCTTCGTCGGCGTCCTATTTCGTGGCGCTCGGCGCCATCGCCGCCACCGACGCCCCGCTGCGCATCGAAGGGGTCGGCCTCGACTCGATCCAGGGCGACATCCGCTTCGCCGAGGCGGCGCAGGCCATGGGCGCGAAGGTGCGCTCCGGCCCGGGATGGATGGAGGTCCAGCGCGGCGATTGGCCGCTGCGCGCGATCGAGCTCGACTGCAACCACATCCCGGACGCCGCGATGACGCTCGCGGTGATGGCCTTGTATGCCCGGGGCACGACGCGGCTGACCAACATCGCCAGCTGGCGCGTGAAGGAGACCGACCGGATCGCCGCGATGGCTGCCGAGTTGCGCAAGCTGGGCGCGGCCGTCGTCGAAGGCGCGGACTCCATCGAAGTCTCCCCGCCGGCCGCCTGGCGTGCCGCGGCCATCCGCACCTACGACGACCATCGGGTCGCCATGTGCTTTTCGCTCGCCGCCTTCAATGCGCTGGCCGGCGCGCAGCCGCCGGTGCCGGTGCGCATCCTCGACCCCCAGTGCGTGGCCAAGACCTTCCCGCACTATTTCGAGACGCTGTTCTCGGTGGCGCGCACCGACGTCGCGCGCGTGCCCGTGCTCGCGGTCGATGGGCCCAGTTCGTCCGGCAAGGGCACGGTGGCCAGCGCGGTGGCGCAGCGCCTGGGCTATCACTTCCTGGACTCGGGCGCGGTCTACCGGGCCACGGCGCTGGCGGCGATGCGTGCCGGCGTGACGCCGTCCGACGAGCCGCGGGTGGCCGCCATCGCCTCGTCGCTGGACCTCGCCTTCGAAGGCAGCAGCATCCGCCTGGGCGGCGAGGAAGTGGCCGACCGGCTGCGCGACGAGGCGGTCGGCTCGATGGCGTCAAAGGTCTCCGCGCTGCCCTCGGTGCGCGACGCCCTGCGTCAGCTGCAGCTGTCGTTTCGCCGCCTGCCGGGCCTGGTGGCCGACGGGCGCGACATGGGCACCGTCATCTTCCCCGGGGCGGACCTCAAGGTCTTCCTCACCGCGTCGGCCGCCCAGCGGGCGGAACGCCGGCATAAGCAATTGATTTCTAAGGGAATTCCGTCTAACATTGACAGTCTTCGCGCCGAACTCGAGGCGCGCGACGAGCGGGATCGAAATCGCGCCGTCGCGCCTCTCAGGCCGGCACCCGACGCCCTGCTCCTGGACAACTCCGAGCTCAGCATCGACCAGTCGGTCGATGCGGTCTTGAAGGCCTGGGAACAACGCCGGCCTTTCTGAGTCCACAAGCCTCCGAAAGGAATCGCGAGAAACGCGTCGGGGCCTGCCCCGACGCAAGACGGCCCGCCGCTTCCCCTCCGTGCTGCCAGACGTCAGTCGCCAAGCACACCGAAGCGTCGGATCATCAACCTAACCCCGCGGCGGAAGCCGCAAAGAAAGTCCCCATGTCGCAAACCCAAACTGCCACCAGCTCCGGCGGCGAATCCTTTGCCGCCCTGTTCGAAGAATCGCTCAAGCGCTCCGAGATGCGCAGTGGCGAGGTCATCACGGCCGAAGTCGTCCGTGTCGACTACAACTTCGTGGTGGTCAACGCAGGCCTCAAGTCCGAAGCCTACGTCCCTATCGACGAATTCAAGAACGACCAGGGCGAGCTCGAAGTCCAGGTCGGCGATTTCGTGTCGGTGGCCATCGACGCGATCGAGAACGGCTACGGCGACACCATCCTGTCGCGCGACAAGGCCAAGCGCCTCGCCTCGTGGCTGTCGCTCGAGAAGGCCCTGGAGTCCGGCGACTTCGTCACCGGCACGGTCTCCGGCAAGGTCAAGGGCGGCCTGACCGTGCTGGTCAACGGCATCCGCGCCTTCCTGCCCGGCTCGCTGCTCGACACGCGTCCGGTCAAGGACATGAGCCCGTTCGAGGGCAAGACCATGGAGTTCAAGGTCATCAAGCTCGACCGCAAGCGCAACAACGTCGTGTTGTCGCGCCGCGCCGTGGTCGAAGCCTCGATGGGCGAAGAACGCGCCAAGCTGCTCGAAACCCTGTCCGAAGGCGCCATCGTGCACGGCGTGGTCAAGAACATCACCGAGTACGGTGCGTTCGTCGACCTGGGCGGCATCGACGGCCTGCTGCACATCACCGACATGGCCTGGCGCCGCGTGCGTCACCCGAGCGAAGTGGTGCAGGTCGGGCAGGAGCTCACCGCCAAGGTGCTCAAGTTCGACGCCGAGAAGAACCGCGTCTCGTTGGGCCTGAAGCAGCTGGGCGACGACCCCTGGCACGGCGTCTCGCGCCGCTACCCGACCGGCACGCGCCTGTTCGGCAAGGTCACCAACATCGCCGACTACGGCGCGTTCGTCGAGATCGAGCCGGGCATCGAAGGCCTGGTGCACGTCTCCGAGATGGACTGGACCAACAAGAACGTCGCCCCCAGCAAGATCGTCTCGCTGGGCGACGAGGTCGAGGTCATGGTGCTCGAGATCGACGAGGACAAGCGCCGCATCAGCCTGGGCATGAAGCAGTGCAAGGCCAATCCGTGGGAAGAATTCGCCGCCACCGTGCAGCGCGGCGACAAGGTCAAGGGACCCGTCAAGTCGATCACCGACTTCGGCGTGTTCGTGGGTCTTGCCGCCGGCATCGACGGCCTGGTGCACCTGTCGGACCTCAGCTGGAACGAGCCGGGCGAAGCCGCGGTGCGCAACTACAAGAAGGGCCAGGAAGTCGAAGCCATCGTGCTGGCCGTCGACGTCGAGCGCGAGCGCATCTCGCTGGGCATCAAGCAGCTCGACAGCGATCCGTTCACCTCCTACACCTCGGTCAATGACCGCGGCCAGGTCGTGACCGGCAAGGTCAAGAGCGTCGACCCGCGCGGCGCCGAGATCCAGCTCAACGACGACGTGACCGGCTACCTGCGTGCTTCCGAGATCAGCCGCGACCGTGTCGAAGACGCGCGCAACGTGCTGAAGGAAGGCGACGAAGTCTCCGCCCTGATCATCAACATCGACCGCAAGACGCGCTCGATCCAGTTGTCGATCAAGGCCAAGGACAGCGCCGACCAGCAAGAAGCCATGCAGCGCCTGTCGGCCAGCAACGAGCGCGAGACCGCCGGCACGACCAGCCTGGGCGCCCTGCTGCGCGCCAAGCTGGACAACCAGAAGGACCAGGGCTGATCTCATGGTGCGATCGGACACGCGTGCATTGCGGGCCGAGCGCCGGGCCGCTCCCAAGCCGGCCCGCATCCCCATGGGGGATCGACCGATGTACTCGTCGGTCGAGGGGCTCCAATGACACGTTCCGATCTCGTGGCGCAGTTGGCCGAGCGATTCGGCCAGCTGACCCACCGCGACACCGAGTTCGCCGTCAAGACGATCCTCGACGCGATGTCCGACGCGCTGGCGCGCGGGCACCGCATCGAGATCCGCGGTTTCGGCAGCTTCTCGATCAACCGCCGCCCGCCGCGGGTGGGGCGCAATCCCCGCTCGGGCGAGCAGGTGGTGATCCCGGAGAAGCTGGTGCCTCATTTCAAGCCGGGCAAGGCGCTTCGCGAGTCGGTCGATGCGCAGGTGCCTGTCGTCGACGACGTCGCCGACAGGCTGGCCGGTTGAATCCGGCGCTGCGGCTTGATCCACGAGCCGGCCTTCGGGCCGGCTTTCTTTTGCCCCGGGCAACCTAGAATCGCGCGATGCGGTTCTTCGTCTGGCTCTTTCGGGCCTTCGTCTTCTTTGCGCTGTTCGCCTTCGCGCTGAACAACCAGCACGACGCGAGCGTGAAATGGTTCTTCGGCCAGGAGTGGCGCGCGCCGATGGTGTTCATCGTGCTCGCCGCGTTCGGCCTGGGCTGCGCCTTCGGCGTGATCGCGATGGTGCCCAGCTGGTGGAAGCACTGGCGGGTCGCCCGCCGGGTGCAGCCGGCGGACGCCGTGCCCGACAAGCCCGCCGCCGTGCCGCTGGTCGGCCTCGAACCGAGCCTGGAGCATCCGCCGCGCGATGGACTTTGACCTCCAGTGGCTCCTGCTGGGCCTGCCGGTCGCCTTCGCGCTGGGCTGGCTCGCCTCGCGCCTGGACCTGCGCCAATGGAAGCGCGAGCAGCGCGACTCGCCCAAGGCCTACTTCAAGGGCTTGAACCTGCTGCTCAACGAACAGCAGGACAAGGCGATCGACGCCTTCATCGAGGCCGTGCAGCAGGACCCCGACACGTCCGACCTGCATTTCGCACTGGGCAACCTGTTCCGCCGCCGCGGCGAGTACGAGCGGGCCGTGCGCGTGCACCAGCACCTGCTCAACCGCGCCGACCTGCCCGCCGCCGAGCGCGACCGCGCGCAGCATGGCCTGGCGCAGGACTACATGAAGGCGGGCCTCTTCGACCGCGCCGAGGAGGCGTGGAAGGCGCTCGAAGGCACCGCCTTCGACACCGAAGCGCGCCTGGCCCTGCTGACCTTGCACGAGCGATCGCGCGATTGGCGCGCCGCGGCCGACGATGCGCAAAAGCTCGAACGCAGCAGCGCGACCGGCTCCTACGCCTCGCGCATCGCGCACTACTGGTGCGAGCTGGCACAGGAAGCGGACGCCAAGGGACAGACCAGCGACGCCGACGAGGCGGTGCGCAAGGCTCGCGAGGCCGCGCCGCAGGCCGCGCGCCCGCTGGTGCTGGCTGGGCAGCGGGCCCGTGCGGCCGGCGACCACGCCCAGGCCGTGGCGTGCTGGCGCCAATTGCTGGCGGCGCATCCGGATGCCTTTGCCCTGGTGGCGCGCGACCATGCCGCCAGCGCCGTCGCCGCAGGAGAGGCTGCGCAGGCCCTGCGCGAACTCGAAGAGCTCTACACGCGGGTGCCGTCGCTGGACCTGCTGGCCGCCATCGCGGTGATCGACGCGGACGCCGCATCGCAGCACCGCCGCATCGCACAGCACCTGCGCGCGCACCCGAGCTTGTCCGCGGCCCGCGAACTGCTGCGCCTGCGGGTGGCCGAGCGCGGCGCCGGCGAGGACGCCGAGGTGAAGGACATCGAGGCGGCCATCACCCATGCCGCCAAGCCGCTGCAGCGCTATCGCTGCGCCGCCTGCGGCTTCGAGGCCCACCACTACTTCTGGCAATGCCCGGGCTGCCTGAGCTGGGACAGCTATCCGACGCAGCGACTGGAGGATCTGTGATGACATCGAGCGTGACGCGCGAGGCGCTGGCGCGGTCGCGGGTGCTGGTCGTCGGCGACGCGATGCTGGACCGCTACTGGTTCGGCGCCGTGGAGCGCATTTCGCCCGAAGCCCCCGTGCCCGTCGTGCGCGTGAACCGCGAAGAGGAACGCCTGGGCGGCGCCGCCAACGTGGCGCTCAACGTGAAGACCCTGGGCGCGCAGGCCACCTTGCTCACCGTCGTGGGCAACGACGAGCCGGCCCGCTCGCTGCGCCGCCTGCTCGAGCAGCAGGGCGTGTCGACGCTGCTGGGCGAGGACCCGCAGCTCTACACGATCGTGAAGCTGCGGGTGATCGGCCGCTCGCAGCAGTTGCTGCGGGTGGACTTCGAGAACCAGCCCGACCACGAGGTGCTGGCCGGCATGCTCGCCGACTACGACCGAGCCCTGCTCGCGCACGATGCGGTGCTGTTCTCGGACTACGGCAAGGGCGGCCTCACGCACATCCCGCACATGATCGAGCAGGCGCGCGCCGCCGGCAAACCGGTGCTGGTCGACCCGAAAGGCCACGACTACAGCCGCTATGCCGGCGCCACCGTCGTCACGCCCAACCGCGCCGAGCTCGCGCAGGTGATCGGCCCGTGGAGCAGCGAGCCGCAGTTGCACGAGCGCGCGCAGGCGCTGCGCCGCCAGCTGGGCGTGCAGGCGATCCTGCTCACGCGCTCGGAAGAAGGCATGTCGCTCTTCGACGATGCCGGCCACGTCCAGGTGCCCGCGCAGGCGCGGGAGGTGTTCGACGTGACCGGCGCCGGCGACACCGTGATCGCGACGCTGGCGTCCATGCTCGCCGCCGGCATGAGCCTGCGCGACGCGATGCCGATCGCCAACCGCGCCGGCGGCATCGTGGTCGGCAAGTTCGGCACGGCGGGCGTCACCTACGAGGAATTGTTCGAACAGGGGTCAGCGGCATGAAAGTCGTGGTTACCGGCGCGGCCGGCATGATCGGCAGCAACATCGTCCATGGGCTCAACGCCATCGGCATCGACGACGTGATCGCGGTGGACGACCTGACCGACGGCCCGAAGTACCGCAATCTGCTGGGCGCGAAGATCAGCGACTATTTCGATCGCAGCGAGTTCTACGGCCGCTTCGCCAAGCGCGAGCTCGGCCTCGTGGAGGCGGTGTTCCACGAAGGCGCCTGCTCCGACACCATGGAGCACAACGGCCGCTACATGCTCGACACCAACTACCGCTGCTCGAAGGACCTGCTGGACGCCTGCCAATCGCAGGGCACGCGCCTGCTGTACGCCTCCTCGGCCGCGACCTACGGCGGCAGCGCGTCGTTTCGCGAGGAGCCCGAGTTCGAGCGGCCGCTCAACGTCTACGGCTACTCGAAGCTGCTGTTCGACAACGTGGTTCGCCGCATGCTGCCCTCGAGCAAGACGCAGGTGGCGGGCTTTCGCTACTTCAACGTCTACGGCCCGCGCGAGCAGCACAAGGGCCGCATGGCATCGGTGGCCTTCCACCACTTCAACCAGTGGCGCGACACCGGCAAGGTCAAGCTCTTCGGCGACTACGGCGGCTACGCGGCGGGGCAGCAGTCGCGCGACTTCGTGTTCGTCGACGACGTGGTGGCGGTGAACCTGTGGTTCCTGCAGAACCCGCAGGCCAGCGGCATCTTCAACCTCGGCACGGGGCGCGCGCAGCCATTCAACGACGTGGCGGTCGCCACCGTCAACGCCGCGCGCGGCCTGCGCGGCGAGGCTGCCCTGCCGCTCGCGGAACTGGTGGCGCAGGGCTCGATCGAGTACATCCCCTTCCCCGAGGCGCTGGTCGGCAAGTACCAGTGCTTCACGCAGGCCGACCTGGCGCGCCTGCGCGCGGCAGGGTGCAACCACGCCTTCGCCGACGTGGCGCAGGGCGTGCAGTCGTACGTGCGCTGGCTCGCGGCGCAGCCCTGACGCCGCGCGCGCCGCCACCCGAACAGGCCCCTCCAGCGAGGGAGGACGCCGGCGACCCTCTCGTCGTTCAATGCAGGCGCGGACCCCACCGTTCGCGCACTCCATCAATCGACACCAAGAGAGGACTCTCATGTTCAAGCACATCCTGGCCGCCCTGCTGGCCTTCGTCGCCATCGGCAGCTTCGCCGCAGTCGACATCAACCGCGCCAATCAGGCGGAGCTCGAGGCGGTCAAGGGCGTGGGCACCGTCACCGCCGGCAAGATCCTCGACGAGCGCAAGAACGGCTCGTTCAAGGACTGGAGCGACGTCATGGCGCGCGTGGGCGGCATCAAGGAGTCGAAGGCCGGCAAACTCTCGGCCGCGGGCCTCACCGTCAACGGCGAGAGCTATCACGCGCCGGCCAAGCTGAACGACAAGCCCGCCAAGGGAGCCAAGGGCGCGCATGGCAAGGGCAGCAAGCCCAGCGACGGCAAGCCGGCCAAGTGAGCTGGGCGCCCGGGCCGCGCCGCCAATAGGTCCCCGATGTGCCGCCCGCTGCCGATCTCAGTTCGCGGCGGCCTCGACCGGCTCGCAGGGCGCCGCGGCGCGCGCGGCCAGGCGGCTGCGCGGCTTCCAGCCGAAGAACGCCATCACCTCGTCTCGGCGAGCAAAGGTATCCGCGCGGCCGAGGGCCATCAGTTCGCGCGTGTAGGGCGCCTCGAAGAGCAGGTAGCTGGCCAGCGCGGCGCCGCGCGCCTCGTCGCCACGCCCCGAGACGCCCACGCCCCGCAGCAACGCGCGCACCGGCCCCGGCAGGCTGCCGATGTGCTTGGCCGCGATGTCGTCGAGCCGCTTGCTCGGCGCGATCACCAGCACGTCGATCGGCCGCAGCGCGGTGCGGGTGCGGGCCTCGGCGGGCAGCAGG
>DATFAY010000182.1:0-2627 GCA_035254085.1 Piscinibacter sp.
CGACACGACCGGCGCGTAGCCGCCGGCGCACCAGCGGCTGCGCGCCTATTCGAGCGCGACGTCGCCGTCGAACTGCACCTTCAGCTTGAGCGCTGCGATCTCCAGCGTCATCACCGCCGGCAGCGTCTCGTTGCCTTTCAACGCACCGCTGGCCAGCGCATGCGACACCGCCTGCTCGATCTCGCGCTGCGAGCTCACGCCCACCACCTTGAGAAACTTGCGGATGCTGAGGTTGAAGGTCTCGTCGTTCATGGCGCACTCCTGGGGCCGAGGCGATGCGAGCACTGTAGCAAGCCGCCCCGCCCGAGCGTGAGCTTGCGAGGGCGTCAGCTGCCGCTCTTGTGCTTGGACGGCTTGGGCACCACCGGCCCGCCCGCTTCCTTCCAGGCCTGGAAGCCGCCGCCGATGTGCGCCACGCGCGCGAGGCCCATGTCCATCAGCGTGCGCGTGGCAAGTGCCGAGCGCCAGCCGGCCGCGCAGAACAGGACGTACTCCTTGTCGTGCGCGAACTCCTCGCGGTGATAGGGCGACTCGGGATCGACCCAGAACTCGAGCATGCCGCGCGGCGCGTGGATCGCGCCCGGGATGACGCCCTCGCGCTCCAGCTCGCGCACATCGCGCACGTCGACGAACTGCACGCCGGGGTCGCCATGCATCGCCTTGGCCTGCTCGGGGGTGTAGGTGGTGATGAGCTCCATCGCTTCATCGACCAGTGCCTTGGACGTCTTCTTCATCAGAACGGCCCTTTCTCCAGCCAGCGCTCGATCTGCGGGCGGCGATCGTTGCCCCAGAACGGCTCGTTGTCGATGACGAAGAACGGCGCGCCGAACACGCCGGCCGCGATCGCCGCGTCGTTGGCCTGCTTCAGGCGCGCCTTCCAGACGGGATCGTTCCATACGGCCTCGGCTTCGTTCGCGTCGAGTCCGAACTCCGCCGCCAGTTCCTTGAGCCGTGCCGGATCGCTCAGGTCGACGCCGCGCGCGAAGTAGGCACGCAGGCAGTGCCGCGCCCAATGGCTGGCGCGCGCCGGCTCGCGCTCGTGCAGCCACCAGAACATGCGCGCCGCGTTCTGCGTCGGGATGGGGAACTTCTCGGGGTTCTTGAGCGGCACGCCGGCAAAGCGCGCCGAGCGCTCGAAGTCGTGCAGCGAATACTCGCGCTTGATCGGGTACGCCACCGGGCTCTTGAGTTCGGCCGCCTGGAAGGTGGCACCCAGAAGGATCGCCTTCCACTCGACCGTGCGGCCGTGGCGCGCTGCCAGCGCCTCGATCCACTCGCTGGCAATGTACGAATAAGGCGACGAGAAGTCGAAGTAGAAGTCGATCGGGCTGGGGGACATGGCAGCAGGCTAGTCGCAAGAAGGGGTTGGTGCGTGAGGCTTTTCCCGCGGGTGCGCGACCATCAGACCGTGGGCCGACCCACGATGGCGACGGTGCGATAGCGCACGGTGACGGCGCCGGCTTCGGCGAAGCGCTCGAAGACGGCGTCGAGCGCATGCAGCGCCTCGCGGCCGGCCTCGCTGTCGCGCGCGGGCATGTACGAGCGCGACAGCGCCAGCGCATGCAGGCCGGCACGGTCGAGCCGGTGCGCGTGCGGCCACTCGGACTGCCGCGGCGCCGCGGCGCCGAAGAAGCGCGGCACGTCGGTGCGGTCCTCGTGCGCCAGCAGGGCGCCGCGCTTGGCCCCGCCGAAGCGCGCGAAGACCTCGTCCATCGCCTGGTGCAAGGGGTCGCCCTCCAGGCGGTCATTCCAGATCAACGCCACCTGCCCTGCGGGCCGCAGGATGCGCAGGAACTCGCGGCGCGCCGCATCGAGCGCGAACCAGTGGAAGGCCTGCGCGGCGGTGACGAGGTCGACGCTGGCATCGGCCAGCGTGGTCGCCTCGGCCGTGCCGGCGACGCTGCGGTAGCGCGGCTGGGCGGCCAGTCGCGCGTCGCACGCGGCGCGCATGCCGTCGCTGGGCTCGACCGCGGTCACCGTGTGGCCGCGCGCCAGCAACTGCGCCGTCAGGAGGCCGGTGCCCGCACCGATGTCGGCCACGCTGGCCGAGGGCGGCAGGGCCCCCATCTCGCCCAAAGACTCGGACAGCGCCAGCGGATAGTCCGGGCGCGACGCCGCATAGTCGGCCACCTTGGACGAGAAGGTCGCAGCAACGCCGCCGTCGGCCGCGTACTGCGCCCGCAAGGCCGCGCCGGTGTTCTCGTTCACGCCAGGGCCCGCCCGATCAGGATCTTCTGCACGTCGCTCGTGCCTTCGTAGATCTGGCACACCCGCACGTCGCGGTAGATGCGCTCGACCGGGAAGTCGTTCACGTAGCCGTAGCCGCCGTGGATCTGGATGGCCGCGCTGCACACGCTCTCGGCCATTTCGCTGGCGAACAGCTTGGCCATGGCGGCTTCCTTGAGGCAGGGCCGGCCGGCGTCCTTGAGGCTCGCCGCATGGTGGATGAGCTGGCGCGCGGCCTCGATCTTGGTCGCCATCTCGCCGAGGCGGAACTGCACCGCCTGGTGCTCGAAGATCGGCTGGCCGAAGGCCACCCGCTCCTTGCTGTAGCGCAGCGCCGCCTCGAAGGCCGCGCGCGCCATGCCCACGCTTTGCGCGGCGATGCCGATGCGCCCGCCCTCGAG
>DATFAY010000183.1:0-5561 GCA_035254085.1 Piscinibacter sp.
CCGCCGGCGTTCTCGATCGTCCAGACGCACGCCCGCCACATCCTGCTGCGTCCGTCCGCGCAGCTGTCGCAAGAGGCGGCGATCCAGCGGCTGGCAGAGTTCAAGCGCGAGATCCTTTCGCGCAGCAAGAGCTTCGAGCAACTGGCGCGCGACAACTCCGAGGACGGCAGCGGCCCCCAGGGCGGCGACCTCGGATGGGCCTCGCCCGGGCAGTTCGTGCCCGAATTCGAAGAGGCGATGAACGCGCTGCCCGTCGGCGGCTTGTCCGATCCGGTCGTGTCGCGCTTCGGCGTGCACCTGATCCAGGTGGTCGACCGCCGCCAGACCAGCCTCGACCTCAAGCAGCAGCGCGAGCAGGCCCGCAACGTCTTGCGCGAACAGAAGTTCGAAGCGGCCTACAGCGACTGGCTGCGCGATCTGCGAGCCCGCGCGTACATCGAGATGCGCGAGCCGCCCGCTTGATGACGCCTGTCACCCTCTCGGAGGGTCGCTCGCCGTACTCGGCGAGCGGGGTGCAGTCATGAAACACATCCCGCGCAAGCGCTTCGGCCAGCACTTCCTGGCCGACAGCGCGGTCATCGACCGCATCGTCGCGGCCATCGATCCGCGGCCCGGCGACGCGCTGGTCGAAATCGGTCCCGGCCTGGGCGCGATGACCGATCCCCTCGTGGCGCGCAGCGGGCACCTTACCGTCATCGAGCTCGATCGCGACCTCGCCGCCCGCCTGCGCCGCCGCCCCGAGCTGACGGTGGTCGAGTCCGATGTGCTCAAGGTCGACTTCAAGGCGCTGGCCGCCCAGGCCGGACGGCCGCTGCGGGTCGTGGGCAACCTGCCCTACAACATCTCGACCCCGATCCTGTTCCACCTGCTCGGCGCGGTCGACGTCGTCGCCGATCAGCACTTCATGCTGCAAAAGGAGGTCGTCGAACGCATGGCGTCGGGGCCGGGCAGCAAGGACTACGGCCGCCTGTCGGTGATGCTGCAGTGGCGCTACGACATCGAGGACGTGCTCGACGTGCCGCCCGAGGCCTTCGAGCCGCCGCCCCGCGTGGATTCGGCCGTGGTGCGCATGGTGCCGCTGCCGGATCCGCCGCCCGTGGACGCCGCACGCCTGGGCGAGCTGGTCGCCGTCGCTTTCTCGCAGCGACGCAAGCTGCTGCGGCACACGCTCGGCCGCTGGCTCGAGCAGCAGGGCTTTGCCGGCACCTTCGACGTGCAGCGCCGTGCCGAGGAAGTCCCGGTGGCGCAGTACCTGCAACTCGCCCTGGCGCTGCAGGCGTAGGCCCAAAAGAAAAGCGACCCGCGGGTCGCTCTTCATTCGTCACGTGCCGGCGCGCCGGCGCTGCGGTACCTACGCGGCGTTGAGCCACATCGCCGTGTCGAAGGCGCTGCTCATCAAGGGCATGTTGGTGCCGAACGATGCGTTTGCCGCGTTCTTCGATGCTGCCTTGGCCGGCTTGTCCGCGATGCTTTGGGCCACTTCCGTCGCCCGCTCCCATGACCCTGATTCCTGGGAGCGGGCTACTGAAAAGAATAGAAGCATCTGAATGGTATTTTTCGCTCCGCCCAGAAGTCCGCAGCATCGCGGAACACGTCGAGGAGTTGTTCCCGGGCTTCGCGGTCGAAGCGCGGGTTGTCCGGCAATTGCTCCAGCACCACCACGAAGCCGGGCTGCTGGCCGGCCTTGTGCACCAGGTCGGTCATGCAGTCGTACAGAGCGTCCAGGTTCTTGCCGAAGTGCAGCGGGAACATGAAGGACTCGGCGATCGTGTCGAGCACTTCCTGCTTGGATTGGGCCGCCGTCAGGTTCGCGTAGAGGAAGTGCTGTCCGACGTCTTGCGCCGCCTGCAGCAGATCCTCCACGCGGTAGGCGCGGATCGATTGAACAATGTTCGGACGGACGGTCTGCAAAAGCATGTCGCGTTCCTCCTCAAGTCACCAACAAAACTATTCGTCCGGGATCAGTACGCGATGCGCTTGAAGCTCGCGTAGTGATCGCCGGTATAAAAGCATGCTTCCGGACGGGTCGGTTGCCGCCCTTCGCAGACGATCCGACGAGGCCCTCGGTCTCGCGCACCGGGCGTCTTCACCGTGTACTCCCGATAGAGACCACGCGGTTTGACGGGGAGCAGACGTTCGCGATTGCCGAACACCACGCCATCTTTCGGGTAGGGGAAGGGTCCGCCGGCACGGATCAAGCGGTCGGTGGCCTGGGCTTCGGCCGGCAAGTCGGCCAAGGCCACCGTGCCGAGTTCCCGGACCGTCGATCCCCTGGCCCATGCGTCCCCGACGAGCATGGAGCCGGCAACCAACATGGCGCCAGTGAAGGAGATCGCAAGTCCCGACTTGCCCAGCTTGGGAAGGGCTTGCCAAGCCTTCGGCTGGCCGCAAAGAGACACCGGGTTTTCCCTGAATCCTGAAACGCAAATGGTACAGAATCGGACCGGAAATCTCAAGCCTTTGCCTCAAATTGGGGCAAAGTGGCGCGTGAATAAGTGGACGCATACATCCGCGCTGCGTCTTGATTCATGAGAGCTCCCACCCGAAGGGTGACCCTCACAGCGGGGCGATGCACGCCCCGTAACTCGCTTGTCACATTCCCTGGGCGATTCGCCGGCTATTGGCGCGCTCTTGCGCTGCACCATGCACACGTGCTTGGTGCAGCGCCCAGCCGTTCAGCGGGCTGCGTTCGCGTCCGCGACGGTCAGCGCGGTCATGTTGACGATGCGGCGCACGGTGGCCGACGGCGTCAGGATGTGCACCGGCGCGGCGGCGCCGAGCAGCACCGGGCCGATCGCGATGCCGCCGCCCGCGGCCGTCTTGAGCAGGTTGTAGGAGATGTTCGCCGCGTCGATGTTGGGCAGCACCAGCAGGTTCGCCTCTCCGGTCAGGGTGCTGCTGGGCATCAGCTCGCGGCGATAGGCAGCGTCGAGCGCGGTATCGCCGTGCATTTCGCCGTCGACCTCGAGCCAGGGGGCGGTGCGCTGCAGGATCGACAGCGCCTCGCGCATCTTCACCGCCGAGGGCTGGTTGCTGGAGCCGAAGTTGCTGTGCGAGAGCAAGGCGGCTTTCGGACGCAGGCCGAAGCGCATCATCTCCTCGGCCGCCATCACCGTGATCTCGGCGACCTGCTCGGCCGTCGGGTCGTAGTTCACGTGCGTGTCCACCAGCATCACCTGCCGGTTCGGCAGGATGACGCCGTTCATGCAGGCATAGGTCTTGGCGCCTTCGCGCAGCCCGATGACCTGGTCGATGTAGTGCAGGTGCAGGCCGGTCGTGCCCCAGGTGCCGCACAGCATGCCGTCGACCTCGCCGGTCTTGAGCAGCATCGAGCCGATCAGCGTGAGCCGCCGGCGCATCTCGATCTTGGCCAGTTGCGCCGTCACGCCCTTGCGCGCCGTGAGCTCATGGTAGGTCTGCCAGTACTGGCGATAGCGGTGGTCGTTCTCGGTGTTGACCAGGTCGTAGTCCTTGCCGGCCTCCAGCCGCAGGCCGAACTTCTCGCAGCGCTGGGCGATGACGTCGGGCCGGCCGATCAGGGTGGGGCGCGCGAGGTTCTCGTCCACCACCACCTGCACCGCACGCAGCACGCGCTCCTCTTCGCCTTCGGCAAACGCGACCCGCTTCTTCTGCGCCCGCTTGGCGAGCTGGAAGATCGGCTTCATCGTGGTGCCCGAGGCATAGACGAAGGTCTGCAGCTTCTCGCGGTAGGCATCGAGATCGGCGATCGGGCGCAGCGCCACGCCCGACTCGGCGGCCGCCTTGGCCACGGCCGGCGCGATCTTCATCATGAGGCGCGGATCGAAGGGCTTGGGAATGAGGTACTCCGGCCCGAAGCTCAGTGTCGCGCCCGCATACGCCGCGGCCACCACTTCGCTTTGCTCGGCCTGCGCCAGGTCGGCGATCGCGTGCACCGCGGCGATCTCCATCTCGTCGGTGATCGTCGTCGCGCCGCAGTCGAGCGCACCGCGGAAGATGTACGGGAAGCACAGGACGTTGTTGACCTGGTTCGGGTAGTCGGTGCGGCCGGTGGCGATCAGCGCGTCACTGCGCACCTCCATCACCTCTTCCGGCGTGATCTCGGGGGTCGGGTTGGCGAGCGCGAAGATGGTCGGATTCGGCCGCATCTTGGCGACCATCTCCTTCTTCAGGACTCCGGCAGCCGACAGCCCGAGGAACACGTCGGCGCCGTCGATCACCTCGCCCAGCGTGCGCAGCGTCGTCTTCTGCGCGAACACCGCCTTGTCGTCGTCCATCAGCTCGGCGCGGCCTTCGTAGACCACGCCCGCCAAGTCGGTGAGCCAGATGTTCTCGCGCGGCACGCCGAGCTTGACCAGCAGCCCCACGCAGGCCAGCGCCGCCGCGCCGGCGCCGGACGTGACGAGCTTGATCTTGCGAACGTCCTTGCCGCTGACCTTCAGCGCGTTGAGCAGCGCGGCGCCCACGACGATGGCGGTGCCATGCTGGTCGTCGTGGAAGACGGGGATGTTCATGCGCTCGCGCAGCCGCCGCTCGACATAGAAGCAGTCGGGCGCCTTGATGTCCTCGAGGTTCACGCCGCCGAAGGTGGGCTCGAGCGCGGCGATGATGTCGACCAGCTTGTCGAGGTTCTTCTCCTGCAGCTCGATGTCGAACACGTCGATGCCGGCGAACTTCTTGAACAGGACCGCCTTGCCTTCCATCACCGGCTTGGCCGCCAGCGGGCCGATGTCGCCCAGGCCGAGCACGGCCGTGCCGTTGGTGACCACGGCCACCAGGTTGCCGCGCGCGGTGTAGCGAAACGCGTTCACCGGGTCGTGGACGATCTCTTCGCAGGCCGCCGCCACACCGGGCGAATACGCCAGCGCGAGGTCGCGCTGGTTGATCATCTGCTTGGTGGAGGCGATCGCGACCTTGCCCGGTATCGGAAACTCGTGGTATTCGAGTGCGGCGCGGCGCAGTTCCGCGCGTTTCTGTTCTCTGTCGGACATGGCTGATCTCTCTGATGATGACGGCGCGGCGCGGGCCGCGCCGAATGCGTGGCAGCCGCGGCATTGTAGGAGTCCACACGCCGCCGCCGACGCGGCGCGCGCATGCGGAAACTGCGTAGATGGCCAGCGCAGGCGCTCCGCAATACTGCGCTGGCATTGACGCATGTCATGAGCGCATCACCTGCCGCCGCCCCCACCGAGCCGTCGCCGCGGCCCGCCCGTCGACGCCGCGCGTTGCTGTGGGGTGTTCTGGTTGCGTTGCTCGTGGTCGCGCAGTCGATGCTGGTGTGGCTGAGCATCCGATACGAACGCAGCCGCGTGCAGGAGCAGGTGGACGCCACCGCCGCAGCTGCCGCCGCCGACGTCAAGCAAGGGCTGGCGCGCGACCTGCAGGACCTGCAGTTGCTGCTGTGGAGCAACCCCGCACCGGCTCAGTGGCGCAGCGAGGCGGGCAAGCTGCTGCGCGCGCACAGCGAGATGGTGCGCATCGAACGCCGCGACGAGCAGCGACGCGTGGTCGACGCGGTCGATTCGCCCTTCGGCACGCCGGCGTTCAGCCGCTTGCCGCGCGAGGAGATCGACATCGACACC
>DATFAY010000184.1:0-5800 GCA_035254085.1 Piscinibacter sp.
CCGTCGACCGGCGGCGGCGGCCCGAGCGCGGTGCGCAGTTGCGCGCGCGAGAGCACCGGCGTGTCGTGCAGCACCTGCATCGCATAGCCGAGCAGCACCTCGGCATTCAGGTCCTGCGCGCCGTAGGCCGACAGCAGGTAGTGCAGGTCGAGCGCGAGCGGCGGGTTGCCCAGGCTCTGCCCGGCCCGGTCCCGCGAAGGAAGGCCCACGTTGCGCCAGCCGCTGTTGGCGGTGACCTGGTAGAGAAAGAGGTTGAGCTGGTTGTTCTCGGTCGCGCCGGTGGTCACGCGGTCGGGCGGCTGCGCGGTGACCGCGAAGCTGCCCACGCTCGAGAGGTCATTATCCATCAGCCCGTCGTTGAGCAGGTCCTTCAGCGAGGCGGTGACCGCCGCGATGGCCAGGGCGCTGCTCATCGCGACGCTCCGTTGCGCTGGCGCAGGTAGTCGTCCAGCGACAGCCGCGGCGCGCTGGGTCCGCTCGCACGGGATCCCCGCTCGCCGGACGTGCCGACCGCGCGCACCTCGACGCGGCCGATGCTGATCTGCACCGGCGCCGGCACCGCGCGGGGTTGCCGCTCATGGCGAACGACGGCGAGGCTCTGGGCCTTGGCGAGCAGCACCGCCGCGGGCGGCGCGGGCGTGCGGTCGAGCTGGCGCGGGCTCGGGCTGGCCGCAGGCGGCGCCGGCACGTCGGCGCGCCGCGCGCTCGCCGGACCCTGCGGCGCGAAAGTCGCCGGCGCGGCCGGGCGCAGCTCGCGCAACACGGTCTGCGTGGCGATGACCTGCAGGGGCCGCGCCTGCTGCGGCTCGGGCATCGCGGCGTGTGGCGGCTGGCGCTCGGCGTGCGACGGCGCTGCGACCGGCATGCGCCGGGTTGGCGCAGCTTCAGGCAGCAGCGCCGCGCGAGGCAGGTCGCGCTGCTCGGCACGCACGGCAGAACGCTCGCCGGCGCGCGGGTCGTGCGAGCGGCCCGGCGCCGGCGGGGCCGGCTCGGCTCGGTCGCCGACCTGCCGTGCCGACGCCGTCGCCGACGCATTCGCCAGGTTCTGCTCGAACAGCCCGAGCCCCGGCCCATCGCCCGCCGCCGGCTCGAACAGCGCGCGCGGCCGCCGATGCAGCACCGGCGCACGTCCTTCGGCGCGATCGACCAGGCCGGCGAGAAAGCGGTTCATGCGCCCACCATGTCGAGGTAGATGCGGCGGCGCGTCGGGCTCAGCGCCAGGACGTCGGACTCGCGCCAACCGTAGGCGCAGGCGAGCGCGTGGACGTCGGCCAGCGTGCGCTGCGCCCAGTCGTCGAGCTCGCCCCAGAAGTACGAGACGATGTCGAAGTGCAGCTGCCAGGCGGTGCCGCACGCCGGGCATTCGAGCGCGATGCGCACGTCGGCATCCGGGTCGTGCTCGGCCATGCCGTCGGCGATGCGCTCGACCACCTGCTCCGGCAGAGCCGCGACGTCGACCGGGGCGCCGCTGCGCTGCGCGCGGCTCACGCAGCGGCGCAGCAGCTGCACGTCGGCCGGCGCGTCGGCGCGCCCGCCGGCGATCTGCAGCAGGTCGTCGCTGGTGGGCAGGCGGTAGTCGATGTCGAAGCCCTCGGCCTGAAGGCGCAGCTGCGTCGCCGGCGCGGGCAACGCCTCGTCATGGCGGCGGATGTCGTCGGCACGGAACATCGACTCGATGCGCTCGCCGCACTGCGGGCACGTCGCCGTCGTGTGCAGCTCGCCGCCGAACAGCCGCTCGTGCAGCCCCAGCAGCGCATGGTCGCGCTCGCCGATGGGCGCACCCGCCCAGCCCGCCCACCCGCGCTCGGGCGACGCGGCAGCCAGTGCCTGCACCGCGCGGCGCACGGGATGGGCGCGCTGGTTCTCCTCCCATACGCGCAGCAGTTCTTCGGCGCTCGGAGCCCTCATGGCGGCACGCGCGACGGCCTTCAGCCGGGCTCGGTGAACGAGATCTCCGAGGGCTCGAGCGTCTCGACGTCGCGCTCCCAGCCCTCGTTCTCCAGCTTGATGTGCTGGATCGCGATCGCGTTGGCGTTCGCATCTAAATCCGGCAGCGCCTGGAACTCCGAGACCCATGCGCGAAACACCTTGTAGGCGATCGCGAGCTGGCCGGTCTCGTTGTAGACCTCGATGATGATGTCCTTGCGGAAGTCCTTCAGCGAGGACTCCGCGCCCAGCCCGGCGCCGAAGTTCCAGACCTTGTTGGCCCACTGCTCGAAGTCCTTGTCGTGCGTGACCCCGCGCTCCAGCGTGATCGCCTCGAACTCGGTGCGCCCCGGCGACTTGCGGCTGCTGCTGGGGTCGCCGCCGTCGCGGTGCTTCACGACCTCGGTGGTGCGCTTGAGCGCGCTCACCTTGCTCACGCCGGCCACGTAGCGGCCGTCCCACTTGACCCGGAATTTGAAGTTCTTGTACGGATCGAACCGCTGCGCATTGACGGAAAACTGTGCCATTCATCTTCTCCTTGAGCGGGTGTCGATCTGTTCAAGTCGGGATGTCGCCGGCGATCTGCTGCAGCTTGATCACCACGAACTCGGCCGGCTTCAAGGGCGCGAAGCCGACGACGATGTTGACGATGCCCAGGTTGATGTCGGTCTGCGTGGTGGTGGTGCCGTCGCAGCGCACGAAGTACGCGTCCTTGGGCGACGCGCCCTGGAACGCGCCCTGGCGGAACAGCGTCTGCATGAACGCGCCCACGTTGAGCCGGACCTGCGCCCACAGCGGCTCGTCGTTGGGCTCGAACACCACCCACTGCAGGCCTCGGTACAGGCTTTCCTCGAGGAACAGCGCCATGCGCCGCACCGCGAGGTACTTCCATTCGCTGGCGATGCTGTCGGCGCCCTTCAGCGTGCGCGCGCCCCACACCGTGGGGCCGGTGTTGGGGAAGTTGCGCAGGCAGTTCACGCCCAGCTGGTTGATGGCGCCGTTCTCGGGGTCGTTGAGCGGCACCGTGAGGCCGAGCACGCCCGACAGCGTCGCTTCCAGCCCGGCGGGCGACTTCCACACGCCGCGGTTGGCGTCGGTGCGCGCCATCAGCCCGGCCACCGCGCCGCCCGGCGCGAACGAGTCGACGCGGTTGTCGCGCAGCGGGTTGCTGATCGACAGCCGCGGGAAGAACATCGCCGCGTTCTCGCTGCGCGTGGCCACGCCGACGATCGCGCCTGACGTGGTCACGGCAGAAGCGTCGGCCCAGGCCGCGGGCGCATCCACCAGCACCATGGCGCGGCGATCGTGCGCGTAGGCGACGATCGCGTCCCAGTCGGCCTTGGCGAGGTCGGTGTCGGCCGTGAAAGGCGGCACCACCAGCAGGTTGAACAGGTCCGCCTTCTCCAGCTGATAGAGGCCCTGCTTGTTGGTGCGCATGTTGGCCGCCGAATACACCTCGTTGGCGGTGATCGCGCTGCCGTCGGCGTTGGCGCCCACCGTCACCGCGGTGGCGCTCGGGTCGTCGAACGGATCGGTGGCGGTGGCCGCCGGCGCCGCGTTGGCGGTGGGTTGCGCGCCGAGCGTCGCGGGGCCGCGCAGCAGCTTGCTCGCTTGCGCCAGCACCGCGGTGGCAAAACGAGGGTGGCTGGCGGTGATGGACAGGTTGCGGTGGACCTCGATGGTGCCGGTGCCCAGGTCCTTCACCCGCAGGTTGAACATGGTGTTGGCCGGGTTGGCGGCGACGACGTCGGGATCGAGGTCGAGGTCCACGCGCAGGCGCAGCTTGGCGGCCCAGCCGCCTGGGCTCGCCGCGGTGAAGCTGGCCGGCCCGCCCGCCGACAGCGGCACCGCGGCCGCGCCGGTGAGCGCGCCCTTGTGCACCCGCACGATGATCGCGTCCGACCCGCCGTTCTGGAAGTACTGGTTCACCGCGAACGACATCGTGCTGTCGGCCCACAGGCCGCCGAAGACGCGCTCGTAGTCGGCGAAGCTGAAGATGCGCACCGGCGCATCGACCGGCCCGCGCATCGCCCGGCCGACGAAGGCCGTGATCGAGGTGGCCACGCCGGTGATCGTGCGCACGCCGCTGGGCACTTCTTCGATGTACACGCCGGGGTAGGAAAGGGCAACTGGCATCGCTGGCTCCTTGGGGTCCGAGGACCTGTGTGTCGATCACTGCTTCCGTTGTCTCGCCTCACTGCCGGGCGGGCAGCGCCTGCGAATAGAGAACCGTTCCATCCGTCAACGCCAGGCGCCGCATCTGCCGCCGCGCCACCAGCAGCTCGAGCGCACGCTCGACCTGCGGCACGGTCACGCTCGCATGCGCAGGCCCGAGCCACCAGCGCGCCACGCCCGCCGCGGAGTCGGCGGCCAATGGATGCGTGCGCAGGTGCTCGAGGATCGCGACCGCGACGGCGTCCACCAGGCCTTCTTCATCCGCACGCATGCGCCCTCGTCAGACGATGACGAGCGATGGAGCGCAAGGGCTGTGCCACTGCGCGGCGGGGGCTTCAAGTGCTTGGTGGGATTGGCAAAAGCGGGCGAGGCGCTTCAAACGTGGGAGCGCTCGTCCGGACGCAGTGGAATGACGGATTGCCTGGGAAGGCGGGTGGGTCGCGGGTGACCCGGGTGGGTGATGCGCAACCCGTTCCGGCGGCCTCGCGGTGGCCCGAGCCGGTGTATGGCCAGGGCCGCACGGTTCGCCCAGACGCCGGCGGCTGCCGCGCGCCGCGAGGCTGCCTCCAGCCTACGGTTTGGCTGTCGCAGGCTTGCCCGCGACCTCTGCAGCCCAGAACGGGTCGGCGTGCACCCGATTCAGATCCACGTCGGACAGCGCGTATTCGCGGAAATGCGGATCGAGCTTGAAGGCCGTCTTCAGGTCGGCGATCACCTCGCTGAGCGCGCCGCCGGCCACCGCCTTGTAGCAGGCGCGGTTGTAGTAGCCCTTCGCGAAGCCGGCGTCCTCGGCGACCAGGGCGTCGGCAAGCTTGATGGCCTGCTCGAACAACGGCTTGGCCTGGGGGTCCGCGGGGTCCACGCGCAGGTAGTAGACGCCGAGGTCCGCGAGCGTGTTGGCCAGGCCGTTGCGCGCGTCACGGTTGGCCGGGTTCTTCTGCAGCGTCGACTTGAACTTGAGGATCGCCCGCTTGGCCAGGTCTTCGGTGTCGGCGTCCTTCTGCCCTTGCGCCAGCGTCGCCGCCTTGGCCAGGTGCCGCGTACGCAGTTGCTCGGCCTCGCGAATGGTGTTGCTCTCGTCCTGGACCGTTGCATTCTGCTCGGCCACCTGCTTGCCGGTTTCCTGCTGGATCATCTGCCGGATCGCCTTGCTCGACAGGTCGTCCAGCAGCTTCGTCCCCGCCCACCCGGACAGAACACCCCAGGCCACGATCTTGGTCAGGAACCAGGCGGTCACTCGGTCCTGCTGCGTGACGTTGCTGAAGATGCTCTCGGCGAATGCAAAGATCGCGAGCGCCGCGCCCATGCCGATCAGCCCGTCGCCGACGGACCCCCAGTCCTGGCTCCAGCGACCGAAGCGCGCGTTGTAGGTCCGCGTCGAGCGCAGGCCGTCCACGAAGCCGCCGAAGAAGCCGGAGACCGCGAGCACGAATAGCGCAAGCCAGGGCGAGTACTTCGCTTGCGGAGGCAATTGCTGCAGCTCGTTCTGCCCCGTCTTGCGCTGTTCTCCTCCCCCGGCAGCAGGTACCGAGGCCTGTCCCCCACCGCTGGCTGCCGAAGCGGCGGCGCCGGACGGCGGCGTCGACGCAGCTTGCTCGGCACCGAGACACTGTTGCGCCGTGAACACGACAAGCACGGATGCGACAACGCCGACGAGCCAGTTGTTCGCTCTCATGGGCTTCTCCCGCGTCGAGGTCAA
>DATFAY010000185.1:0-28210 GCA_035254085.1 Piscinibacter sp.
AGTTCGACCAGCGCGCGGCGCTCTTCCTCGTCGCCCAGCGAGAAGTCTTCCCACCACTCGGCGAGCGTCGGGTCGATCTCGCCGGCGTCGGCGCGCAGGCGCAGGAAATCGAAGCCGGCGCGAAAGCGCGGCTGCTCGACCAGCGTGAACGGGCCGCTGCCGACGCGGCGTTCGAAGCGCGGCTGCATCATCCAGATCTCGCGCATGTCGGCGGCCAGCTTGCCGCGCCCGGAGATGTCGCCGATGCGCGCGTCGAAGACGGCGTCGATCGCCTGCTGCAGCGCCGGGAAGGGCGGCTCGCCCTTGGCCTTGAGCTTCTGCCAGCGGTCGAGCACGTCGTGCCACAGCATGCTCGCGAGCATGAAGCTCGGCGCCACCGGCTTGTTCTCGCCGACGCGGCGGTCGGTGTCGGCCAGCGCGAGCTGCACGAATTTCTCGCGCCCGTCGTGGCGATGGGCTTCGTCGAGCACCACGTCGATGAGCGGGAACACGCCGCGGTGCAGCCCCTGCTTGCGCAGTTCCTCCACGCTGGCCAGTGCGTGGCCTGTCTGCAGCAGCTTGATCATCTCGTCGAACATGCGCGACTGCGGCACGTTGTCGAGCAGCGTGGCCATGGCCTGGATCGGCGCGCGCGTCTTGGGCTCGATCTCGAAGCCCAGCTTGGCGGCGAAGCGCACGACGCGGATGATGCGCACCGGGTCCTCGCGGTAGCGCGTCTCGGGGTCGCCGATCATGCGCAACAGCTTCTTCTTCGCGTCCTTGATGCCGCCGTGGTAGTCGACCACGACCTCGCTTTGCGGGTCGTAGTACATCGCGTTGACGGTGAAGTCGCGGCGCGCCGCATCCTCGACCTGCGGGCCCCACACGTTGTCGCGCAGCACGCGGCCCTCGGCGTCGATCACGTGCGTCTTGCCGTGCAGGTCGGCCCGCGACGTCTTCTCGTTGCCGCTGACCTGGTCGGCGGCGGCCGCGTCCATCATGGCGCGGAAGGTCGAGACCTCGATCACCTCGTGGTCGCGCCCCCGCCCGAACACGACGTGCACGATGCGAAAGCGCCGGCCGATGATGAAGGCGCGGCGAAACAGGCCCTTCACCTCTTCCGGCGTCGCGTTGGTGGCCACGTCGAAATCCTTGGGCCGCAGGCCGAGCAGCAGATCGCGCACCGCGCCGCCGACGATGTAGGCCTCGAAGCCCGCCTCCTTCAGCGTCTGCACGACCTTGATCGCGCGCTCGTCGACCAGCGACAGGTCGATGCCGTGCTCCTGCTTGCCCACCTCGACGCGCTTGCCTCGGGGGGTGGCCTTGCTGGCGGCCTTGTCCGACGCCGTCTTGCCCAGCAACTTGTCGATGAACTTCTTGATCATTGGAATAGGTTCAGAATGCGCCAGCCTCGCGCCTTGGCGATGGCTTCGAGCGCGGGCGACGGGTTGGTCGCCACCGGGTGCGTGGCCCGCTCCAGCAACGGCAGGTCGTTGATCGAGTCGGAATACACGACGCTGCGTCCGAACTCGCCCCAGCCGGTGCCGCGACCGGCCAGCCATTGGTCGACGCGCGTCACCTTGCCTTCCCGGTAGCTCGGCACGCCGTCGATGCGGCCCGTGATGGTACCCCCGGCGTCGCGTTCGAGCCGGATCGCGATCAGGTCGGCGATGCCCAGCGCCTGCGCGATCGGCCCGGTGATGAACTCGTTGGTGGCCGTCACCAGCGCCACCATGTCGCCACGGGCCTGGTGTTCGCGCACCAGCGCAAGCGCCCGCGGGTGCAGCGCCGGAGCGATCACCTCCTGCATGAAGCGGCGATGCGCCGCAGCCGTCTCCTCGTTCGTGCGCGAGCGCAGCGGCCGCGTCGCGAAGTCGATGTACGCGTGCACATCCAGGCGGCCCGCCTTGTAGTCGGCGAAGAACTCGTCGTTGCGTCGCCGGAACTCGGCCTCGTCGACCCAGCCCAGGCGGATGATGAACTCGCCCCAGGCGTGGTCCGAATCGAGCGGGATCAGGGTCTCGTCGAGGTCGAACAGGCACAAGCTGCGGGCGGCCGTCATGCGCCGTCCTCCGCCAGCATCTGCTTGAGCAGCGGCACCGTGATCGCGCGCTTGTTGGCGAGCGCGTAGTCATCCAGCCGGTCCAGCAGGGCCATCAGGTGCTTCAGGTCGCGCTCGAAGCGCGTGAGCAGGTAGTCCATGACGTCATCCGAAAGAAAGAGGCCGCGACGGTCGGCATCGCGGCGCAGCGCCGCGCGCGTTTCCGCTTCGGACAGCGGCTGGAGCGCCAGCACGTGACCCCAGCCCAGGCGCGTTCGCAGGTCGTCGCGCAGGGGCAGGTCGACGGGCGGCAGCCGGCCCGCGGCGGCGATCGGGATGCCGCGCGCGGTCGCGTCGACGAAGAGCGCAAAGGCCGATTGCTGCTGGCCGGCATCGAACGCGTCGCAGCCGTCGAAGACGATCAGCGCGCGGCCCTCGTCGATCGGCCACGGCGCCGGGTCGGCCGCCGTGAACCAGCCGACCTGGGCTCCCTGCTGGAGAAAGCGCTGGGCCAGCGCCTGCAGCAGGTGCGTCTTGCCGCTGCCCGAGGGCCCCCACAGGTAGACCGGTGCCGAATTCGCGTGCAACTGGCGCAGGTGCTCCAGCGCCATCGCGTTGGGACCCGGCACGAAGCTCTCGAAGCTCGGCGCGGCGTCGGTGGCGAGGGCGAGCGGGATCTGCTTCATCACTCGGGCGCGTAGAGGCGGCTTTGCAGGTACCAGCCGCGCAGCCTCGACGCGGCCACCACCAGCACGGCGCTCACCGGCAGCGCGACCAGCACGCCTGCAAAGCCGAACAGATGGCCGAAGGCGAGCAGCGCGAAGATCACCATCAGCGGACTGAGGCCGATGCGCTCGCCGACCAGCCGCGGCGTCAGGTAGAAGCCTTCGAGCATCTGGCCGAAGCCATAGACCGTCGCCACCGCCACGAGGCCGTACCAGCTGGCGTACTGCAGCACGCCGGCCAGCAGGGCGAGGATCATGCCGATGCCGAAGCCGAGATACGGGATGAACATCGCCAGGCCGGTGAACACGCCCACCGGCACCGCGAGGTCGAAGCGAAACAGCGCCAGCCCGATGCTGTAGAAGGCCGCCATGCCGAGCATCACGAGCAGCTGGCCGCGAAGGTACTGGCCGAGCACCGTGTCGCACTCGCTCATGAATCCGTCGAAGCCCGGGCGCAGGCGCGGCGGCACCATCGCCAGCACCCGCTGCGTCAGGCGCGGCCAGTCCATCAGCAGGTAGAAGAGCACCACCGGCACCAGCACCACGTTGCCCAGCAGCGCGAGGAGGATGCTGCCGCCGATGCGCGCCGAGCTGAGCAGCCGCGCGAGCCATTCCTCGACATTGGCGTTGGCGTACTTGAGCACCACGGCCTTGATGCTGTCGACGTCGAGCGCCACGTTGATGCCGAACTGCGCGAGCCAGGGGGTCAGCGCCCGGTTGGCGCGCTCCGCCAGCAGCGGCACCTGCTCGCGCAGCAAGGGCAGCTCCTTCGACAGGATGGGCACGATGAGCAGCAGCAGCGCCACCAGCACGACGATCACCGCCACCTCGACCACCAGCACCGCGAGCACGCGCGGCACGCGCCGCGCCGCCAGCCGCTCGACGGCCGGGTGCAGCGCGTAGGCGAGGACCGCGCCGACCAGGAAAGGCGTCAGCACCGGCGCCAGCAGCCACAGCATGGCGAACGCCGCCAGGCCGAGTGCGAGCCACGATAGCGTGCGGCGTTGTGCGGAGGAAAGGTCCATCGAGAGAGCGGTGACGCCGGCAGGCACCGGCTGGGGAATGCTGCGCGGCTTGTGCCCGCCGCGGTAAGGGAAATTCTACGGGCTGCCCCGGGCGGGCCCTAGTGCAGCCGCGGCCAGCCGGCGTTGCGCAACTGCGCCACCCGCACCGACAGCGTGGCGTGGTCCTCGGCGTCCGGACGCTGCTCGAGATAGACGCTCAGGTCGTCGATCGCCTGCGCGTAGTGACCGAGCTCGGCCAGCACCAGGCCGCGATCTCGCCGCTCCTCCCAGGCATGCGGCAACAGGATCACCAGCCGGTGCTCGACGGCCAGCAGGCGCGGCCAGTCTTCGGCGCTGCGGTGGATCTCCTTCAGGTTGCGCAGCATGCGCGCCAGCACGTCGCGCGGCGGCGCGGCCTGCAGGAACAGCCCCAGCGGCGCATCGAAGTCGCCCAGCAGGCCATGGCTGCGCTTGTACGGGCCGAGCAGCTCGTCGAGCTCTTCGCGCGACAGCGAGTGGCCCGTGAAGGGGTCGATCACCACCTCGCCGTGCTGCTTGCCCGTGTGCATGCGCAGCTTGATCAGGAAATGCCCCGGAAACGACACGCCGCGCGCGGTCAGCCCGATCTGCGTGGCGAGCTCGATGTACAGCACCGCCAGCGTGATCGGGATGCCGCGCCGGGTGGCCAGCACGGTGTGCAGGTAGCTGTTGCGGGCGTCGTAGTAGTTGTTGACGTTGCCGGCGAACCCCAGCTCCTGGAAGAAGTAGCGGTTGAGCCAGCGCAGCCGCTGCACCGGCACCGCATCGGCGGGGATGCGGCGCTTGAGCTTGTCGGCCATGGCGTCGATGTCGGCCAGCACGGACTGCGTGTCGAGCTCGGGATACTCGTCCTGGGCGATCGCGGTGGCCGCCTCGATGAGCGACAGGCTTGCATCGTCCGCCACCAAGGAGGAGAAGTACTCCAGCGCCGTGGGTGCCTCGAACTGCAGCGGTTCCGACATACGGACCAGTTTAGCTGCGCCGGGCGAACTCGCGCAGCCTCAGGCCTGTCGCGATCAGGGTGCCGAAGTACATCAGCGCCGCGGCGGCCAGCACCAGTGCCATCCACCCCGCCCGCTCGAGGCTCGCCATGGCCAGCCAGTCGAGCCGTCGCCCGGCCCACCAGAGGCCCGCGCCCATCACCGCGCAACCGGCCGCGAGGCGCACGAGGAACAGCACCCAGCCCGGCGCCGGCCGGTAGCCGCCGCGACGCCACAGCAGGAAGAGCAGCGTGCCCGCGTTGACCATCGCGCCCAGGCCGGTGGACAGCGCCAGGCCGGCCACGCCCAGGTGCAGGGCGAAGACGAACAGCAGGTTGAACAGCTGGGTGAGCACCAGCACGCCCACGCCGACGCGTACCGGCGTGCGGGTGTCCTGGCGCGCGAAGTAGCCGGGCGCCAGGATGCGGATCGAGACGATGCCGATCAGGCCGACGCCGTAGCCGCTCACCGCGAGCGCGGTGAGATGCACGTCCGCCGCCTTGAACGCGCCCCGCTGGAACAAGGTGGCCACCAGCGGCTCGGCAAACACCAGCAGCGCCACCGCACAGGGCAGCGCCAGCAGCATGAGCTGGCGCAGGCCCCATTCGATGAGGCCGGAATAGGCGGCTTCGTCCTGGCGCGCGTAGGCCGCCGACAGCTGCGGCGTCAGCACCACGCCCAGCGCGACGCCCAGCAGCGCGGACGGAAACTCCATCAGCCGGTCCGCGTAGGTGAGCAGCGAGACGGCGCCCGCGCCCAGGTGGCTGGCGATCTGCGTGTTGATGAGCTGCGAGATCTGGGCCACCGACACGCCCAGCAGCGACGGCGCCATCTTGCGCAGCACGTGGTGCACGCCCTCGTGCGCCCAGGCAGCGCGAAGCCGCGACCAGGTGAGGCCGAAGTGCGGCCACATGCCGACCCGGCGCAGGGCGGGCACCTGCACCGCCAGCTGCAGCACGCCGCCGATCATCACGCCCACGGTGAGCGAGTAGATGGGCTCGATGCCGTGCCGGCGAAACAGCGGCGTGAGCAGCAGCATGGCGGCGATCCACGCCAGGTTGAGCAGCACCGGCGTGGCCGCCGGCACCACGAAGCGCCGCCAGGTATTGAGGATGCCGGCAGACAGAGCCACCAGCGACATGCAGGCGATGTAGGGGAACATCCAGCGCGTCATCAGCACCGCCGGATCGAACCCGCCGCTCGCGCGCAGGCCCGAGCCCATCAGCCACACCAGCAGCGGCGCGCCCACGATGCCGATGACGCAGATGCCCACCAGCGCCCACAGCAGCACCGTGGCGACCGCGTCGACCAGGCCGCGCGTGGCCTCGTCGCCGTCGCGCGCGTGCGAGGCGGCCAGCAGCGGCACGAACGCCTGCGAGAAGGCGCCCTCGCCCACCAGCCGGCGCAGCAGGTTCGGGATGCGAAACGCGACGTTGAAGGCGTCGGTGAGGGCATTGGCGCCGAACAGCGAGGCCTGCAGCACCTCGCGCAGCAGCCCGGTGATGCGCGAGGCCAGGGTGAGCAGCGAGACGGTGGAGGCGGCCTTGAGCAGGTTCATCGATGGTTCGGGCGGCCCGCAAACGCACTCGCCTGGGTGGGAAAGCGGCGATTATAGAAAGTACCCACTAACGTCCTCGGGGGTCGTGGTTCACTTTGAAAGCGGCCCGGTAACAGGTCGCTAGCTACCTGGTTTCGCTCGTGCTAAGGTCAACTGATGGCCGCAAAAAAGGACTTCACGCAGGTTGCGCATGACGTGTTCATGCGGGCAACAGGCGAAGCGTCCGCGCCCGCGCCCGCCCCCACCAAGAAGCAGGAGCGCGGGCGCAAAGGCGGACTAAAGGGCGGCGCTGTCAGGGCAACAGCGTTAACGCCAGAACAGCGCTCGGAGATTGCGCGTGTAGCCGCGCAAGCTCGCTGGAAAAAGGGGGCCTAGGCGGCCTCCCCGGCGCCATAGCCGGGCGAGTTCAGCCGCTCCTCAACGTCATCCGTGAAGTTCATCTCCAGCTGGATTTGTTCCTCGTCGGGGTGCTTGCTGTTCCAGATCATCTCGTCGATTTTCAGATGAACCGCGTCACCAACCATTTGCTGGCGACGATCTGACAGCGACCACAGCATTTGCGGGCGCGTTGCGTCCTCCATGTCGACCCACAACACATACTGCCGCCCATCTCGCGTTCGTTGTCGAAGCGCATGGTTTGCGCGGTATGACAGCCCGGTCTTGGGATCCACGCGATACTCGGCCCGAGCGGCGTCAGCGAGTTGAGCGGCGAAAATTTCACGAGCTGTCTTTGGCTTTGGTAGTGTCGCGCCGCGCTCAATCGCCCAATCGGCAACCTTATCCAGGTCGATTACTTTCTCGCCAGTCTCAGCTTTGTATCGCTGCATTACGGCTTGCAGTCGCTCATTTCGATTCACGAGTGCTCCTTAATGAATACCAACTGGAGCAACGTCGCCCCAACCATCCACAACCGCACTCGGCAGAATGCGATCACGAATCTTCACAAGGTGTGACCTAAACAGGTCGTACCTGCCTGTCTTGAATTGGATCTGTCCGGCGACCAGGGCAGGATGCACCCCAAGCACCTTGGCAAGGCCTAGAAAGTCCCGCTCCGGAAATATCGGGGCCTTTCTTTGAATGAAGCTGTCGATTCTGACTCTGGGGGCGCAGAAGTCGGACGCGGCGGCGTTGGCAACCTTCTCCTCGTCGTCCACGACGGAGCCGTTTAAGTCAACGTCTAGCGACGGATCTGTGATGCCGTGTCTCTGCAGAACATGCTCTAGTTCATGCCGTAGAACAAACCAGAAGTTGTCCATCCGATCAAAACGCATTGTCATGCCGATCACCGGAGAGTGCTCATCGAGCCAAACGCAAACCCCGTCGATCTTCGATGACTTCAGCCCCTCTACAAGCACGAGCCTGATTCCGCACTCCTGAAGTATTCTCGGTACGTGCCGTGCCTCCTCGGGCGCGCTCAGAAGCGATTTCAACTTCGGAATTGCGGCTCGCGCTGCAGCCTCCTCGTAGCGGGGAACTAGCAGTTCCTTGGCGATCTGTCGAACACGATAGAGCCACGCCAGTTGCGCGGCCGATGGCTGTTCACCCGCCGATGTCTTCTTTGCCGCATGTGGAGTAGCTGCGACATCAGCGGGATTCTGACCATCGAAGAACCCTGTAAGCGCGGCATCGACGGCACCCAAGTCGCGCATGTCGTCGACGTTGATCCAACGTCGATGAATCAACTCCGCAATCGGTAGCTCCGCGAAAAGTTGCGCGCGCATGGCGCGCCGTGGGTTGGGGATGCTGACGATTCTTGCTTTGGCAAGGTCTAAGGTTCGCTGAAGTTCCAAGAATCTCTCAGCGGGAACGCCGAAGACTTCTTCAAGAAGGATGGCCAGTTCCGGCGTGACAGCCTTCTTCGCCGCGATGACCTTGCTGACCCCGGTTTCCTCAACCTCTAGCACTGCGGCCAAAACGCGGTTGCTCCAGCCGCGCTCACGTAGCAGAGCTTCTATCAGTTGTCCTGGCGTTCGATATTGTGGCTGATCCATTTGTTTGCGATCCTACCCCTACTTGCACCAAATCGCAAACTGAACGTTATGCTTGACTTAAGTGTTTCAGCCTCTATACTCAAAATGAGCGAAATGCTTGAGAAATCGAAATGAACCGCCTCAGCACCGAAGATCGCGCGCGCATCCTCTCAGTGCTGTCCGAAGGCTCTGGCATCAATGCCGCGTGCCGGATCACTGGCGCGAGCAAGAACACGGTGCTCAAGCTTCTGGCGGATGTCGGCGAGGCATGCGCGCTATACCAAGACCGCGAGATGCGTAGCCTGCGCTGCAAGCGCATCGAGGTGGACGAAATTTGGTCGTTCGTTGGAGCGAAGGAAAAGTCAGTGCGAGCCGATCATCCCGAGGGCTATGGCGACTGCTACACGTTCACCGCGATCGATCCAGACACGAAACTCATGCCCTGCTGGCTCGTAGGCCAGCGCAATCGTGCATGCACGTTTGAATTCATCGCCGACTTGGCATCGCGCCTTGCCACCCGCGTGCAACTCACAACGGACGGATGGAACGTCTATCCCGACGCCGTTGAAGCAGCCTTTCGCGGATACGTTGACTACGCCGTGCTGAACAAGTCCTACGCCGGTGGCCCGGCAGTTGTCGAAGCGCGCCGCCGGTACAGCCCGCCTGAATTCGTCACCTGCTCCAAGGCTGCCGTAAACGGCACCCCCGACATGAAGCATGTCAGCACGTCAATCGTTGAACGCTCGAACCTGAGCCTGCGCATGGGCAACCGTCGCCTCACGCGGCTCACGAATGCGTTCAGCAAGAAGATGGCGAACCACATGCACGCCATGAGCTTCTACTTCATGGTCTACAACTACGTGAAGATTCATAGCTCGGTGCGGTGCAGCCCCGCGATGGCCGCTGGCATCACCGACACGCTGTGGAGCATGGAAGACATCGTGGCGATGGCCGACACGATGGAGAGTTGATTGGGCAAATCAGAGAGGCGGGGTTCCGGGCTGGACGCCCCGCATGATCGCTTCGAAAATCTCGATGACGCGGCCCATCGAAACGCTGGTGGCCTCACCAAGTCCGATTGCCCAATCTAGTACCTCGTCCGGCGGATTTGGGTCATTGGTGCCGAGACCTCGGGTGATCGTGTTCCACACCCCCCACTCCTCGTCCGTCATACGCGCTCCCTGCTTCGCAGTGTTCTAGCCCTGACCAATGGCGAGACGGTCAGTCGTGCATTGGCTGTCCCGTGCGCACGGCGGTCAAGAACGATTTGAGAAACCTGCGGCCCGCCTCTGTCTCATGGAACTCGCCGGCGGCGTCGAACATCTTCTGCCGGATCTCTGGGGTCACGTCGATCTTTTCCTTCATCTTGTGGATGAGGAATGCCGCCAGCGCCGCATCACGCGTGCTCAGGACGGATTCAAGTTTGCTCATAAGCCACTCCTTCAACTGACCCGTAGACAAGAGGTACAGAACGAACGCTGCTGATAGCACGATGCCAAGGTTGAGTACGGTGCGAAACCCCAACACGATGTAGAACGGCAGCGTGCGGATCGGCGTATGCGCTTCTTCGGCCGCTCCCGGCAAAAATTGAGGAGGCCACGTCGCCCCGTTGAACAATTCGATCCAATGGCCACTCCCGCATGCGATGAGGCCATAGCATATGAACGACGCGAGCACCCACGAACCGACGAAAAGAAGCACTCCGACCAGCCATTGCCGGCCATGCCGACTTTCTTTCAATGCCTTCACGACGGCCGCGGGGGCTCGCTGTGTGTCTGCCATGAAGCGAAATGTCCATTAAGCCATTCCTAAACGCAACACGCGTGCCTGGGGGTTGACCCGAAGCGGTGCGGTCGCTAGGACGAATTGTGACAATTCCGGGCAAACGGCGCTCCCGGCGACGGAAGCCGGGCGCCAGGAAACGAAGGCATTTGAAACCGGGGCGCCGTCGGTTTGTAACCGGACAGCCATCAAACTGAACCAGCACCTCCTCGGGGTCGGTTTGGAGGCGCTACGTCGCCGATGCTATACTCGCGGTCTTTGCCCCACCTGGACTCCAAAGCTTTAGGCAATCGCATATGGCCACTTCTTCCAAAGCCAAGAAAAAGACCGTTCGCATCGCGTCGGGCCGCAAGCGCGTCCGCCAGGACGTGAAGCTCAACGCCGCCAACACGGCGCTGCGTTCCAAGTTCCGCACCGTCGTCAAGAACGTCCAGAAGGCCGTCGCCTCGGGCGACAAGACCAAGGCCACCGACCTGTTCAAGACCGCCCAGAGCGTCATCGACTCCGTCGCCGACAAGGGCATCTTCCACAAGAACAAGGCCGCTCGCCACAAGAGCCGCCTGTCCGCCAAGATCAAGGCGCTCGCCGCCTCGGCCTGAAGCGCCAGACATCCGGGTGGGAAACGCAAAGGGCTCGCATCGCGAGCCCTTTTGCTTTGGCGCTCGCCGCTGCCTTCATTCGCGCCTGGCAGGCGCCGCCGCAGTCTCCGGCAGAAGGCAGCCGTCGGCGTGCTGCAGCTTGTTGTCGCGGGCGAAGTTCATCACGAAGTCCCAGGCCATGGGCTCGATGTCGCGCAGCTTCTCGTTGACGATCACGCACTTCACGCCGTTGATCACCCGCGGCACGCAGTAGGGCGAATAGCCGATGTGCGCATGCGGGCCGCTGCGCACGCCCTCGGGCCGGAAGCACGACATCGCACCGCACAGGCGTTCGGCCCAGTCGCTCGGCCTGAAGGTCTTGCCGTCCTGGGTGATGCCCTGGATGAAGACTTGGCGCGGTTTGGGGTCGGTCATTCGAAGCGGTCGGGCCGGCCAGGCGGCCCAGGTCAGGCGCTCGATCCACAACGGCGATCGAGACAAAACCGGTATTGTGCCGTGTTTGTGCTGCGCTGCAGCACGCCCAGGGAGCCTGTCGGATGAGCCCATGTGCAGCACATCGGCATCTGCGGGCCGACCCTTAGAATCAATCGCTCCGGCACGAGAGCGAGATCATCGCGATTCGTGCTTACGGCCTCCTGTCGGCTTGCCCCGGCAGCCCTCTCGTGTCCAACCTGGAGCCCCTCCTGCGATGAACGCCCCCGACAAAGTCCCTGCCACCCCGGAACCCCATGTGATGAAGACCTACGGCCGCCTGCCGATGGCCCTGTCGCATGGCCGAGGCTGCTGGCTGTGGGACACGGACGGCAAGAAGTACCTGGACGGCCTGGCCGGCATCGCGGTCAACACGCTGGGCCACGCGCATCCGAAGCTGGTGCCGGCGCTGCAGGAGCAGGTCGGCAAGCTCATCCACACCTCCAACTACTACGCCGCGCCGTTGCAGGAAAGGCTCGCCGCCAAGCTGTGCGAGATCTCCGGCCTGGCCAACGTGTTCTTCTGCAACTCCGGCCTGGAGGCCAACGAGGGCGCGATCAAGATCGCGCGCAAGTTCGGGCACGACAAGGGCATCGCCCGCCCGGAGATCGTGGTCTACGAGAAGGCTTTTCATGGCCGCTCGATCGCCACCTTGTCGGCCACCGGCAACGCCAAGGTGCAGGCGGGCTTCGAGCCGCTGGTCGAAGGCTTCGTGCGCGTGCCGCTGAACGACGCGGCAGCGATCGAGCAGGTCGCCGCGAGCAACCCGAACGTGGTCGCCGTCTTCCTCGAAGTGATCCAGGGCGAGGGCGGCATCAACCCGGCGAAGATCGAATACCTGCAGGGCGTGCGCCGCATCTGCGACGAGCGCGGCTGGCTGCTGATGCTCGACGAGGTGCAGTGCGGCATCGGCCGCACCGGCAAGTGGTTCGCGCACCAGTGGGCGGGCATCCGGCCCGACGTCATGCCGCTGGCCAAGGGGCTGGGCTCGGGCGTGCCGGTGGGCGCGATCGTGTGCGGCCCGAAGGCCGCCAACGTGCTGGGCGCCGGCAATCACGGCACCACCTTCGGCGGCAATCCGCTGGCGATGCGGGCCGGCATCGAGACGCTCACCATCATGGAAGAGGACAAGCTGCTCGACAACGCGGCGCACGTCGGTGCGGCGCTGCGCGGCGCGCTCCAGCGCGAGCTCGAGGGCGTGCCGGGCTTCGTGGAGATCCGCGGCCAGGGCCTGATGATCGGCATCGAGCTGGACCGCCCCTGCGGCGAGCTGCTGCTGCGCTCGGCCGAGGCCGGCCTCATGATCAGCGTCACCGCCGAGCGCGTGATCCGCCTGCTGCCGCCGCTGATCCTGAGCTTGCCCGAGGCGCAGCAGATCGTCGCCATCCTGGTCCCGCTCATCAAGGACTTCCTCGCGTCCACCACTCCAGCATGAAACCCGGCATGAGCCTGTCCAAGCATTACCTGCAGTTCAAGGACTTCCGCGCCGAGGAGTACGCCTACCTCTTCGATCGCACGGCCATCATCAAGCGCCGCTTCAAGAACTACGAGAAGTACACGCCGCTGGTCGACCGCACGCTGGCGATGATCTTCGAGAAGGCCAGCACCCGCACGCGCGTGAGCTTCGAGGCCGGCATGTACCAGATGGGCGGCTCGGTGGTGAACCTGACCACCGGCGACAGCCAGCTCGGCCGCGCCGAGCCGATCGAGGACAGCGCCCGCGTGATCAGCCGCATGGTCGACCTGGTGATGATCCGCACGTTCGAGCAGACCAAGATCGAGGCCTTCGCCGCCAATTCGCGCGTGCCCGTGATCAACGGGCTGACCAACGAATACCACCCCTGCCAGATCCTGGCCGACGTCTTCACCTACATCGAGCACCGCGGCAGCATCGCGGGCAAGGTGGTGGCGTGGGTGGGCGACGGCAACAACATGGCCAACACCTGGCTGCAGGCGGCCGACATCCTGGGCTTCACGGTGCACGTGAGCACGCCCGGCGGCTACGAGGTCGATGCCAAGGTCGCCGGCGTGAACAACCCCGGCTGCGTGAAGACCTTCAAGGACCCGCTCGACGCTTGCCGCGGTGCGCACCTGGTCACGACCGACGTCTGGACCAGCATGGGCTACGAGGCCGAGAACGAGGCGCGTCAGAAGGCCTTCGCCGATTGGTGCGTGGACCGCGAGATGATGGCCGCCGCGCGGGCCGACGCGCTGTTCATGCACTGCCTGCCGGCGCACCGCGGCGAGGAAGTCGAGGCCGAGGTCATCGACGGCCCGCAGTCGGTGGTGTGGGACGAGGCCGAGAACCGCATGCATGTGCAGAAGGCGCTGATGGAGTACCTGCTGCTCGGGCGCATCGGCTAGGAGCGCAGCTCCTAGCCTTCGGCCGATCTCACCGCTCCTCCAGCCTCCTCCGGGAGGAGGCTCCAGCCAGAAGGACGAACTTCCCGCATCGCTTACGATGTCGGGAGCATGAAGCTCGCCCTGGTCACCGACTTGCACGCCAACCGCGAGGCCGTCGAGGCCGTCATGGCGCACGCCGCGGCGCAGGGGGCCGAGCGCCATGCCTTCCTGGGCGACTTCGTCGGCTACGGCGCCGAGCCGGGCTGGGTAGTCGATCTCGTGATGCGGCATGTGCGCGAGGGCGCGATCGCGGTGATGGGCAATCACGACAGCGCGGTGGTGCGCGGCCCCACGCCGACCATGGTCCCGCAGGCGCGCGAGGTCGTGGCCTGGACGCGCAAGCACCTCGACGACGAACAGCTGGCGTTCCTCGCGGGCCTTCCCATGTCGGTGCGCGAGGAGGACCGCCTGTTCGTGCACGCCAACGCTTTCGCGCCCACCCAGTGGGCCTACATCCTGAGCCGCATGGAGGCGATCCGCAGCCTGCACAGCACCGATTGCCGCTTCACCTTCTGCGGCCACGTGCACGAGCCCAAGCTGTTCCATCTCACGGCCACCGGCAAGGCGGGCGAATTCGTGCCGGTGCCCGAGGTGCCGATCCCGCTGTCGCCGCAGCGGCAGTGGCTGATCATCCCCGGCTCCGCCGGCCAGCCGCGCGACGGCAACCCGGCCGCCTGCTACGCGATGTTCGACATCGCCGACGCCTCGCTCACCTTCCACCGCGTTCCCTACGATCACGAGGCTGCGGCCGGGAAGATCCGCGCCGCCGGCCTGCCCGAGCGGCTGGCCGAACGTCTGGTCGATGGCGACTGAGCCCGCGCAGCCCCGTCCCGTCCCGCCGGCGCAACTGGCAGCGGGCGATGTGGTCGACGGCTTTCGCCTCGACGAGCGCGCGCACCAGGGGGGCATGGCGACGCTGTGGCGCGTGAGCCGCGCCGACGGCGCGGGCAACGGCCTGCCGCTGATCATGAAAGTGCCGCGCATCCAGGGCGGCGACGACCCGGCCACCATCGTCGGCTTCGAGGTCGAGCAGATGATCCTGCCCACGCTGTCGGGCCCGCACGTGCCGAAGTTCATCGCCAAGGGCGACTTCACGCGGCAGCCCTACATCGTCATGGAGCGAATCGACGGGCCCTCGCTGCGCCCGCGCCTGGACGAGGCGCCGATCCCCGTCGCCGAGGTGGCCGACATCGGCGCGCGCGTGGCCATCGCGCTGCACGACCTGCATCGCCAGCACGTGGTCCATCTCGACGTGAAACCCAGCAACATCCTCTTTCGCCCCGGACCCGACGGCCGGCCCGGCGACGTGGTGCTGGTGGACTTCGGCCTGTCGCGCCACGACCAGTTGCCCGATCTGCTGGAAGAGGAGTTCGAGCTGCCCATGGGCACCGGGCCCTACATGTCGCCCGAACAGGTTCAATTCGTGCGCAACGACCCGCGCAGCGACCTGTTCGCGCTTGGCGTGATGCTCTATCACCTAGCCACCGGCGTGCGTCCGTTCGGCCACCCGACCACCGTGCGCGGCCTGCGCCAGCGCCTGTACCGCGACCCCGAGCCGCCGCGTTCGCTGCGCCCCGAGATTCCGCCCTGGCTGCAGGAGATCATCCTGCGCTGCCTCGAGGTCTCGCCCGACAAGCGCCACCAGAGTGCAGCGCAGCTCGCCTTCGACCTTCAGAACCCCGAGCAGGTGGTGCTGACGGCACGCGCCGAGCGCGCGGCACGGCGCCCCGGCGGCTGGCGCACCTTGCGGCGCTGGTTCAGCGCGGTGGGCGCCGAGCCGCACGCCGCGTCGGCCGGCGTCGCCGAGCAGACCGCGCGCAGCCCCATCGTGCTGGCGGCGGTCGACGTGGCCGGCGCCGAACCGAAGCTGCTGGAGGCGATCCAGACGACGGTGCAGCGCGTCATGCAGACCGAGCCCGGCGCGCGCCTGGCCTGCCTCGCGGTCATGAAGACCAATCGCATCGGCATGGACGAGCTGATGGAGCGCGACGGCAGCAGCCGCCACGTGAACCTGCTGGTCCAGCTCAAGCATTGGGCGCGGCCGGTCGTGCACTCGCTCACCGTGGCCAAGACCCTGGCCCACGAGGAGCAGGACGCGCGCGTCACCTTCCACGTCATCGAGGCGCCCGACGCGGCCACCGCGATCGTCGACTACGCGCGCAAGAACCAGGTCGACCACATCGTGATGGGCGCGCGCAGCAGCTCGGTGCTGCGCCGCTATCTCGGCAGCGTCTCGGCGCAGGTGGTGGCCGAATCCGATTGCACCGTGACCGTGGTGCGTGCCGCCGACGCAGCGCGCTGAGCCACGCTCCACCGCGCGACGTACGCACCAGAGGCCGCGGCCCACGCGGGGCCGTGACGGTCATCAATGCACCTGGACGATGCAGCGGTTATGGTGGCGTGTCCCGCACGCATACATCTGTGCCCGCCCATGGCCCGACCGCATTCGCCCGCCCCGCTGCCCGGCTTCAGCACCCCCGCCGTCGGATTCGACGAGCCGATGGAGATGCTGCATGCCTGCCACGAGCGCGTGCAGCGCAGCCTGGACCTGCTGCGGCGCCTGTGCGAACGCGTGGCCGAGGGCCGCATCGACGATGCGGTGTTCCAGGCGGCGCAGGACGTGCTGCGCTACTTCGACATCGCCGGGCCGCACCACCACGAGGACGAGGAACAGCACATCTTTCCGGCGGTGCTCGCCCAGGTCGCCGATCCCGTCGTGCGCAGCGCCGTGCTGCGCCTGCAGGAGGACCATCTCGCGATGGAGAAGCGCTGGGCGCGGCTGCGCACGCCGCTGGCCGCCCTGGCCGCCGGGCGCGGCAGCGACTTCGGTCCCGCGCAGATCGCCGCGGCCAACCGCTTTCGTGCGCTCTACGACGACCACATCCGCACCGAGGAGACGATCGTCTATCCGGCGGCGCGCGCGCTGTTCGACGAAGCGGCCCTGCGCCGCATGGGCGAGGAGATGGGCTCGCGCCGCGGCGCCGGCCGCGCACCGCGCCGCTGAAATGCCGGCCCGCCGCTCAGCCGGCCTGCACCTCGATCTCGTTGCGGACCTCGGTCACGCCCCATACCGACCAGGCGTCCATCTCGGCCATGCGGCATTCTTCCTGGCGGGCCAGCACGCCGGCCAGGGTGACCGCGCCGGCGTGCGCCTTGATCGTGATCTGATCGGCATGCACGAGCGGGTCCATCTCGAACACGAGCCGGATTGCGTCGGCCAGTTCGTCGTCGTTGTCGTCCTCGGCGGGCACCACCTCGAGGCGGTTGACCACGTTGCGCGCGCCGGGCGTCCACCAGGCGATCGCCTCCACCATGCGCTTGTGCGACAGGCTGATCACCCGGCCGTCGAGCGTGACCACGCCTTCAGCCACGTCGAAGGCCAGTTCGCCGCTGGGCCAGTCGTCGTGCGCCTCCTGCACCATCTCGCTCTTGCCGCGGCTTTGCTGGCGCAGCGTGCAGTTGCGCAGCTCGGGCTGCTGCAGCAGACCGCGTGCGAGCGCATCGCGGATCTCGCCGTCGCCGCGCGGCTCGGCCGGCACCAGCCTCAGGGCGTCGATCACCCGCTGCAGGCCCGACACGCGCTGCGCCAGCCCGAACGCCACCCGCTTGGCGGCGATGCTCTCCACCTCACCTTCGAGCCGCAGCATGCCGTCGCCGTCGCTCACGATGTCGATCGGGAAGCGATGCAGGTCGACCCGCGGATCGACCTCCAGCGCCGCCCTCACCTCCTTGCCGATGTCGCTCTCCTGCGGTGTCACCATGGCGTGTCCTCTTTGACTGAATGCTGCCGCGCAGCGGGGCGATCCATCATCCTCTGAGACGGGGCCGCCGGTCACGCCCGAACCTTCGTCGCGGGTGGGGGTTTTGGGCCGCCGGATGCGCCCAGTCTCGCCTCTACACTGGCGCGATGCCGGTCGAATCCAATCCCTGCACCCGCTGCGGCGCCTGCTGCGCCGCGTTTCGGGTCGACTTCGCCCGCGAGGAGCTCGACGACTGCGGCGGCCAGGTGCCTGCCGGCCTGAGCGTGGAGGTCAACGAGCGCCTGTGCCGCATGCGCGGCACCGACCATGCCGCACCGCGTTGTGCCGCGCTGGTGGGCACCGTCGGCCGCGACGCGCACTGCGGCATCTACGAGTGGCGACCTTCCCCGTGCCGCGAATTCGGCCTGCGCGCACCGCTGGGATTGCCCGACGACGCCTGCACCCGCGCCCGCGCGCGGCACGGCCTGCCGCCGCTGGCCTGACTCAGCGCCGCTTGCCGCGTTCGGCCGCGGGCTGCGTCTTGCCGGGCGCCGATTCGCCTGGCGAGGCGGACGGATCGACCTTGTCCACCCGCGGGCTGCGACGTTCGGTCTCGCCCAGCCGGTGGTGGTCGTCGTCGCGAGGTTCGCCGCCCGACAGCGAACTCGGGTAGTCCTCGGTCGGCGGCGCGGGGTTCGGCTTGCGCGTCATGGCGGGCTCCTTGCGCGGGCCGCGCCCGCGCATCATGGTGCCGGCAAACCGGATACCCGCGGCGCCGACTCACGCCGGCGCCGGGCGCCGCGCGGCCAGCCCGGCGAGCCGCCGCAGCAGGCGATAGACGAAGCGCAGCAGCACCAGCGTGGCCAGGGCTTCCAGGAAGGTCGCGACGAAGGCCAGCGCGACGTTCCAGCGCTGCGCGCGGCGGCGGAACTTGGCGATGGCGCGGTCGCGCGCGATCTCGATGCTGTCGTAGAAGCTCGGGATCACCAGCAGCGTGAGCAGCGTGGAAGTGATCACGCCGCCGATGATGGCGACCGCCATTGGCCGGTAGAACTCGCCGCCCTCGCCCACGCCGATGGCCACCGGCAGCATGCCGGCGATCAGCGCGAAGGTCGTCATCAGGATCGGGCGCAGCCGCTTGCGGCCGGCGGCCATCAGCGCGTCCTCGCGCGGCATGCCGTCCTTCTCGAGCACGCGCGCCGCGTCGAGCAGCAGGATGGCGTTCTTGGCCACCAGGCCGACCAGCATGATGATGCCGATGAAGCTCATCAGGTTCAGGGTGCTGTGCGTGACCAGGAGCGCGAGCACCACGCCGATCATCGACAGCGGCAGCGACAGCATCACCGGCAGCGGCGCGGTGAAGGAGCCGAACTGCATGACCAGCACGAGGTACATCAGCAGGATGCCGGTGACCAGCGAGATCGCCATCTGCGTGAACACTTCCTGCTGGTCGCGCGAGGCGCCGCCCAGGTCGACGCCGTAGCCCTCGGGGTAGTGCATGGCGTTGGCGATCTTCAGCGCGTCGGCCGTCACCTCGCCGGGCGAGCGGCCCTGCGCGTTGGCGCTCACCGAGATCATGCGCTTGCCGTCGATGTGCTGGATCTGCGACGGCGCCCGCCCCATGGTCACGGTGGCGATCTGGTCCAGGGGCACCACCATGCCGGTGGTGCTCACCGCCACCGGCAGCCGCTCGATGCTGCTCGCGTCGACCCGGTCGTCCGGATGCAGGCGCACCGCCACGTCGCGGGTCTCGCCGGTCGGGTCGACCCAGTCGCCGACCTCGATCCCGGCGAAGGCCACCCGCAGCGTCTGCGCCGCGTCGGCCACCGAGATGCCCAGCGCGTCGGCCAGGCCGCGGTCGAGCTCGATCTTCAGCTCCTCTTGCGGGTCCTGCTCCGACAGGCCGACGTCCACCGCGCCCGGCACCTTGCGCAGCTTGTCCATGAACTCGTTGGTGATCGCCAGCAGGCGGCGCGAATCGGCGCCATGGAAGCGGATCTGCACTTCCTTCTGCGCGCCGTTGCTGAGGTTGTCGAGCACCGTGTACTCGGCGCCCACCAGCCGCGCCACGCGCTGGCGCAGGTCGGTGGAGACCTCGGTCAGGCCGCGCTTGCGCTCGGTGCTCTTGCCGATGTCGACATAGATGCGCCCGCCGCTCGGGTTGACGTAGCTGTTGGTCGCCTTCGCCTCGGGCAGGGTGCGTGCCAGCGCGGCCGCGGCCTCGAGCTTGAGCTTGGCGTATTCGAGGCTGCTGCTCGGCGGGGTGCGCACGTCCACGGCGATGGTGCCGTAGTCGCCGGTCGGCAGGAAGCTCGACCCGCCGAAGGTGGACTGCAGGACGATCGCGCCGACGAAGCTGGCGATCGCGAAGATGAACATCCACACCCGGTGGTGCAGCGCCCACGCGATGATGCGGCCGTAGCGGTCGGCCTGGTGGTCGAACCAGATGTTGAATCGCTGCAGCCAGCGCCCGAAGCCTCTGCGAGCGGCGTGCTGGTGGCCCGGCGGATCGCCCCAGTAGGCCGACAGCATCGGATCGAGCGTGAAGCTGATGAACAGGCTCACCAGCACCGAGGCGACCACCGTCAGCGCGAACGGCCGGAACCATTCGCCGGACACGCCGGGCATGAACGCCACCGGCACGAACACCGCGACGATGGAGAACGTGGTGGCGGCCACCGCCAGCCCGATCTCGGCCGTGCCGTGCAGCGCCGCGGTGCGCCGCTCCTCGCCGCGCTCCATGTGGCGCACGATGTTCTCGCGCACCACGATGGCGTCGTCGATCAGCACGCCGATCGCCAGCGACAGGCCCAGCAGCGTCATGAAGTTGAGCGTGAACCCGCACAGCCAGACGGCGATGAAGGCCGCGATCACCGAGGTCGGCAGGCTGAGCGCGGTGATCAGCGTCGAGCGCCAGCTGTTGAGGAAGACGTAGACCACGAAGATGGTGAGGCCGGCGCCGAAGATCAGCGCGTGCACCACGTTGTCCAGGCTGTTCTGCGCGTCCTTGCCGCCGTCCAGCGTCACGTCCAGCGTGGTGCCGGCGGGCAGCGTCTTGCGCAGCTCGTCGACCAGGCTGCGCACCTCGGCGGCCACCGACACGGTGCTCGCGTCGCGTGCGCGGGTGATCGACAGGCCGACGTTGGCGCGGCCGTTGCGCGCGCTGAAGCTGGTGAGCTCGGCGAAGCCGTCCTGCACGCTGGCGAGCTGGCCGAGGCGCACCACCTCGTCGCCGCGGCGGCGCACCACGATCTGCTCGAACTGCGCCGGCGACTCGATGCGCCCGACCAGGCGGATGCTCTGGTCCTCGAGCGTGCCGCGCACCTTGCCCACCGGCGCGGTGGTGTTCTGGTTGCGCAGCGCCTGCACCACCTCGGCCACCGAGATGTTGTACTCGCGCAGCTTCTCCGCGTGCAGCAGCACGGAGAGTTCGCGCTGCAACGAGCCGTTGACCGCCACCACGGCCACGCCGGGCAGGCCGCGGAACTTGTCGGCGAGCTGGTCCTCGGCCAGGCGCGAGATCTCGGCATGGGTCTGCCGGGTCGATGCCAGCGCGAGCTGCATGATCGGCTGCGCCGACGGGTCCATGCGCTGCAGGATCGGCTCGCGGATCTCGGTGGGCAGCTTGTAGCGCACGGTGCCGATGGCGTTGCGCACCTCGTCGGCCGCCTCGATCAGGTTCTTGCTGAACTCGAAGATGAGCAGGATGCGCGCCTGGTTCTCGCTCGCGGTGGAGCGCACCTCGTGCACGCCGGAGATGCTCTGCAGCGCCTTCTCGACCCGGTTGATCACCTCGCGCTCGACCGTGTCGGGCGACGCCCCCGGGTACGGGATGGTGACCACGAGCATCGGGTTCTCGACGTCGGGGATCTGGTTGACGCGCAGCTTGTTCAGCGCGAGCAGGCCCATGCCCATCAACGCGATGATGATGACCACCGTGGCCACCGGCCGGCTGATGCTGAAGTTGGAGAGGAACATCGCTCAACCTCCGGCCGAGGCGGGCATCGTGCCCGTCGACGCATTCGCGAACTCGATCTTCTGCCCGTCGACCAGCGTGCTGCCGGGATTGCGCAGGATCTGCTCGCCGGCGGCCAGGCCGCCCTTGAGCGGGAATTCGCCGCTGCGCGGGTCGCGTTCGCCCAGTTGCACCGGCACCTTGGCCAGCGTCTTGCTCTTGGCATTGACGCGCCAGACGTAGGCCTTGTCGCCCGACTGCACCACCGACACCGGCGGCAGCATCAGCGCCTGCGCCCCGCCGGCCGCCACCCGGCCTTCGGCGTAGAGCCCCGCCACGCGCGGTGCGTCGCCGCCGGCGAACTCGACCAGCACCTCGACCTGGCGGGTCGTGGCGTTGGCGGTCGCGTCGACCCGCTTGACCCGGCCGAGGAACTCGCTTTGCGGATAGCCGTTGATGCGAAAGTGCACCGCCTGCCCGATCTGCAGGTCGTGCATGCGGTCGGCCACCACCAGGCCCTCGAAGCGCATGCTGCGCGGATCGATCACCTTGACCAGTTCCTTGCCGACCGCGGCGGTGTCGCCGGCCGATACCTTGCGCTCGCTCACCACGCCGTCGAACGGCGCGCGCACCTCCGTGCGGCGCAGCTGCTGGCGCGCCGCCACCGCCCGCGCCCTGGCCGCCACCAGGTCGCTTTGCGCGTTGTTGCGGCGGACCTCGGCGTCTTCGAGCGCCTGCATCGAGGTCATGCCCTGGCCTTGGAGCGTCTTGAGGCGCTGGACCTGCCGCTCGGCCTGGTCGAAGGCCTGGGTGGACGCACGCACGGCCTCGTCCGCCGAGCCGAGGCTGTCGCGGATGGCGGTGTCGTCCAGGCGCACGAGCAGGTCGCCGGCGCGCACCGCCTCGCCGTTCTCCTTGAGCACCTGCAGCACCACGGCCGAGACCTCGGCGCGCAGGTCGGCGCGGCGCTCGGGCTGGATGGAGCCGGTGATCACGGGACCCTGGTCGGCGTCGCCGCTGCCCACGGTGCGCAGGTCTTCGGGCGACAGCAGCAGCGTCTGGCCGTTGGCGCCGTTCTTGGCGCCCGGCGCCGAGGCGGAATCGTCCTTGGGGCCGCGGCTGCAGCCGGCGACGAGCGCGCAGGCCAGCAGGGCGACGACAACAGGGTGACGCGACATCGAGAAAGCTCCCAGGGAATCGGTGGTCTTTGGAATGAAATGGCAGGCCGCGGCACGCGCCGCCGGCCAACGCGCATGGTTGCAATGAATGCGCTGCGCCGCAAGAAGTATGTGACGAACGACGAGAAACCGGCCGCCAGAGGTCGGTGCGGGCGACGAGCGGGACCGCGCGAGCGGGTTCAGCCCGGCGCCGGCAGCACCGCCGTGGCCTCGATCTCGACCTTGGCGCGGTCCTCCATCAGGGCGCTGACCTGCACCGCGCTCATCGCCGCATGGTAGACGCCGATGACCTCGCGAAACACCGCGCCCACCTCCTTGGCACGCGCCAGGTATTCGCGCTTGTCGGTGAGGTACCAGGTCATGCGGGTGATGTGCTCGGGCCGCGCGCCCGCCTCGGCCAGCACGCTGCGCACGTTGAGCAGCGCCTGGCGCACCTGCGCGACGAAGTCCTCGCTCGGGAACTCGTTGCGCTCGTTCCAGCCGATCTGCCCGGCCACGAACACCGTCGTGCCCGCCGCGGCCACGCCGTTGACGTAGCCGCGCGGCGCCGGCCAGCCGCTGGGCTGCAGGATCTTCATCGAGGCCCCTCGGCGACGGCCTCGGCGCGCAGCCGGAAGCGCTGCAGCTTGCCGGTCTCGGTGCGCGGCAGCGATTCGCGGAACTCGACCTGGCGCGGGTACTTGTAGGGCGCGATCGTCTGCTTCACGAAGTCCTGCAAGCTCTTGGCCATCGCCGGGTCGCCGGCATGGCCGGGGCGCAGCACCACGTAGGCCCTGACCGCCTGGCCGCGATCGTCGTCGGGCACGCCGATGACGGCGCATTCGGCCACCGCCGGGTGCAGCAGCAGCGCGGCTTCGATCTCGGGGCCGGCGATGTTGTAGCCGCCGCTGATGATCATGTCGTCCGTGCGGGCCTGGTACACGTACCAGCCGTCGGCGTCGACCAGGTAGGCGTCGCCCGTGAGGTTCCATCCGCCCTGCACGTATTGGCGCTGGCGATCGTCGGCGAGGTAGCGGCAGCCGGTGGGGCCCTTGATCGCCAGGCGCCCGACCCGGCCGGGCGGCAGCGGCCGCAGCTGGTCGTCGAGGATCGCCGCGGTGTAGCCCGGCACCGGCCGGCCGGTCGCGCCCGGACGCGCGTCGTCGTCGGTGTGGGAGATGAAGATGTGCAGCAGTTCGGTCGAGCCGATGCCGTCGATCATCTCGATGCCGGTGGCGTCCTTCCACAGCTTGCGCGTCGCGGCCGGCAGCGCCTCGCCGGCGCTCACGCACTTGCGCAGCGAGGCGAGGTCGTGCGCGCCCACGCTGGCGGCCATCGCGCGGTAGGCGGTGGGCGAGCTGAAGCACACGCTCGCGCGATGGCGCGCGATCGCGGCGGGCAGCACGTCGGGCGTCGCCTTCTCGAGCAGCACGCTGCTGGCGCCGATGGACAGCGGGAACAGCAGCAGGCCGCCCAGGCCGAAGGTGAAGGCCAGCGGCGGGCTGCCGATGAAGAGGTCGTCGCGGGTGGCGCGCAGGTGGTGCCGCGGCCAGCACGCGCACGCCGCCATCACGTCGCGGTGCGAGTGCATCGCGCCCTTGGGCGTGCCTGTGGTGCCGGAGGTGAAGGCCATCAGGCAGATGTCGTCGGCCGAAGTGGCGACGTTGTCGAAGCTCGCCGGCTTGTCCAGGGCGCGGCCTTCGAGCCCGTCGGGCGCGTCGCTGTGGAAGTGCAGCACCTGCGCCAGCGTCGGGCATTGCGGCGCCGCCAGCTGCAGCTCGCCGGCCAGCCGCTCGTCGCACAGGGCATGGGTGATCTGCGCCTTGGACACGATCTGCGCCAGCTCTCGCGCGCGCAGCAACGGCATGCTGCCCACCGCGACGCCGCCGGCCTTGACCACCGCGAACCAGCAGGCGGCCAGCATCGGCGTGTTGGCGCCGCGCAGCAGCACGCGGTTGCCGGGCACGAGGCCCAGGTCCTCGACCAGCACGCGCGCGATGCGGTTGGCCTGCGCCTGCAACTCGGCATAGCTCCAGCGCAGCTCGGCGCCGACCAGGCAGGGCCGCGCCCCTTCGCCCTGCGCGACCCAGCGGTCGAGCAGCTCGTGCGCGCAGTTCATCTGGTCCGGAAACTGCAGCTCGGGCCGGTCGAAGCGGAACTCGGGCCATTGCTCGGCCGGCGGCAGGTTGCGCAGGCAGAAGTCGTCGACGTGGGAAGAAGAGCGGCTCATGTCATGACTCCCGGTGCGCTCTTGAGCAAGTCGCGCGCGATGATCAGTTGTTGCACCTCGGTCGCGCCCTCGTAGATGCGCAGCGCGCGGATTTCGCGGTACAGCGACTCGACCATGCTGCCGCTGCGCACGCCTTCTCCGCCGAAGAGCTGCACGGCGGCGTCGATCACCTGCTGCGCGTCCTCGGTGGCGGCCATCTTTGCCATCGCCGCTTCGCGCGTGACGGTGTGTCCCTGGTCGCGCTGCCAGGCGGCGCGGTAGGTCAGCAGCGCCGCACTGTCCACGCGCGTGGCCATCTGCGCGAGCTTGGCCTGCGCGAGCTGGAAGTCGGCCAGGTGCTGGCCGAACATCGGCCGCGAGCGCGCCCTGCCCAGCCCTTCGTGCAGCGCGCGCCGCGCGAATCCCAGCGCCGCCGCCGCGACCGAGGTGCGAAAGACGTCCAGCGTGCGCATCGCGATCTTGAAGCCCTCGCCCGGCTCGCCCAGCCGCTGCGCCTTGGGGATGCGGCAGTCGGCGAATTGCAGGCGCGCCAGCGGGTGCGGCGCGATGACCTCGATGCGCTCGGCGATGCGCAGACCCGGCGTGCGGGCATCGACGATGAAGGCCGAGATGCCGCGTGCGCCCGGGCCTTCGCCGGTGCGCGCGAACAGCACGTAGAAGTCCGCGATGCCGCCATTGGAGATCCACGTCTTCTCGCCGTTGACCACCACCGCGTCGCCGTCGTCGCGCGCCTCGCAGGCCAGGGCCGCCACGTCCGAGCCGGCTTGCGGCTCCGACAGCGCGAAGGCGGCGATCGCCTCGCCGCGGGCCACGCGCGACAGGTAGCGCTCGCGCTGCGCCGGCGTGCCGTGCAGCGAGATCGCGCCCGAGCCCAGCCCCTGCATCGCGAAGGCGAAGTCGGCGAGGCCGTGATGCCACGCCAGCGTCTCGCGCAGCAGGCAGATCGCGCGGGTGTCGATCACTTCGCCCGCGCCGCCGTGCGCCGCGCCGGCCACCGCGTGGCGCAGCCAGCCCGCCTCGCCCAGCTGCCGCACCAGCGCGCGGCAGGTGCGGTCGACATCGGCCGACCCGTGCGAATGGTCCGCGAGCTGCGCGGCAGCCCAGGCGTCGAGCTCGACCGCCAGCATGCGGTGACGCTCCTCGAAGAACGGCCACGCGAGGTGTGCGCGGTCCACGCTCAGTCCCCCTCGAAGACGGGCTTGGTCTTGGCCGCGAAGGCCTCGTAGGCGCGGCGGAAGTCCTGCGTCATCATGCAGATGGCCTGTGCCTGCGCCTCGGACTCGATTGCCTCGTCCACGCCCATGGCCCACTCCTGATGCAGCATGCGCTTGGTCATGGCGTGGCCGAAGGTCGGGCCGGCGGCGATCTCGGCGGCCCAGCCCACCGCCTGCGGGCGCAGGTCGTCCACCCGCGCGATGCGGTTGTAGAAGCCCCAGGCGAGGGCTTCGTCCCCGCTCATGGAGCGGCCGGTGAAGAGCAGCTCGGAGGCGCGCCCCTGGCCGATCAGGCGCGGCAGGATGCTGCAGGCGCCCATGTCGCAGCCGGCCAGCCCGACGCGCGAGAACAGGAACGACACCTTGCTGCGCGCGGTGCCGATGCGCAGGTCGGAAGCCATCGCGATGATCGCCCCGGCGCCCGCGCACACGCCGTCGATGGCCGAGATGACCGGCTGCGGGCAGGCGCGCATCGCCTTCACCAGGTCGCCGGTCATGCGGGTGAAGGTGAGCAGGTCCGGCATGCTCATGCGGGTGAGCGGGCCGATGATCTCGTGCACGTCGCCGCCGGAAGAGAAGTTCTCGCCGGCGCCCTGTATCACGATGGCGCGCACGTCGTCGGCCTGCGCCAGCGCGCGGAACAGGTCGCGCAGCTCGGCGTAGGAGGCAAAGGTGAGCGGGTTCTTGCGTTCGGGGCGGTTCAGCGTGATGACGCCGACCTTGTCCTCGATCGCCCAGCCGACATGCTGCGGGGCGAGGTCGGCGGCCTGCTGGCGGTTGCCGCCGCTGAGGTGCGAGTCCATCGCGCGTGTCATGCGTTCTTCTCCTTTCGGGTCTTGCGCGGCGCGGCGGGGTCGAGCCCGGCCAGGTGGCGCTTGAGGCCTGCCAGCAGCGCGTAGACCTGCGACTTCTCTTCGCTGCTCCAGCCGGCGAAGAGCTCGATCACCCACTGCTCGTGCACCGCGGCCATGCGTCGGAACTGCCGCCGGCCCGTCGGCGTGAGCTGAACCGCGAAAGCGCGCCGGTCGCTCGGATGCGGCGCGCGCCGCACCAGCCCTTCGGATTCGAGCTGGTCGGTGATGCCGGTGACGTTGCCGCCGGTCACCATCAGCCGCTGCGACAGCTCGCCCATGGTGAGCCCGGCGCTTTCGCGCTCGAGTTGCGCCATCAGGTCGAAGCGCGGCAGCGTGGTCGCGAACTCGCCGCGCAGGCGGTTGCGCACCACCGTCTCGACCCGCGTGGTGCAGGCCAGGAGGCGCAGCCACAGCTTGATCGCCTGATGGTGGTCGTCGATGACGCGCGACTCGAGGTCGTGCGCCGGCAACTCGTCGGCCATGAGATTCACATCACCTCCCCGCCGGCCACCGCGATGGCCTGCCCGTTGACGGCCGCCGACTCGCGCCGGCACAGCCAGAGCACCGCGTCCGCGACCTCCTGCGGCTGCACCAGGCGGCCTTGCGGGTTGTGGCCGGCCAGCGCCGCGCGCGCGTCGTCGGCGCTGCGGCCCGTGCGCTCGCGGATCGCCTGGACGGCGCGCTCGACCATCGGCGTCTCGGCGTAGCCCGGGCACACCGCATTCACGGTCACGCCGCGGCGCGCAACCTCCAGCGCCAGCGACCGCGTGAGGCCGATCACGCCGTGCTTGGCGGCACAGTAGGCCGCGACGTAGGCGTAGCCGGTCAGGCCGGCGGTGCTCGCGATATTGACTACGCGCCCGAAGCCGCGTTCGCTCATGCCCGCCAGCACCTGCTTCGTGCAGAGGAAGCTGCCGGTCAGGTTGACGTCCAGCATGCGCTGCCAGAGGTCGAGCGTTGTGCGCGCGAAGGGCTGGCTCAGTGCCTCGCCGGCGTTGTTGACCAGGATGTCGATGTCGCCGCACTCCGAGGCTTCGTCGAAGGCCGACTGCACGCTCGCGGGGTCGCTCACGTCGCAGGCGACGCAATGGCCCTCGGGCAGCGCCAGCGCCTGCAGCCGCTTGAGCGAGCGGCCCATGAGCGTGACGAAGGCGCCCTGTTGCGACAGGGCCTGCGCGATGGCGGCGCCGATGCCGCTGCCGCCGCCGGTGACCACTGCGTGCAGGCCCTTCATGTTCACACCCCCAGCGCCAGGTCGGCCTGCTCTTGCGCCGACAGCCCCGCGCCCTGCGCCGCCAGCGCCCGCTCGCGCTCGAGGTTGCGCTCCAGCTGGCCCTTGCCCGAGAGGTACTGCCGCGGCCAGTCGGCGCCGATGCCGCTGGTGTGCCCGATCTTCGCCGCCTCCATCAGCGTCCAGGCCGGGTTGGCCAGGTGCGGCCGCGCGATCGCGCACAGGTCGGCGCGGCCGGCGGCGATGATGCTGTTGACGTGGTCGGCCTCGAAGATGGC
>DATFAY010000186.1:0-4202 GCA_035254085.1 Piscinibacter sp.
TTCATTTTGGGCCGGTCACCCCGGCGAACGCCGGGGTCCATGGTTGCCGCACTGCGACGATGGATCCCGGCTTTCGCCGGGAAGACGCAGCGCACGCTCAGTGAGCCTGGCCGAGCTGGTCGAGGATGGTCGGATTCTCCAGCGTGCTCGTGTCTTGCGTCACCGCCTCGCCCTTGGCCACCGAGCGCAGGAGGCGGCGCATGATCTTGCCGGAGCGCGTCTTGGGCAGGTTGTCGCCGAAGCGGATGTCCTTGGGCTTGGCGATCGGGCCGATCTCCTTGCCGACCCAGTCGCGCAGCTCCTTGGCGAGCGCCTTGGCCTCGTCGCCGGTGGGGCGCGGGCGCTTGAGCACGACGAAGGCGCAGATCGCCTCGCCGGTCGTGTCGTCCGGGCGGCCCACCACCGCCGCCTCGGCCACCACCGGGTTGGCCACCAGCGCCGACTCGATCTCCATCGTGCCCATGCGGTGGCCCGACACGTTGAGCACGTCGTCGATGCGGCCGGTGATGGTGAAGTAGCCGGTCTTCTCGTCGCGGATCGCGCCGTCGCCGGCCAGGTAGTAGCGGCCCTGGAAGTCGGCCGGGTAGTAGCTCTTCTTGTAGCGCTCCGGATCGCCCCAGATGGTGCGGATCATCGACGGCCACGGCTTCTTGACCACCAGGATGCCGCCCTGGCCCCAGGGCACGTCCTTGCCGGTTTCGTCGACCACCGCGGCCTCGATGCCCGGGAAGGGCAGCGTGCAGGAGCCGGGCACCAGCGGCGTCGCGCCGGGCAGCGGGGTGATCATGTGGGCGCCGGTCTCGGTCTGCCAGAAGGTGTCGACGACCGGGCAGCGGCCGCCGCCGACGTTCTCGTGGTACCAGACCCACGCCGCCGGGTTGATCGGCTCGCCCACCGTGCCGAGGATGCGCAGGCTCGACATGTCGTAGTTGCGCGGATGGGCATGCGGGTTCGCCTCGGCCGCCTTGATCAGCGAGCGGATGGCCGTCGGCGCGGTGTAGAACACCGTGACCTTGTGGTCCTGGATCATCTTCCAGAAGCGGCCGGCGTCCGGGTAGGTGGGCACGCCTTCGAAGACGATCTCCGTGCCGCCCAGCGCGAGCGGCCCGTAGGCGATGTAGGTGTGGCCGGTGACCCAGCCAATGTCGGCGGTGCACCAGAAGACGTCCGTGGGCTTGAGGTCGAAGGTCCACTTGGTCGTCAGCGCCGCCATCAGCAGGTAGCCGGCGGTGGAATGCTGCACGCCCTTGGGTTTGCCGGTGGAGCCGGAGGTGTAGAGCAGGAAGAGCGGATGCTCGGCGCCCACCCACTCGGGCTCGCACGTGGTGACCTGCTTGGCGGTGACCTCCTGCATCCACAGGTCGCGGCCCGCGTGCCAGGCGATGTCGCCGCCGGTGCGCTTGTAGACGATGACGCTCTTCACGCTGTCGCAGCCGCCGAGAGAGATGGCCTCGTCGACGATCGCCTTGAGGGGGAGCTGCTTGCCGCCGCGCAGCTGCTCGTCGGCGGTGATGACCATCACGGCGCCGGCGTCCTCGATGCGGTCGCGCAGCGACTGCGCCGAGAAGCCGCCGAAGACCACCGAGTGGGTGGCGCCGATGCGCGCGCACGCCTGCATCGCGACCACGCCCTCGACCGACATCGACATGTAGATGACGACACGGTCGCCCTTCTTCACGCCCTGCGCCTTCAGCGCATTGGCCATCTGGCAGGTCCTGGCCAGCAGATCGCTGTAGCTCACCTTCGTGACCTTGCCGTCGTCGGCCTCGAAGATGATCGCCGTCTTGGCGCCCAGGCCGGCCTCGACCTGCCGGTCCAGGCAGTTGTACGAGACGTTCAGCGTGCCGTCCTCGAACCACTTGAAGAACGGCGCATTGCTCTGGTCGAGCACCTTGGTGAAGGGCTTCTTCCAGCTGACCAGCTCGCGGGCCAGCCGCGCCCAGTAGCCTTCGCTGTCCGCGGCAGCTTCGGCGCACAGCTTCTCGTACGCCGCCATCCCCGACACATGGGCCGACTTGGCAAGGCCCTCGGGCGGCTGGTACAGCTTGGTGGCGTAATCCGACATGCGTGTCTCCTGACGACGGTTCTGTTGCACTGGAACGCACCATAGGCAGGTGCTCTTACGAACGGCTTACTCTGGGCGGCGCGCGGCCCGCCTGCCGCCTCCCTCATCCTGCGACAGTGGTGATCCAGATCAACCGGGCAAACCCCCGGGGCCGCGCGCCGTGCCGCGGCGCGGTCTAATGCCGGCGAGCGCTCGGTAAACTTGGCGCAAGTCGAGTGTGCCAATCTGCAGCACGGCGCACTGCCCTCGTCATTCCACCCACCCTTCCCCGCCATGACCACCATCCGCCATGCCGACCTGGTCGACAGCGTCGCTGCTGCATTGCAGTACATCAGCTACTACCACCCGCGCGACTACATCGCCCACCTGGCGCGCGCATACCAGGCCGAGCAGAGTCCGGCTGCCAAGGACGCGATCGCGCAGATCCTGACCAACTCGAGGATGTGCGCCGAGGGCCACCGCCCGATCTGCCAGGACACCGGCATCGTCAACGTCTTCCTCAAGATCGGCATGGACGTTCGCTTCGAGGGCTTTCCGGCCGGCATCGAGGACGCCGTCAACGAGGGCGTGCGCCGCGGCTACCTCGAGCCCGAGAACAAGCTTCGCGCGAGCATCGTGGCCGACCCGCATTTCGAGCGCAAGAACACCCGGGACAACACGCCGGCCGTCGTCCACATGAGCGTGGTGCCTGGCAACACGGTGGACGTGCAGATCGCCGCCAAGGGCGGCGGCAGCGAGAACAAGAGCAAGTTCGTGATGATGAACCCCAGCGACTCGCTGGTGGACTGGGTGCTGAAGACGGTGCCCACCATGGGCGCGGGCTGGTGCCCGCCGGGCATGCTCGGCATCGGCATCGGCGGCACGGCCGAGAAGGCGATGCTGCTCGCCAAGGAGAGCCTGATGCAGGACATCGACATGTACGAGCTCAAGCAGCGCGGCCCCAAGAACAAGCTCGAGGAGCTGCGCATCGAGCTGTGCGACAAGATCAACGCGCTGGGCATCGGCGCGCAGGGGCTCGGTGGCCTGACCACGGTGCTCGACGTCAAGATCGCCACCTATCCGACCCATGCCGCGAGCAAGCCGGTGGCGATGATCCCCAACTGCGCGGCGACGCGCCACGCGCATTTCGTGCTCGACGGCTCGGGCCCCGCCTACCTCGAACCGCCCAGCCTCGACCTGTGGCCCGACGTGCACTGGGCACCCGACTACAACAAGAGCAAGCGCGTGAGCCTGGACACCCTCACCCGCGAGGAGATCGCCAGCTGGAAGCCGGGCGACACGCTGCTGCTCAGCGGCAAGATGCTCACCGGCCGCGATGCGGCCCACAAGCGCATCCAGGACATGCTGGCCAAGGGCGAGAAGCTGCCGGTGGACTTCACCAACCGGGTCATCTACTACGTCGGCCCGGTCGACCCGGTGCGCGACGAGGTGATGGGGCCCGCGGGCCCGACGACGGCCACGCGCATGGACAAGTTCACCGAGATGATGCTGGCCAAGACCGGCCTGATCGCGATGATCGGCAAGGCCGAGCGCGGCCCGGCGGCGATCGAGGCGATCAAGAAGCACCAGTCGGCCTACCTGATGGCCGTGGGCGGCGCGGCCTACCTGGTCGCCAAGGCGATCAAGGCCGCCAAGGTCGTCGGCTTCGCCGATCTCGGCATGGAAGCGATCTACGAGTTCGAGGTCAAGGACATGCCGGTCACCGTGGCGGTGGACTCGCAAGGCACCTCGGTGCACGAGACGGCGCCCAAGGAGTGGCAGGCGAAGATCGCGATGGCGGCCGGCTGAACATGGGTCATCCCGGCGAACGCCGGGATCCCCGTGTACCGATCACTGACCGAGTGGATCCCGGCGTTCGCCGGGATGACGCTCAGGTCGCCGGGATGACGCTCAGGAACGCTCGATCTGGGCGTACGCCGAGTGTGCGTGGATCGATTCGAAGTTCTCGACCTCGACTCGGTAGCGCCCCACCCGCGCATCGGCATTGAGGCGCAGAGCGACATCGCGCACCAGGTCCTCGACGAACTTGGGGTTCTCGTAGGCACGCTCGGTGACCCACTTCTCGTCGGCGCGCTTGAGCATCGGCCAGATCTCGCTGGACGCGCTGTCCTCGGCGAAGCGCACCAGCTCGGTCCAG
>DATFAY010000187.1:0-2244 GCA_035254085.1 Piscinibacter sp.
CAGCCCGGCGCCGAAGATGATCGGCAGCGCCACCGCGCCCATCAGCGTCGCGGTGCACTGGACGGTGGGCAGGTCGCGCAGGCTGCCCTCCGCGCGCGCCTGTTCCACCAGGCCGAACAGCAGCCCGATGTGGCGCGGCGCGTTGCGCCGAAGGAACTCGCCGGCCACGGGCTCGCCGCTCACCGCGTCCATCCAGACGCGGGCAAACACCTTGCGGTGCGCTGCCAGCAGCGCGGCCACCGCGTTGAGCGCGTCGCGCAGCCGCTCGATCGCCGGGCCATCGTGCGCCGCGGCGCCCGACAGTCCTTCGAAGATCTCTTCGTAGACCTGCTGCAGGAGAAGGCGCAGGAAATCGTCCTTGGACTTGAAGTGGTAGTGGAACATGCCCACGTTGGCGCCGGCCTCCTCGGCCACGGCGCGCACCGACAACCCGGCGCAGCCCGCCTGCGGGAACAGCGCGCGCCCGGCGCGCAGCATGGCCAGGTCGAGGTTCTTCGAGGGACGGGGCATGGCTCATTATTGGTCGATCGACCAGTTAAATGCAAACCCGGTCGACCTCGAGGGCGTACCGGCTGCGTGGCTATACTTGCCGCCGATGGCGCCGATTTGTTCCGGCTTGCGGGCGCCCAATAAATCCAGCTAAAGACAGGACCCAGCACCCGGTGTCCCGCTTTGGCGGCGCCGGGTGTTCTCGTTTCGGGTCCATGAATTCATTGGGTCATGTCACGCCGCAGTCGCGGCACTTCGCCGAGCCCTTGCCGCTGCAAAGCGGCGCGCAGCTGGCCGACTACACGCTGGTCTACGAGACCTACGGCGCGCTCAACGCCGATCGCAGCAACGCGGTGCTGGTGTGCCATGCGCTCAACGCCTCGCACCACGTGGCCGGCACGTATGCCGGCCAGGACAGGAGCGAGGGCTGGTGGGACAACCTGGTGGGCCCCGGCAAGCCGCTGGACACCGATCGCTTCTTTGTGATCGGCGTCAACAACCCCGGCTCGTGCTTCGGCTCGACCGGCCCGATGCACACCAACCCGGCCACCGGGCGGCCCTACGGCGCCGACTTCCCGGTGGTCACGGTCGAGGACTGGGTCGACGCGCAGGCGCGGCTGATGGAGGCGCTGGGCATCGAGCAGCTCGCCGCGGTGATGGGGGGCAGCCTGGGCGGGATGCAGGCGCTGGGCTGGTCGCTGCGTTACCCCGAGCGGCTGCGCCACTGCATCGCCATCGCGACCGCGCCCAACCTCTCGGCGCAGAACATCGCTTTCAACGAGGTCGCGCGGCGGGCCATCGTGACCGACCCCGACTTCCACGGCGGCCACTACTACGCGCACGGCGTCGTGCCCAAGCGCGGCCTGCGCGTGGCCCGCATGATCGGCCACATCACCTACCTCAGCGACGACGCCATGGAGGCCAAGTTCGGCCGCGTGATGAAGGGCGAGACGCTGGGCTACAGCACGCAGGACATCGAGTTCGAGATCGAGAGCTACCTGCGCTACCAAGGCGACAAGTTCAGCGACTACTTCGACGCCAACACCTACCTGCTCATCACCCGCGCGCTCGACTACTTCGACCCGGCGCGCGAGCACGGCGGCGACCTCACCGCGGCCTTCGCCCGGGCGCGCTGCCGCTTCCAGCTGGTGAGCTTCACCACCGACTGGCGCTTCTCGCCGGCACGCTCGCGCGAGATCGTGAAGGCGCTGCTCGACAACCGGCACCGCGTGAGCTATGCCGAGATCGCCGCGCCGCACGGCCACGATGCCTTCCTGCTCGACGACGCGCGCTACCACGGGCTTCTGCGCGCCTGCTTCGACAACATCGCGCGCGAGACCGCAGGGAGCGCGCCATGAGCGAGCGCAAGGACATGGAGCTGATCGCCGAGCTGGTACCGCCCGGCTCGCGCGTGCTCGACCTGGGCTGCGGCAACGGCGAGCTGCTCGCCTTGCTGCGCGACAGGCGCCAATGCAGCGGCTACGGCGTCGAGATCGCCGACGACAACGTGCTCGCGTGCACCCGGCGCGGGGTGGACGTGATCCAGCTCAACCTCGAGGAAGGCCTGGCGATCTTCGAGGACCAGAGCTTCGACGTGGTGCTGCAGCTCGACACCATGCAGCACCTGAAGAACACCGAGCGGATGCTGCGCGAGACGGCCCGGGTGGGGCGCGTCGGCATCGTGAGCTTTCCGAACTTCGCGCACTGGCCCAACCGCCTGCGCATCGTGACCGGGCGCATGCCCGTCACCAAGGC
>DATFAY010000188.1:0-2546 GCA_035254085.1 Piscinibacter sp.
TCGCGCACCGAGATCTTCGAGCTGATGTTCGGCGACGACGACGAGGCCAAGGGCATCGCGCACGAGGCCTTCGACGGGCATTACCTGCAGCACTTCGGCAAGGTCCAGCCCTTCGAGGCCGGGGCGCGCGCGATGCTGACCCGCCTGAGGTCTGCCGGGCTGGCCACCGGCCTGCTCACCAACCGCCGTCGCGCGCTCTTCATGCATGAACTGGCCAAGGTGGACGGCCGCGGCTGGGAGGGCCTGTTCGACGTGGTCGTGTGCGGCGACGACGTGCAGCAGCGCAAGCCCGCGCCCGACATGGTGCTGCGCGCGCTTGACGAACTCGACGCACCGGCGGGCCCGGATGCCTGGTTCGTGGGCGACAGCACCACCGACACCGTCGCCGCCAAGCGGGCGGGCATCACGGCCGCGTACTACAACGGCGCGCGCTGGGAACCGCAGCATCTGGTGCGCATCTTCCCCGGTGACTGGCGGCCGGACTTCATCGTCGCCGACTTCGCGGCGCTGCAATGGCTTGCCTTGCCCTTCAAGCGCCGCGCGGCATCCCAGTGATCGCGATCGAGCAAAAGTCGCCCGTCTCGTGCATTGGGTTTGCTGCAGCGCAACATCTAGTACGGGTTTACCCTTACATTGATGCCATGCACGAACGAGGCACGGTCGTCAAAGAACCTCTCGGAAGAGCCTTTCGCCGCCGCCGTCGTGCAGCACAAGAGCCGATCATGAACATCACCTTCGAAAGCTTCTCCCTGCGGCGCGCGCACCACGGGTCGCCTCAACCCACCTCGTTCGCCGGCGTGCTGCGCCGCTCGGCGCTCGCTCTGTGGAACCTGCTGGCGGCCTGCGCCCAGGCGCAAGCCCGCGCGAGGCTGATGTACACCGCCGACCGGGTGGCCTTCATGGACCCCGAACTGGCGGCGAAGATGCGCCGTACGGCGGATGAGCTGGGCTGAACTGGACCCCCTCGAGGGGCCGGCGACGGTGGCTGCGGCCGGTCGCGAAGGCATGGTCCTGCTCGACGCGGGCGACCAGGCCTTGATGGCGGCGCACCTCAAGCGGCTCGATGCCGATGACCGCATCAACCGCTTTTGCTGCGTCACCACCGACGACATCATCGAGCAGTACGTGAGCGGCATCCGCTACGACTCGGACATCGTGCTGGGCAGCCTGGAGGCCGGCCGACTCGTCGGCCTGGTGCATGCGGCGGTGTTCGACACCCCCGAAGGCCGTGTCTGCGAGATCGGCATCTCGGTCGATGCCGACCGGCGCAAGGCCGGTATCGGCAAGCGCATGCTGGCAGCGAGCATGGCCGTCGCCGCGAGCCGGGGCATCCGGCGCGCCGACGTGCAGTACATGACCGCCAACCGCTCGATGGCTGCGCTGGCGCGCAGCGCCGGCGGCCGCCTGCAGGCCGACGGGTCGGAATCGTCGGCCGCCTTCCTGACGGCGCCGGGCTAGCGGCTCGGCTACCGGCCGCAGCAGCTGCTCGCGCAGCAGGCGGACTCGGTCGCCGCCGAGGCGCCTGTGCCGGCGGCGGCGGGCTGCTGCCCGGCCTGCGCCGGCTTGGTGGCGCGCACGAAGCCGCTCACGAACTTGCCGTCGACCTCTGCGGCCAGGCGTTGCAGGTCGGCATCCTGGCCCGACAGGAACTCCTTGGCGTCGTCCACGCTGTAGACGCGCGTGACCTCGATTGCCCCGCCCTCGAAGCCGGCCGCCGCGAGCTTGGCGAGGTAGTCGCGATCGGACAAGGCACCGGCCACGCAGCCGATCCACAGCTCCATGTTCTTTCGGATGGCCTCGGGCACCTCGCCGCGCATCACCACGTCGGACACCGCGAAGCGGCCGCCCGGCTTGAGCACGCGAAACGCCTCGCGCAGCACCTGGTCCTTGTCGGCCGAGAGGTTGATGACGCAGTTGGAGATGATCACGTCGACCGAGTTGTCGGGCAGCGGAATGTGCTCGATCTCGCCCTTGAGGAAGTGCACGTTCGAGAGACCGCTCTTGCGCTTGTTCTCCTCGGCAAGCGCGAGCATCTGCTCGGTCATGTCGAGGCCGAACGCCATGCCCGTGGGGCCGACGCGCCGTGCCGAGAGCAACACGTCGATGCCGCCGCCCGAGCCGAGGTCCAACACCGTCTCCCCGGGCTTCAACTCGGCCAGCGCGGTCGGATTGCCGCAGCCCAGCGAGGCGAGCAGGGCCTGCGCCGGCACGTCGCCGGCCTGGCTGGCGTCGTACAGGTTGGAGGTGATCGGGTCGCATTGCCCCAGGGCGGCCGAGGCGCCGCCGCAACACGAGTTGCGTGCCCCGCTGGCCACGCGCTCCGCCGCGGCGCCGTACTTGGTCTTGACGATGTCCTTGATGTCGGTCGATGCATTCATGTGTTTCTCCAGTGAGTCCAGTCAGCCACAACAAACCACTCGCTTGGGCTCCACCGCCTTGTTGCGCGTGCAGCACTCCGCATACAGGAAGCCCAGCAACTGTTCCAACCCGCTCGTGTCCGCCGCGTAGCGCAAGAAGGTGCCTTCGCGCTGCACCGTGACCAGCCC
>DATFAY010000189.1:0-8782 GCA_035254085.1 Piscinibacter sp.
GTGCTTTCGAGGCCTGCATGCGCGCATCGACGCGCTGCGGCGCGGTCAGGAGCGCTCGCTGCGGCGGCTGCGCCGCACGCTGGCCGAGCCGCGCCGCGCGGTGGACGTCTTCGGCGCGCTCTTCGCGCGCGGCATCAGCGAAACGGACGTCTCGCTGCTGGGGATGGCCACCGGCGAAAGCCTGGCCTGCCTGAACCACCTGCTGCATCGCGGCGAGGCGGTGTGCGAACTGGATGCGCAGGGCGTCGCCTGGTACCGCATGGCCCCGCGCTGAGCCGGCTCACGCCAGCCACTGCAGCCACTTGCCGTGCGGATGCGAGCGCGCGATCACCTGCGAGCGGCTGCCCTGCGCCTCGCGCAGCGTCAGCGTCCACAGGCTGCCGGCGCGCAGCTCGGTGGGCGCGTCGGCCGGCAGCGCCGGCACCGTCTCGTCGCCGATGCGCAGTGACGGCCCCTCGGCCGAGATCCACGCCAGCCCGCGCTCGCGCACCAGCGCGTGCATGCGGCGCAGATGCTCGGCCAGCGCATCGGCGCCCAGGTAGCACAGCACCCAGGTGTTGACGAGCGCCGGCAGCACGCCGCGGGGCACCTGCTCGATCCAGCGCTCCACCGCCGCGGTGCAGTCCTCGTGCCGCTCGACGGGCCAGCGCTGCGCCCGGGCGACGGCCACCGCGGCGTCGAAGCGCTCGCGCCGCACGGCGTCATGCGGCCACAGGCAGGCGCGCAGCCATTGCACCTCGGCCTCGTCGCGCACGTCGATCGGCGCCACGTCGATGCCCAGGCGCTGCACGATGCGCGGTGAATCGCCCTCCGCCGGCGGCGCCGCATCGCCGACCAGTCGGCACGCGATGCGCGGCGCGCTGGCCTCGCCCGCCGGCGCGAGCACGAAGCGCCCGTAGTCATAGCGATAGTGGTCGACGCCGAGATTGAGGCCGGCGCTGCAGCCGAAGTCGAGCAGCGCGATGTCGCGCGCGCCTGATTGCGTCGCGGCCAGGCGCAGCAGCGGCCACAGCACCGCGCAGCGCCCGATCTCGTTGGTCTGCGTGCTGCGATGCTCGATGCGCTCGCGCAGCGCCGACTGCCAGCGTTCGCAGAACCCAAGGAAGACGGCCTCGAGCGACGCGTCGGCATCGCGCTCGCCGCCCGCGCTCGGAAAATAGCCGGCCAGCGCATCGCGCCGCGCCGCGCCCAGCACCAGGTGGTGCACCGCCGCCAGCAAGAGGTTGGGCCGGCGCTGCGTCGGCGACGCCGCGTCCAGCAAGCGCAGCACGCCGGCATGACCGGCCGCCAGCTCGCACAGCGCCCGGTACAACGGCTCGCCGGTGCATTCGGTGCGTGCGAAGTGGCGGAACTGGCGCGCGAGTTCGTCGGGCTCGCGGGCGCCGGAGCGGGCGGCGTGTTCGGTCATGGCGGGTCGTCGCATCGTCGAGGGTCGTGCCCAGCTTATCGGGCGCGCACCGCCGCGTCTGTCGGGTACCCGACAATCCGGCCATGAGCCCCGACGTCGAAGCCGCGCTGCGCCAGGTGCTGTCGGCCAACTTCCCCGCACTGGGCGACAGCCGGCGGGTGATCGCGGCGGCGGCCGCCGATTGCCGCGTGAAGCGCCTGGCCCGCCTGGGCGTGCTGCTGACCCAGGGGCGGCCTACGCCGGCGCTGTTCGGCATGCTCGAAGGCGAGGTCGAGGTGCGCTTCGGCACACCTGAGGGCGGCGCCTCGGTGGTGCAGGTCTTGCCGCCGGGGCGGCTCTTCGGCCTGTCGTCCTTCGTGTCGGGGCGCGGTTCCACCTTCGATGCGGTGGCGACCCGGCCCAGCCGCGTGCTCGCCATCGGGCCACGGGCGTACGCCACCTTGATGGACGAATGGCCGGGCTTCGCGCGCGCGCTGATGCACGAGCTCGCCTGCCGGCACGACCACGCACTGCGCCTGCTCGAGGCCTCGCGCCACCAGGACGCGCCGCGCCGGCTGGTCGCGGCCATCGAGGCGCTGGAGCGCGACGGCCGCGCCGATGCGCCGCAACGCGACGGCCGGCGCCTGCTGCGCGCGTCGCAGGCCGAACTGGCGGCGGTGGCCAGCCTGTCGCGGCAGACGGTCAACGAGCTCGTCGCGCGCTGGGCGAGGGAGGGACGCGTGAGCACCGTCTACCGCGGGCTGTGGCTGCACGCCGGCTGGCCGGGCGCGGGTGCGTGAATTGCTGCCGCTGCGGCATGAGCGGCGGCCGCGTGCGCGCCGCCTGTCACGGCAGGGACAGGTATCAAAAGCACGATCGTGCTAAAACCGCGGGCGAACCAGGAGACATGCGATGGATCTGAACTTCACTCCCGAAGAACTCGCCTTCCGCGCGGAGATCCGCGCCTGGGTGGCCGAGAACCTGCCCAAGGACATCAGCCACAAGGTGCACAACGCGCTGCGCCTGTCCAAGGACGATCTGCAGCGCTGGGCCAAGATCCTGGGCAAGAAGGGCTGGCACGGCTGGGCCTGGCCCAAGCAGTTCGGCGGCCCCGGCTGGAACGCGGTGCAGCGCCACCTCTTCGAAGAGGAATGCGCGCTCGCCGGCGCGCCCCGCGTGGTGCCCTTCGGCCCGGTGATGGTGGCCCCGGTGATCATGGCCTTCGGCTCGCCCGAGCAGCAGAAGAAGCACCTGCCCGGCATCATGAGCGGCGAGGTCTGGTGGAGCCAGGGCTACAGCGAGCCGGGCTCCGGCAGCGACCTCGCCTCGCTCAAGACGCGCGCCGAACGCCGCGGCGACAAGTACATCGTCAACGGCCAGAAGGCCTGGACCACGCTCGGCCAGTACGGCGACTGGATCTTCTGCCTGGTGCGCACCAGCAACGAGGGCAAGCCGCAGACCGGCATCAGCTTCCTGCTCATCGACATGAAGAGCCCCGGCATCACCGTGCGCCCGGTCATCACGCTGGACGGCGAGCACGAGGTGAACGAGGTCTTCTTCGACAACGTCGAGGTGCCAGCGGAGAACCTGGTCGGCGAGGAGAACAAGGGCTGGACCTACGCCAAGTACCTGCTCGCGCACGAGCGCACCAACATCGCCGACGTCAACCGCGCCAAGCGCGAGCTCGAGCGCTTGAAGCGCATCGCGCGCGCCGAGGGCGTGTACGACGACCGGCGCTTCCGTGACCAGATCGCGCTGCTCGAGGTCGACGTCGTCGCGCTCGAGATGATGGTGCTGCGCGTGCTGTCGGCCGAGAAGAGCGGCAAGCAGTCGCTCGACGTGGCGGGCCTTCTGAAGATCCGCGGCAGCGAGATCCAGCAGCGCTACACGGAGCTGATGATGCTCGCGGCCGGCCCCTACAGCGTGCCCTTCGTCAAGGAGGCGATGGAAGCCGGCTGGCAGGGCGACTACGTGGGCGCCGCGCACTGCGCGCCGCTCGCGTCGACCTACTTCAACTACCGCAAGACCACGATCTACGGCGGCAGCAACGAAGTCCAGCGCAACATCGTGTCCCAGGTCGTCCTGGGCAGCTGAGCCTCACCGAACGCAGGAGCAAACCATGGATTTCGATTTCAGCGACGACCAAGAGATGCTGCGCGACTCGGTGCGCAAGTGGGTGGACAAGGGCTACGACTTCGAGCGCCGCAAGGCCATCGTCAAGGCCGGCGGCTTCTCGCGCGAGGCCTGGGGCGAGCTGGCGGGCCTGGGCCTGGCCGGCCTGTACGTGCCCGAGGCGCACGGCGGCATGGGCTTCGGCCCCATCGACGCGATGGTCGTGATGGAAGAGCTGGGCCGCGGGCTGGTGCTGGAGCCGTTCGCACAGGGCGCGCTGATCGCCGGCGCGCTGCTGTCGCGCCACGCCGGCGCCGACGTGCAATCGGCCTGGCTGCCCCGCATCGCCGGCGGCGAGGCGCTGGTGGTGCTGGCGCACCAGGAGCGCGCCGCCCGCTATCGGCTCGAGCATGTCGCCACCTCCGCCAAGCCCTCGGGCAAGGCGTGGACGGTGAGCGGCGCCAAGAGCATCGTGCCCGTGGGCGACCAGGCCGACGCGTTCATCGTGCCGGCGCGGGTGTCGGGCGCGGTCGACGACCCGGCAGGCATCGCGCTGTTCCTGGTCGAGCGCGGCGCGGCCGGCGTGACCACGCGCGGCTATCCGACCCAGGACGGCGCGCGCGCCGCCGAGGTGAGCTTCGACAAGGCGCCGGCGACCTTGATCGCCGCGGCCGGCCAGGGCCACGCCGCCCTCGAGCAGGGTGTGGACATCGGCATCGCCGCGCTGTGCGCCGAGGCCGTCGGCGCCATGGACAAGCTGGTCGCGTTGACCGTCGAGTACCTGAACACCCGCAAGCAGTTCGGCGTGCCGATCGCCAGCTTCCAGGCGCTGCGCCACCGCATCGCCGACGTGAAGATGCAGCTCGAGCTCGCGCGCTCGATGAGCTACTTCGCCAGCCTCAAGCTCGGCGACGAGCCCGAGCAGCGCCGGCGCGCGCTGTCGCAGGCCAAGCTGCAGCTGGGCAACTCGATGCGCTTCGTCGGCCAGCAGTGCATCCAGATGCACGGCGGCATCGGCGTCACCGACGAGTACATCGGCAGCCACTACTTCAAGCGCCTGACCGTCATCGAGATGAGCTTCGGCGACACCATGCACCACCTGGGCGAGGTGGCCGCGCGCATGCAGGACACCGCGGGCGTGTTCGCCTGAGGCCCTGGGCCGTCCGCGGCCGGCTCTGGCCGTGGATGGCCCGCAGTCCGACCATAATCGGGCGCACCTCAACGCAGGGAGCGCCCCGATGACCCCCACTCCCGCCGCTCGCGCCATGACCGCTGCAGCCGTGTCGCTGCTGGTCTTCGGCGGCTGCCTGTACATGTTCCTGCCGCCGATGGTGAACACCACCACGGCGTCGGTGCCGCGCATCGTCTTCTTCGGGCTCGCGATGGCGACCGCGCTGTTCGCGCACCTCGTCTTCATCGGCATCGCCGCGCACCGGCTCGGCCGGCGCGCCTGGCTGTGGGTGGCGATCGCGCTGATCGGCTTTCCCATCAGCTCCATCGTGGGGATGATCGTGCTCGCCTTCCTCGACGACGAACACGCCGGCGCACCGGCCGCCGGCACGCGATGAGCGGCGGCATCACCGCCGTCGCCGGGCTGCGCTGCGGCCACTTCACCGACCCACGCCGCCCGACCGGCTGCACGGTCGTGCTGGCGCCGCAGGGCGCGGTCGCCGGGGTCGACGTGCGCGGCGCCGCGCCGGGCACCCGCGAAACCGAGCTGCTGTCGCCGCTGAACTCGGTCGAGAAGGTGCATGCGGTGCTGCTGGCCGGCGGCAGTGCCTTCGGCCTGGATGCCGCCGGCGGCGTGATGCGCTGGCTCGAGGAGCGCGGCATCGGCGTGCAGGTCGGGCCGGTGCGCGTGCCCATCGTGCCGGCGGCGATCCTGTTCGACCTGCTGACCGGCGACCCGCGCATCCGCCCCGATGCGGCCGCCGGCTACGCCGCCTGCGACGCCGCCACCGACGCGGCGCCGGCCGAAGGCAACGTCGGCGCCGGCGCCGGCGCGGCCGTGGGCAAGATGTTCGGCATCGAGCGCGCCATGAAGGGCGGCATCGGCAGCGCCTCGGTCACCGTGGGCGGCCTCACCGTGGGCGCGATCGTCGCGGTCAACGCGGTGGGCGACGTGGTCGATCCGTCGAACGGGCGCGTCGTCGCCGGCGCGCGCAGCGCCGACGGGGCCCGCATGATCGACGCGGTGCAGGCCATGCTGCGCGGCGAGACGACCACGCAGCTGGAGCCGGCCGCCGCCACGACGCTGGGCATCGTCGCCACCGACGCGGCGCTCACCAAGGCGCAGGCCAACAAGCTCGCGCAGATGGCGCACGACGGCCTGGCGCGCACGATCCGGCCGGTGCACACCACCTCCGACGGCGACACCATCTTCGCGCTGGCCACCGGCACCAGCGGGCGCGGCGCCGATCTCACGCTGCTGGGCACCATGGCGGTCGAGGCCACCGCGCAGGCCGTGCTGCGCGCAGTGTGGTCGGCCGCGGCCCTGCCCTCGCTGCCCTGCGCGCGCGACTTCGGCACCGCGCCCGCCTGATCCGCTTTAACGACGACAACGACAGGAGACCCTTCCCATGTTCGATCGCCTGCCACGACTTTCGCGCCGCGCCGCGCTGCTTGCGCTGGGTGCTGCCTCCCTGCTGTCGGCGTGCAGCCTGTGGCGCCCCTCGCCGCACGCCGCGGTGGCCGATGCCACGCCGCCGATCGTCTTCGTGCACGGCAACGGCGACACCGCCGCGCTGTGGACGACGACGATCTGGCGCTTCGAGAGCAACGGCTGGCCGCGCGATCGGCTGGTCGCGATCGACCTGCCCTACCCGCTCGCGCGCGACGACGACGCCAAGCCGCAGGAAGGCCGCACCTCCACCACCGAGCACATGCAGTACCTGTCGGCCGAGGTCGACAAGGTGCTCAAGGCCACCGGCGCCAGCCAGGTGGTGCTGATCGGCAACTCGCGCGGCGGCAACGCGATCCGCAACTACATCGCCAACGGCGGCGGCGCGGCCAAGGTCTCGCATGCCGTGCTCGGCGGCACGCCCAACCACGGGGTGTGGGCCGACGCCAAGCGCAATCCGGGCAACGAGTTCAACGGCGCGGGGCCTTTCCTCACTGCCCTCAACGCGCCCAAGGGCGCAGAGGGTCTGGAGGTGACGCCCGGCGTCAAGTGGATGACGATCCGCTCCGACGGCAACGACAAGTTCGCGCAGCCCGACGGCGTGTGGATCGGCGCCAAGGGCGTGCCGACGCACGTGAGCGCCGAGGGCCCGGCGCTCAAGGGCGCGGACAACGTCGTCCTTCCCGGGGTCGACCACCGCGAGACCTCGTACAGCCCGCAGGCCTTCGCGGCGGCCTACCGGTTCATCACCGGCCGCACGCCATCGCTGCCGATCGCGCCGGAAGCCAGCCCGGTGCTCAACGGCAAGGTGTCGGGCATGGGCCTGAACAACGACCCCGCCCGCGGCACCTACGCGACCAACCTGCCGCTGGCCGGTGCCACGGTCGAGGTCTACGCCACCGACCCGGCCACCGGCGATCGCGTCGGCGCGGCGGTGCTGCGCAAGACGGTCGGCAGCGACGGCCTGTGGGGCCCGCTGCGCGCCGATCCCAAGACGCCTTACGAGTTCGTGGTCAGCGCACGCGGCTACGCGACGACCCACATCTACCGCTCGCCCTTCCCGCGCTCGTCCAGCGTGGTGAACCTGCGCGCCGAGCGCATCGCCGATGCCGACCGCGACGCGAAGTCCATCGTCACGCTGACCCGGCCGCGCGGCTACTTCGGCATCCCGCGCGACCAGATCAGCCTCGACGGCAAGAGCCCGCCCGGAGGCATTCCGCCCGGCGTGGCCGGGGTGTCGGTCGCCAAGCTCAAGGTGCTCGACGCCGCCATGCGGCCGGTGGCCGGCGAGTTCAACGGCGAGCGCATCGTCGGCCGCGCCTGGCCGGCGGCGAACAACGAGATCGTGTTCCTGGAACTGCATTACTGAGCGACCCAAGCGGTGTATTCCCGGCCAACACCGGCATCCACGGTGGTCGCATCGCGTGGACCCCGGCTTTCGCCGGGGTGACGACAGATGAGCGAACGACCCCACACCGATGTCATCCCGGCGAACGCCAGGATCCACGATGGGCAACCTGCCTGGACCCCGGCCTCGCCGGGGTGACGACACGAACATGAAGCTCGCGCAAATCCTCTTCAGCCAGGGCTTCGGCGCCCGGCGCGAATGCGAGGGCCTCATCGCCTCGGGCCACGTGCGTATCGGCGGGCGCGTGGTCGACGACCCCTTCGCCGAGATCGAGCCCGAGGGCCTCGTGTTCAGCGTGCGCGGCGAGGCGTGGCCTTATCACGCCAAGGCGCTGATCGTCATGAACAAGCCGGCCGGCCACGAGTGCTCGCAGAAGCCGCGCCACCACCCGAGCGTGTACGGCCTGCTGCCCGCGCCGCTGCGCCGGCGCGACGTGCAAAGCGTGGGCCGCCTGGACGAAGACACCACCGGGCTGCTGCTCTTCACCGACGACGGCGCGCTGATCCATCGGCTCACCTCGCCCAAGCGCCACGTGCCCAAGGTCTATGAAGTGGGCTGCAAGCACCCGGTGACCGATGAGCAGGTGCAGCGCCTGCTGGCCGGCGTGACGCTCGTCGATGATCCGGCGAGCGTCAAGGCCGCCGCGGCCGAGATCACGGGCGACCGCGCCGACGGCCTGCACGGCCTGCGGCTCACGCTCACCGACGGCAAGTACCACCAGGTCAAGCGCATGCTGGCCGCGGTCGGCAATCGGGTCGAGGCGCTGCACCGCAGCGGCTTCGGCGCACTGGTGCTGCCCGCGGACCTCGCGCCCGGCGGCTGGCGCTGGCTCGACGGATCCGAGGCCATCCTCCCGGTCGCATGAGAACGGGCGCGGGATAATCCTTGGCATGCAGGTCTTCCGCGGCTTCCATCATCCGGGCATCGCGCGCGCCTGCGCTCTCACGATCGGCAACTTCGACGGCGTGCACCGCGGCCACCAGGCGATGCTGGCGCTGCTGCGCAACGAGGCCCAGCACCGCGGCGTGCCGGCCTGCGTGCTGACCTTCGAGCCGCATCCGCGCGACCATTTCGCGCGGCTCGCCGGCAAGCCGGAGCTCGCGCCCGCGCGCATCGCGACCCTGCGCGACAAGCTTTCCGAGCTGGAGCGCGTGGGCATCGACCAGGTGGTGGTGCTGCGCTTCGACAGCCGGCTCGCGTCGCTGTCCCCGCAGGACTTCATCGAACGCGTGCTGGTGCAGGGACTGCATGCGCA
>DATFAY010000190.1:0-4897 GCA_035254085.1 Piscinibacter sp.
GGTGGTCGGCCCGGCGGTCGGCCCGCAGACCCTCAAGGCCGTCAGCTCGCCCAAGGCCTACCTGGGCGGCACGGCGTCGGTCGGCCTCGGCTGGTCGGTGCCTGCGGGCAAGCGCTACTTCGGCGTGGTGTCGTTCAAGGACGGTTCGAGCACGCTGCTCGGCACGACCAACGTGTTCATCGACACGCACTGAGGCGTTCGCGCGCTCACGACAAAGGCCGCATTCGCGGCCTTTGTTCCTTGCAGCACGAGGGGCCGCGCCGACCGCGCTAGTAGACGTCGGAGCCGTCGCCCTCGCGCAGGCGGCATACGCCCGCGGCGCAATGCGCGCCGGGGTCGGGGATCACCGAGCAGGTCGACATCTCGCCGCGGGCCGCGCTTTCGCGGCGGCGGGCCTGGGCATGCCGCTGCACTGCCTGCTCCAGGGCGCGCCCGTCGGTGCGCAGGCTCGACCACGCGACATAGCCCTCCGGTCCGCCGCAGGGCTTGGCGCCGATGCCGATGCTGTGGCACTGCGCGTCGGCCGTGCAGGCGGCGTCGCCGATCAATGCGTCGATCGCAGCCAGCGGCGCTGGCGCGTCGCCCGGCGTGCGGTCCGTCGCGCACGCGGCGCTCATGCCGAGGGCCGCCAGCGCGAGCGCCGAACGGCATGCAGGCAGCCAGGCAAATCGTCGTGTCATGCGGCCATGGTCGCGCGCCGCACCGGCCGATGCAAGCGCCCCGTGCAGGGTCTGGCGCGACACGACCCGGTGCCCTCTGGCAGACTGGGCCACCGACTTCGCTCGCGGCGAATCGGGACACACCATGCGCCCCGTCATCACCAGCCTGCTGGAAACCGACCTCTACAAGTTCACGATGTGGCAGACGATGCTGCACCGTCATCCGCAGACGCAGGCCGAGTACCGCTTCGTGTGCCGCAACCGCAGCGCCTACCCGCTGGCCGAACTGGTCGACGAGGTCAACGAGCAGCTCGACCATCTGTGCGGCCTGTGCCTGCGCGACGACGAGCTGGCCTACCTGGGCAGCCTGCGCTTCATCAAGTCGGACTTCGTCGACTTCCTGCGCATCTTTCATTTCCAGCGCGGCTTCATCCGCGCCGACACCGACGGCGAGTCGCTGCGCATCGTGGCACGCGGGCCGCAGGTGCACGTGATGGCGTTCGAGATCTTCGTGCTGGCGATCGTCAACGAGCTGTACTTCTGCCGCTTCGACGAGGCCGCTGCGCTGGCCGAAGGCCGGCAGCGCCTGCGAACCAAGATCGGCGCGCTGCGTGCCTTCGGCGCCGAGCCGCGGCGAGGGCATCCCTTCGAGTTCTCCGACTTCGGCCTGCGACGGCGTTTCTCCGGCGCCTGGCAGCGCGAGGTGCTGGCCACGCTCAAGCGCGAGCTGCCGCAATGGTTTCGCGGCACCTCCAATGTGCTGCTCGCGCGCGACCTCGGCCTGGTGCCGATCGGAACCATGGCGCACGAGTACCTGCAGACCTACCAGGCGCTGGGCGTGCGGCTGCGCGACCACCAGAAAGCCGCGCTGGAGGACTGGGTGCAGGAGTACCGCGGCGACCTGGGCATCGCGCTCACCGACGTGGTCGGCATGGATGCGTTCCTGGCCGACTTCGATCTGTATTTCGCCAAGCTCTTCGACGGCCTGCGGCACGATTCGGGCGATCCGGTGCAGTGGGGCGAGAAGGCACTTGCCCACTACGCCAGGCTGCGCGTCGATGCGCGCACCAAGCGGCTGGTGTTCTCCGATGCGCTCGACGTCGCGCGCATGCTGGCGCTGCACCGCCATTTCGCGGACCGCACGCAGGTGGGATTCGGCATCGGCACGCACCTCACCAACGATGTCGGGCTCACGCCGCTGAATATCGTCATGAAGCTCACGCAGTGCAACGGCCAGCCGGTGGCCAAGCTGTCCGACAGCCCCGGCAAGACGCTGTGCGACGACCAGACCTTCCTCGCCTACCTGCGACAGGTGTTCGACGTGCGCGCCTGAGCCGCGGCAAGCGGTATGCCCTGCGGACCCCCTTGAATCGGCGCCCGCAAGCAGGTGATGGACCGGGCGATGCGGGCGGCTTGTAATGGCTGCGCGTGTCCTTGCTTTCACGCGAAGAGGTGTCGCATGAAGTTGTCGCTGTCCACCCGGGCCCCCCGCGAACTGCGCGGTGCGCCGTCGCGGCGCATGCAATGCAGCGGCGGCGGCTTTGCCATCGGCCTGCTCGGCTACCTCGTGCTCTCCGCCGTCTTCGGCAGCCTGCCCGACGATGCGTCGCTGCAGGGCTGGTGGCTCGCCATCGGCCTGGTGCCCGCCACGATCGGCCTGTGCGCCGGTTTCGCCCTCGCCGGCCTGGTCGACTGACGATCGCACCGGTCCCGCGGCGGGCCGCCGTCGCGGCGTGACGCGCTTCGCCGAGAATGGGGTCTCTGGAGAACCCCATGTCGATGGATTCGACTCCGAAGCGACCGCCGCCCGCCGCCACGCTGCAGGCGCTGCCGAACGCCGCCTGCCCGCTGTGCGGCGGCCCCAACGCCTGCAGCCCCGCCGCCACCGGTTCGCTCGACGTCGCGTGCTGGTGCAACGATGCCGTGATCGACCCGGCGGCGCTCGCGCGCGTGCCGCCGGCGCTTCGCCGGCAGGCCTGCCTGTGCCCCGCCTGTGCCGGGGTCGCGCTCGCGAGCCCACGCGAATGAACGACGATCGATTCAAGCCGCCCGCCGCGCAGGTTCGCGATCGGCAGCCGAGACAAGGCGTGAGCCATTGGCTCGCGGTGCCGGCGGGATTCCTGCTGTCCGCGCTGGGCGTGTTCGTGCTCGAGCCGATGCTGGTGGACCTGATCGTTCAGTACGTGCTCTCGCTCGCGCCTACCTCGCAGCAGACGCCCATGCTGCTGCTGGATCTCCTGCTCAGCACTTTGACGCTGATGGCGACCTTCCACTTCACGGCGTGGTGGAGCCGCAAGCCGCGCATCCGCGCCTCGCTGTCGGTCGCGCTGCTGCTGCTCGCGGCGATCGCGCTGATCGACCAGGCAGAGGCCGCATCGATGCCGCTGTGGTACGACGTCGGCACGGTCGCCGGCATCGCGATCGCCTGGATCGTGTCCAACCTGCTGGTGCTGCGAGGCGAGCCGTCGTGACGGGGTGGCGCCAAGGCGGCGTCGGCGAGGCGGGCAGCCCATGTTCGCGCTGACCCGGCTCACGATCCGCCGGGCCCGGCAGGAGCGCCTGGCTCAGGTCGCAGGCAGCCTGGCTTTCACCACGGCGCTGTCCATCGCGCCCTTCTTCGCGGTGAGCTTCGCGCTCTTCACGCGATTCCCGATCTTCCGGCGCTTCGAGCAGGCGATCGAGGACCTGCTGCTCAAGAGCCTGCTGCCGGCGGACATCTCGCGCACGGTCCTGAGAACCCTGAACCAGTTCGCGGCGAACGCGACGGCGCTCACGCTGGTCGGCTCGCTCTTCCTGCTCGCGACCTCGGTCGCGATGCTGCTGACCGTGGAGAACGCGCTCAACCGGATCTGGGAGGTCAAGCGCGGCCGCCCGCTGCACAAGCGGGTCGGCCTGTATCTCTTGATGCTCATCGTGGGCCCGCCCGTGCTCGGCCTGAGCTTGTGGGCGACTTCGTATGTGGTCGGGGCGTCGATCGGCCTGATCGGAACCCTGCCGCCGGCCGCGAAGTTCGTGCTGGACCTGGGCCCGGCGCTGCTGGCCATGGCGGGCCTGGCCGCGATGTTCTACTTCGTGCCCAACACGCGGGTGCGGCGGCGCGATGCGATCGCGGGCGGCCTGATCGCGAGCGTCGCGCTCGAACTGGGCAAGCGCGGCTTCACCGCGTACTTGCTGAAGATGCCGACCTACAAGGCGGTGTACGGCGCCTTCGCCGCGCTGCCGGTCTTCCTGCTGTGGCTGTACTTCTCGTGGCTGGTCACGCTCAGCGCGGCGCTCGTCACCGCCAACCTCTCGCGGCTGCATCGCCGGCCGGGCCAGCGATCGCCGCGGCCGGAGCGCCCGAACGCTCGACAATCCGCAGCATGACGGCGATCCCGCTGGAACGAGGCCTGGCCCAGGCCATTGCGCTCTACAACGGCGGGCGCAAGGCCGACGCCCACGCCCTGTGCCGTGCCCTGCTCGAGCGCGACCCGGCGCATCCCGCCGTGCACCAGCTGATGGCGGTGCTGTGCATGGACAGCGGCGATCCGCAGCGTGCCGCCGAGCACATCGAGCACAGCCTCGCGGCGCGACCGGGCCATGGGCCGTCGATGCGCATCGGTGCGCAGGCCTGGTACGAGGCCGGGTGCCTGCGTCGCGAGCGCGGCGACGCCGCCGGCGCGCGCCAGGCCTGGCGCGCGGCGCTGGCGTTGCAGGCCGAACTGGCGCCGGCGTGGTTCGCGCTGTCGCTGGTGTGCGAGGACCTGGGCGAGTTCGACGAGGCGCGCGCCGCACTCGAACGCCTGCTGGCGCTGCAGCCGGACCATCCGCAAGCGCTCGTCAACCTCGCGCTGCTGCTGCAGCGAAGCGGCGACGTCGATGCAGCGATGGACCGCTACGCGAACGCCTATCGCCTTCAGCCCGAGACGCTGGGGCGCATCGCCAATGCGCTCAGCGCGCAGTCCTGCGGGCGCATCTGGCTGCGCCTGGACGACCTGAAGCGCGAACTCGAGCGTCGCGCGCCGGTCAGCCCGGCGCCGCGCGCTTGACACGGAAGCGCTTGCGGTAGACGCCCGTCGATTCGAGGACCTCCGTCACGAGCGCGTCGTAGCGCTGCGCGCGATCGGCGTCGAACCCCTCGAAGCGAAGTTCGTGCGGCTGGCGCGGCACGGCGAAGCACTGCGCGATCGGCAGGCCGCGCGGCAGCACGCCCTCGAAATCAAGGTCGGTCCAGAGGGCCGGGAAGTTGATGCCCGCGT
>DATFAY010000191.1:0-7219 GCA_035254085.1 Piscinibacter sp.
CTGCAGTCGCAGGCGCTGCGCGCGCGGCGGCTCGGCTTCGGCGCCAAGCTGTGCATCCACCCGAATCAGGTGCCGACGGTGAACGCCGCGTTCACCCCGAGCCCCGACGAGATCGCGTGGGCGCGGCGCGTGGTCGAAGCCGCCGAACGAGCGCAAGGCGCGGCCGTGGCGCTGGACGGGAAGATGGTCGACAAGCCGGTCCTTCTACAGGCGCAGGCGGTGCTGCGGGCGCCGCGGCCCTGAGCTTCAGGGCGCGCCCGACGCGGCGTCGGCGCGCAGCAGGTCCACCAGCTCGCGCGCGAACGCCGGCAGCAGGTCCAGGCTTCGCATGCAGATGTGCAAGTGGCGCAGCGCCCACTCGTCTTCCAGCTGCACGATGCGGATGTCCATGGTCTGCCGGTAACGCGCCGCGGCCGAGCCGGGCAGGATGCCGATGCCGACCCGGGCTTCGATCATGCGGCAGGCCGCCTCGAAGCTGCCGACCTGGATGCGCAGCTTGATCGTGCGATGAAGCTCGCCGGCGATCTGATGCAAGAAGGCATGGATCGCGCTCGACTCGTGCAGGCCGACGTGATCGAAGTCCAGCGTCTGCGCGAACGGCACCGACCCGTGCGACGCCAGCGCGTGATCCGCAGGCACCGCCAGCACCAGCCGGTCCTTGCGGTAGGGCAGCACCTGCAGCCCTTCGGTGCGCACGCTGCCCGAGACGATGCCGATGTCGGTCTTGCCCTCGGTGACGGCACGCACGATGTCGCCCGAGAGGCGCTCGCGCAGGTCGACGTTGACGTCCGGGTGCGTGGACAGGTAGGTGCGCAGCACGGCCGGCAGGAACTCGGTGATGGCGGTGGTGCTCGCGAACACGCGCAAGTGGCCTTTCACGCCCTGCGCGTACTCCTGCAGGTCGCCGCGCAGCTGCTCGAGCTGGCCGAGCACCAGCCGCGCGTGGTGCGCAAACGCCTGGCCGGGCGGCGTGAGCGTGACGCCCTGGCTGCTGCGGTACAGCAGCTTGCCGCCCAGGCCTTCCTCGAGGTTCTTGATGCGCACGCTGGCCGCGGGCAGCGACAAGGCCGAGCGCTCCGCGCCGCGCGTGAGGCTGTTGCAGTCGGCGATGTTGACGAAGAGCCTCAGGTCCACCAGGTCGAAATGCATGGCGCCGATTGTGGCGCGCGGTGGCAACATGCGCGCTTGTCTTCAGCTTGACGGCGACACGCATGAGCAGCCTCCCAGGTTCACGGTCCGATCGCATGAGGGTCTGCATCGTCGGCGCCGGCGCGATCGGCGGTTTCATCGGCACGCGCCTGGCCGTGTCGGGCCGCGCCGAACTCAGCGCCCTCGCACGCGGCGCGACGCTCGCGGCGCTGCGCGAGCACGGCTGGCGCTTGCGCCAGGGCGCGACGCTGCTGCAGGCCGGCGCACGGGCGAGCGACGACGCGCGCACCCTCGGCCGGCAGGACCTGGTCGTGCTTGCAGTCAAGGCTCCGGCGCTGGCGGCCGTGGCGCGTGCGGTCGCCCCCTTGCTCGGCCCCGAGACGATGGTGCTGCCCGCGATGAACGGGGTGCCCTGGTGGTTCGGGCAGGGCGTCGAGGCGCTCGGGCCGCAGCCGCTGGACAGCGTCGATCCGGGCGGCGTCGTGGCCGCGGCGATCCCGCTGGTGCACGTGATCGGCTGCGTGGTGCACGCGAGCACCGCCTGCCCCGAACCCGGACTGGTCGAGCACCGGATGGGCCAGGGCCTCATCGTCGGCGAACCGGCGGGCGGCCGCAGCGAGCGCGTCCAGCGCGTGGCCGACCTGCTCGCTGCGGCGGGCTTCGAGGTCACGCACTCCGCCAACGTGCGCTACGACATCTGGTACAAGCTGTGGGGCAACATGACGATGAACCCGGTATCGGCACTCACCGGAGCCACCGTCGATCGCGTGCTGGCGGACCCGCTGGTGCGCGCGTTCTGTTCGGCGGCGATGCGCGAAGCGGCCGCCATCGGCGAGCGCATCGGCTGCCGCATCGAGCAGACTCCCGAGGACCGGCATGCGATCACCGCGCGTCTGGGCGCGTTCAAGACCTCCATGCTCCAGGACGTGGAAGCCGGCCGCGCGATCGAGCTGGATGCGCTGGTCGGGGCGGTGCAGGAGATCGGCCGGCGCCTGGGCCTGGCCACGCCGAACATCGACGCATTGCTCGGACTGGCGCGGCTGTTCGCGCGCGTGCGCGGGCTCTATCCGGCGGCGGCGGCGAGTTGAGCAGCGCGCCTCAGCCGAGCCCCCGCGCCACGAAGTCGGGGTTCTCCAGCCCGCGCTTGCCGTAGCGCAGTTCGGCTCCGGACAAATCGGTGACGCGACCGCCCGCGGCGGCCAGCACCGCATGCCCGGCCGCGGTGTCCCATTCCATCGTGCGGCCGAAGCGCGGGCACAGGTCGGCCTGGCCGGCTGCGATCAGGCACAGCTTCAGCGACGAGCCCACGTGGCGCAAGGCGGCGACATGCTGGCCTGCGAGGAAGCGCTGCAGCGCGGCGGCGTCGCCGTGCGAGCGGCTGGCGAGCACGGTGAGCCCTTGCGGCGGAGCGGGGCGGCAACGGATGTCGCGCCGGCCGGCGTGGTCGGTGAGCGTCGCCGGGCCGCCCGCGACGCCGTCGAAGAGCTGGCCGAGCGCGGGCGCGAGCACGACACCCAGCACCGGCCGGCCATGCTCGACGAGCGCGATGTTGACCGTGAATTCGCCGTTGCGCGCGATGAACTCGCGCGTGCCGTCGAGCGGGTCCACCAGCCAGAAGCGCTCGCCCAGAGCGGGCAGGCGGCCGGCCGCCACTGCCTCTTCGGCGACGATCGGAATGCGGGGCGCTAGCCGCGACAAGCCTTCGACGATCAGCGCCTCGGCGCGCTCGTCCGCGTCGGTCACCGGCGATTCGTCCGGTTTCGCGCGCACCGCGATGGCCTGGGCGTAGACCTGCATCACGGCCTCGCCGGCGCGGCGGACCAGCGGGCGCAGCGCTTCAATCAGGTCGAGGCGGGACGGCATGGGGTCCATGGTGCTTGTCCTCCGCGAGGCGGCTCGTGCGTTGTGTTGCAGACTCGCCCCAGCCACGGAGGAACGCGTCATGAGGAGATCGATTGTCGTCGCGGCGCTGGCCGCTGTCGCCTGGAGCGCCTGGCCGCCCGGCGCATTCGCCGGCCCGATCCGCGACCGGCTGATGGAGCGCGCCGCCCAGCGTCGCGAGGCCGCCCGGTCGCCGGACGCTGCCTCCGGCGTCTCCAGCGACGCCGACGAACTGGAGCAGGCGAGCGGCCGCCAGGGGGCAGGCCCGCTGCCGCCGGGGGTGCGGGTCGAGCGCGACCTGGCCTACGGCCCGGACCCCGCGCAAAAGCTCGACGTCTACCGGCCCGCGCACGCGCAGGGCGCGCCGGTCATCCTGACGGTGCACGGCGGCGGCTGGGTGCATGGCGACAAGGCCATGGGCCGCATTGTGACCAACAAGGTCGCGCACTGGGTGCCGCAGGGCAAGATCGTGATCTCGATCAACTACCGCATGGCCGAGGCCGACCCGTTGCAGGAGGCCGACGACGTGGCGCGCGCCTTGGCCTTCGCGCAGGCGCACGCCGCGGATTGGGGCGGGGACCCGGCGCGCTTCACGCTGATGGGCCATTCGGCCGGCGCGCACCTGGTCTCGCTGCTGAGCGCCGATCCGTCCATCGCGACGCGCCAGGGCGCCAAGCCGTGGCGCGGCACCGTGGCGCTCGACAGCGCCGCCTTCGACGTGACCGCGATCATGCAGGCCCGGCACTACCGCCTCTACGACCGCGCGTTCAAGAGCGACCCGGCCCTGTGGCGGGAGGCGTCGCCGCTGCTGCGGCTGCATGCCGCGCCGGTGCCGATGCTGCTGGTGTGCTCCACCCGGCGCGCCGACTCGTGCGCACAGGCGGGTGCCTTCGCTGCCAAGGCGAAGGGGCTGGGCGGGCGGATCGAGCAACTGCCGCAGGATCTTTCGCACGCGCAGATCAACGAGCAGCTCGGCCAGGCCGGTGCGTACACCGATGCGGTCGACGCCTTCCTGCGTTCGCTGGGCAACAAGTAGCGGCAAGCCCGCGCAAGGCGGCGGCGCGCCGGGTGGGAAACCCCTCGGCGCGGGCCTTCGAGGGCGCTCCTAGAATCGTTGTGCACCTGCACAACCGGCTCACAGGAGTCCTCATGGCCCAATCCCGCCGCGCTGCGCCTTCGAAGGCGGCCGCGGACGCCAAAGCCGCCGACGCCGGCGGACCGCGCATCCTCAAGAAATACCCGAACCGACGGCTGTACGACACCGAGACCAGCAGCTACATCACGCTGGCCGACGTGAAGAAGATGGTGCTCACCGGGCAGGACTTCGTCGTGCGCGACGCCAAGACCTCCGACGACCTCACGCGCAGCATCCTGCTGCAGATCATCCTCGAGGAAGAAACCGGCGGCGTGCCGATGTTCTCCACCCAGATGCTGGCGCAGATCATCCGTTTCTACGGCCACGCGATGCAGGGCATGATGGGCTCGTACCTCGAGAAGAACCTGCAGACCTTCACCGACATCCAGGCCAAGCTGGCCGAGCAGTCCAAGGGCCTGTACGACCCGAAGGTGATGTCGCCCGAACTGTGGACCCAGTTCCTCAACGGGCAGGCGCCGGTGATGCAGGGCCTGATGGGCAACTACCTCGAACAATCGAAGCAGATGTTCGTGCAGATGCAGGAGCGCATGGCGAAACAGGCTGAAACCCTGTTCCCTGGCGTGCCGGGCTTCACGCCGCCCAAGCGCTGACGCCGGGCGCGCCGTCAGGCAGTGCCGGCGCTCGCCGGCTTCGGTGCCGCGATTGGCGGTGTCTCGGCGTCGAATCCGTCCGACCTGACCTTGTCGTCGATCTGGGGATCGAGCTTGCGCGCCGACATGAGATCGCGTTCTGCCGCTTGGGCCTTGCCCAGCCGTCGGTACGCCTGAGCCCGCCCATAGTAGGACCACGGCGAGGCTTCGCGCAGCTTGATGGCCCGCTCGAAGCTCTCGACCGCCGCGGAAGGATCGTCCAGGCGCAGGTAGGCCCAGCCGAGGCTGTCGTGGAAGTCCGGTTCCTCGTCGTCCTCTTTGACGGCCCGTTTGCAGTCATCGATGGCGAGCTTCGGATCCAGCTTCAACCGGATCTGTAGCCAGCAGCGAGCGTTGAGCACGCTGCCGAGTTCGGCGTCGTTGCGATGGCTGGACATCCAGAGGTCCCATTGGTGCAGCGCCTCGGGCGCCAGATTCAGACGCGCGTACACCCGCGCCACGCCGGCGCGCAAATGCGACGACGGGTGCAGCGCTGCGTCGAGCGCTCGGAGGTCGGAGATCGCGCCCTCGCGATCGCCCGCCCCGGCGCGCCATGACGCGCGCAGTTGGCGCGCGTCATGCAACGAGGCATCCAGACGCAGTGCCTCGTCGAGATCCTCCTGCGCCTTAGCCGACTGGTTCATCGCGGCACGAACGCGCGCTCTCGCCAGGAAATACCGCGCGACTTGCGGCGCAAGAGCGCATGCGCGATCCAGGTCCTGCAGTGCGCGACTCAAATCGCCGCGTGCCGCCGCTGCCTCGCCGCGCCTGGCCAGCCCGTCCGCATCATCCGGCGCCACCGCTTCCGGCGCGGCCGCGTCGCGGGCAACTCCTTGTGTCTCGTCGATCTTGTCCCGCGCGAACACCACTCCTCCGTTCCAGGTCGCGTAGACCTTGTTCTGGAGCCTGGACACGTAGATGCGGTGGGACAAGAAGTAGTCGATGCCGAGCAGCATGCCGGAGTCATCGGCGCCATCCGCATCGTAGACGTCGAATCGATTGTTCGAGATCTGCTCGCCGCCCAGTTCGAACGACGCAAACGATGCGACCCACGATTGCGCATGGCCGTCGCCGGCGCCGCCGATGCGCCCGAGGGGGGCCATGTCGGCATCCTTGACACCGGCGCGATGGGCGGTGTCCAGATTCAGCCCCGTCATGGCGCCGGTGTCCATCAGGGCTTTGACCCTGACACCGTTGATGCGTGCCACGACGCGGATCGCAGTATCGCCTCGTGCATTCGCGATCAGCGGCACCACGTTGACCGGCGCCTTGCCTGCCCAATAGGCGAAATTGGTCTCCTCGCACTGGCCCTTTGGCACCACCAGGCGCACGATGCCGCGGGCCAGGTCGTATTCGGTGTCCGCCAGCGAAAGGAAGTTTCGTCCCAGCACGCCCATGATGCCGGAGCCCAACTCGTTGACACCGACGATGAACTCCACACCGGCAATCTCCACGCCGTTGAAGCGCACCTTGTCCACGCGCGTGACCTTGGCGTTCACTTGGCCGGTCAGGCCCTCGATGCGAAAGCCAGGGGACAGCCTTTGCAAGGGAAGATTCAGCTGCGATGCCGTGGCTTCCGTCAGCAAGCTGAAGAACGCGCCGCTGTCGACAAGCATCGGTGTCTCAATGCCGTTGAGTTCCACCGTCGCGATTGGACGCATGTGGACCATGCGCACCGGAATCTCGAAAGCCTCGAGCCTGCAAGCCGACCACGCCGGGCGTGCCATGCTGCCGAAGACCATGGCGGCGAGCAACGGCAGAAAAGGGAAGCGTCGTCTGCGGGGCGATGTCCCTGGACGACACGTTGCGATACTGCGGATGCGATCCTGCATGCCGGGCATCCCTTCCTCCCCCGTCTTGGTCTGCGCGACACTTTAACCTTGCTCGATCGGTCTGATTGATCACGAACCGCCGAGTGACGCAACGCGCAAGGCGGTCGCACTGATCTTCCGATCGGCGAAAATGGAGGGTTATGACCGAACCCACCCTCGTCGCGCCCGCAGGCGCGCCCAAGATCGGCTTCGTCTCGCTGGGCTGCCCCAAGGCGCTGACGGATTCCGAGCTCATCCTCACGCAGCTGCGCGCGGAGGGCTACGACACGTCCAAGACCTTCGCCGGCGCCGACCTGGTGATCGTCAACACCTGCGGTTTCATCGACGACGCGGTCAAGGAGAGCCTGGACACCATCGGCGAGGCACTGGCCGAGAACGGCAAGGTGATCGTCACCGGCTGCCTGGGCGCCAAGCCGGGGGCGGGCGGCGGGACGCTGGTCGAGCAGGTGCACCCCAGCGTGCTGGCCGTGACCGGCCCGCACGCCACGCACGAGGTGATGGACGCAGTGCACCGCCACGTGCCCAAGCCGCACGATCCGTTCGTCGACCTCGTGCCGGCGCAGGGCATCAAG
>DATFAY010000192.1:0-2564 GCA_035254085.1 Piscinibacter sp.
CGCGCGTGCGCGATGCGATTGGCGTAGCGGCCGATGGTCGCGCCGAGGTAGGCACTGTCGGCCTGCGCCGCCGGCAGCGCAGCGCGCGACAGGATGACGCTGCGCCGCGTGCCGTCGGGCATGGGCAGGTCGCAGGCCAGCCAGGTGGCGCCGCGCGCAGACAACGAAAGGGCCAGGCCCTGGGGGTGTTGCAGCCGCAGGGTGCCGCTCATTGCGAGGCCTCCAATGCGGCATCGATGAGCGCCAGCTCGCCGTCGGACAGCGACACCCGGGCCAGTCCCGCCACCGCTTGGCGCACCTGCGCCGGCTGGCTGGCACCGATCAGCACCGAGGTCACGCTGTCGTGACGCAGCACCCAGGCGAGCGCGAGTTGCGCGAGCGACTGCTCGCGCGCCCGCGCGATGCCTGCCAGCTCGCGCAGCAAGGCCAGGCGCTGCGGCGTGATTTGCTCCGGGCGCAGGAAGGGCGAGTCGCCCGCGGCGCGCGAATCGGGCGGGATCTCGCCACCCAGGTAGCGCTCGCTGAGAAGCCCCTGCGCCAGCGGCGAGAATGCGACGCAGCCGATGCGCTCGGCGCGCAGCACGCCGAGCAGCCGCTGCTCGATCGTGCGCTCGAGCATGTTGTATCGCGGCTGGTGCACCAGGCACGGCGTGCCCAGCTCGCGCAGCAGTGCCGCGGCGCGCAGCGTCGACTCGGCGGGGTAGTTGGACAGGCCCACGTACAGCGCGCGGCCCGAGCGCACGACGTGCGCCAGCGCGGCCATGGTTTCCTCCAGCGGCGTGTCGGGGTCGGGGCGGTGGTGGTAGAAGATGTCGACATGGTCCAGCCCCAGGCGCCGCAGGCTCTGGTCGAGACTCGTGACGAGGTACTTGCGCGAGCCGCCGTCGCCGTACGGTCCGGGCCACATGCGGTAGCCGGCCTTCGTCGAGACGACCAGCTCGTCGCGGTGCGCGTGCAGGTCCTCGCGCAGCAGGCGGCCGAAGTTCTCTTCCGCGGAGCCCGCCGGCGGACCGTAGTTGTTGGCCAGGTCGAAGTGCGTGATGCCCAGGTCGAAGGCGGTGCGCACGATGGCGCGCGCGCTGTCCAGGGAGCCGCTGCCGCCGAAGTTGTGCCACAGGCCGAGCGAAACCGCGGGCAGCAGGAGCCCGCTGGCGCCGCAGCGGCGGTATGGCATGTGCTCGTAGCGCTCGCCTGCAGGCTGCCAGGGCGTCATGGCACCGGCTCCAATGCGCCGGCACCGGCCGAGGCATGGCACACGTGCAGCTGCGCCGGCTCGCCGGACGGCGAACGGTAGCGTTCGCGCACCTCCGCGCAGACCTCGTCGACCCTGTCGTGCGGAAGCAGCGCCACCGCGCAGCCGCCGAAGCCGCCGCCGGTCATGCGTGCGCCGCCGGCGTCGCCGATGAGCGACTGCAGCAGCTCCACCAGCCGGTCCACGGCGGGCACGGTGATCTCGAAGTCGTCGCGCATCGAGGCGTGGGATTGCGCCATCAGGGTTCCCATCCGAGGCAGGTCGCCGCGGGCCAGAGCCGCGGCGGCCGACAGTGTGCGTTCGTTTTCGGTGAGCACATGGCGCGCCCGGCGCCGCACGACCGCGTCGAGCGGCCGATGATCGTCTTCGAAGGCGCCCAACGGCAGGTCGCGCAGGGCCGCGACGCCGAAGTGCCGCGCGGCCGCCTCGCACTGCGCGCGGCGCAGGTTGTATTCGCTGCCGACCAGGCCGCGCTGTACACGCGAATCGGCAATCAGGACCGCCACGCCGGGCGGCAGCGGCACTGGGCTGACCTGCAGCGAGCGGCAGTCGATCAGCAGCGCGTGGCCCTCGACGCCGCAGGCCGAGGCGAGCTGGTCCATGATGCCGCAGGCGCAGCCGACGAACTCGTTCTCCGCTTTCTGCGCGATGCGCGCCATGGCCGGCTCATCCAGCGCGTCGACGTGCTCCAGTTGCCGCAAGGCCTGCAGCACCGCGACTTCCAGGGAGGCCGAGGACGAGAGCCCCGCGCCTTGCGGCACGTTGCCCGAGATCGCGAAGTCGGCGCCATGCAGCGCCACGCCTTGCGCGGCGAGCTGCCGCACCACGCCACGCACGTAATTGGCCCAGGGCGCGTCGGCGCGCGCCTCGATCGGCTTGCCGAGGCGGAATTCGTCGGTCGCGCCGTCGAGATCGGTGGCACAGACACGCACGAGGCCGTCGGTGCGTGGCGCGGCGGCGACCACGGTGCCGCGATCGATCGCGCAGGGCAGCACGAACCCGTCGTTGTAGTCGGTGTGCTCGCCGATGAGGTTGACGCGACCGGGCGCCTGCACCAGCAGCGTCGGCGCTTGTCCGAAGGCGTGCACGAATGCGGCGCTCGCGCGCTGTCGGGGACTGTGGGGCATCGTCAGCTGTCGAGGTAGTGCGTATCGCTCAACGCGCGCAGGGCGCGTGCGGCCTGCTCGGGGGTCAGGTCGCGCTGCGCCTCGGCCAGCATCTCGTAGCCGACCATGAACTTGCGCACCGTGGGCGAGCGCAGCAGCGGCGGATAGAAGTGCGCATGCAGCTGCCAGGGGCTGGCGTCGCTGTC
>DATFAY010000193.1:0-18322 GCA_035254085.1 Piscinibacter sp.
TTCGTGCTGCCCACCGACCAGCTGCAGGCAGTGGCCGAAGCGGCCGGCCTGCAATGGGTGAACTCGGACGCCGACAAGATCCGCGCGGTGCAGGAGGCGATGGCCAGCGAGCCCAAGCCGATCCACGTGCCGCGCGAGCCCAAGCCGGTGGTGGCGATCGACGAGGGCCCCCTGGTCCTGGTCGAGACGCGCAAGGACCTGACGCAGTTCAAGCTGCCGTTCGAGACCTCGCAGGCCTCGCAGCCGCAGGCCTGATCCGGCTCGCGCACGAGCAAACGCCGCCGCGGCTCGCGCCCGGCGGCGTTTTTCATGGCGTGCGCATCAGGGCAAGCGCTCGAGCGCCTGCTGGTAGGTGGGGTGGTGCATCAGCTCGTCCCAGGGCAGCGGCGCACTCTGCGGCAGCAGGTCGAGGCGGCGCGATTCGCTGTGCGGGTCGGCATGCCAACGGCCCTGCTCCAGCGCGGCCTGGAGGCCGTCGAGCAAGTCGTCGACCGGCTTGCCCCCGTCGACCTTCGATTGATTGCACAGCAGCACCAGGTCGCAGCCGGCATTGAGTGCCGCGATGCCGCCCTCGACGGGGCTGCCCGCCACGCGGGCGCCTTCCATGCTGAGGTCGTCGCAGCAGATGGCGCCGGCGTAGCCCAACCGGCCGCGCAGGATCTCCTTCAGCCACCGCGCCGAGAAACCGGCCGGCAACGGGTCCACCTGCGGGAAGGTCACGTGCGCCGGCATCACGCAGGTCAGGCCGGTGGACAGCCAGTCGTAGGGCTTGGCGTCCTCGCCGAGGATCTGCTCCAGCGTGCGGTCGTCCACCGCACGCGCGACGTGCGAATCAGCGATCGCGTAGCCGTGCGCCGGAAAGTGCTTGCCGCAGTTCTGCATGCCGGCGCGCATGAGGCCCAGCATCAGGCTTTGCGCGAGCATCGAGACCACGCGCGGGTCGCGGTGGAACGCGCGGTCGCCCACCACCTCGCTGCGCTCGTGGTCGAGGTCCACCACCGGCGTGTAGCTCAGCTCGACGCCGCAGGCGCGCAATTCGGCACCCAGCACGTAGCCGGCCGACAAGGTCGCGTCGACCGCGCGCATCGGGTCTTGCATCCACAGCTCGCCGAAGCGGCGCATCGCGGGAAGGTGCGTGAAGCCGCCGGTGCGAAAGCGCTGCACCCGGCCGCCCTCGTGGTCGACGGTGATCAGCAGGTCCGGCCGCAGCGACTTCAGTTCGGCCGTGACCTCCGTGAGCTGGTACCGGTCGCGCCAGTTGCGGGTGAAGAAGATCAGGCCGCCGGTGAGCGGATGCTGCATGCGCCGGCGGTCGTCGTCGTTGAGCTCGGTGCCGGCGATGTCGAGGATGACGGGTGCGTGCTGAATGCTCATGGTTGGTTCTTCGTTTCGACGACCACGAAGCTCGCCGCGTAATCGGATTCGTCGGACACGCTCACGTGCGCGACCCAGCCCTGCGCGTCGAACCAAGCCGCCAGCTCGCCATGCAGGCGGATGACCGGCTTGCCGCTGCGCTCGTTGAGGATCTCGCAGGCGCGCCAGCTCATCGGCATTCGCATGCCCAGGCCCACCGCCTTCGAGAACGCTTCCTTGGCCGAAAAGCGCGTGGCCAGGTGCGCGATGCCGCGCTGCTCGACCTTGCCGCGACGCGCGCGAAAGACCTGCAACTCCGCCGGCCCGAGCACCTTCTCGGCGAAGCGCTCGCCGCGGCGGCGCAGCGTGTCCGCGATGCGGCGCACGTCGCACACATCGGTGCCGATGCCGACGATCATCGGCCCGGCGCGCCGATGTCGGCGCGGTGGATGCACCGCAGGTAATCCTTCACGGTCGCGGCCAGGCCGAGCTCGAGCGCATCGGCGATCAGGGCGTGGCCGATCGAGACTTCCTCGACGCCGGTCACCGCGACGAGGAAGTCGGTGAGGTTGTCGCGGTTGAGGTCGTGGCCCGCGTTCAGGCCCAGCCCCTCGCGGCGCGCCGCTTCGCCTGCGGCGATGAAGCCCGACAGCACTTCGGCCTGCTGCGGCGTGCCGTGCGCACGGGCGTAGCTCTCGGTGTAGAGCTCGACCCGGTCGGCGCCCAGCTCGGACGCCGCGCGCATGGCTTGCGGCAGCGGATCCATGAACAGGCTCACGCGCACGCCCAAGGCCTTCGCCTCGGCGATCAGCGGTCGCAGCCGCTCGGCATCCTGCGGAAACGACCAGCCGTGATCGGAGGTGGCCTGGTCGGTGGCGTCGGGCACGAAGGTGCACTGGTGCGGCTTCACCGTGCGCACGAAGTCCATCAGGTTGTGAAAGGGGTTGCCCTCGATGTTGTATTCGGCCTGCGGCCACTGCTTGAGCAACTCGGCCAGCTCGTGCACGTCGTGGGCGCGGATGTGCCGCTCGTCGGGCCGCGGATGAATGGTGATGCCCTGCGCGCCGGCTTCCAGCGCGAGCGTCGCCGCACGGGTGACGCTCGGGATGCCCAGCGTGCGGGTGTTGCGCAGCAGCGCCACCTTGTTGAGGTTGACCGACAGCGCCGTCGTCCCGCGGTGCGGGTCGAGGCCGGTGGTGAGCAGTGGGTTCATCGCGGAGGTCCGTCGCTGTCGTCGCTATCGTTCGAGGGTCTGCACGTCGAGCATGACTTGCCGCGTGCGCAGCTGCGGCGTCCCGAGATGATAGTGAAGCAGCGTGCGCAGGGTGCTCTTGAGTTCGGGCAAGGATGCCGTGCAGGCCTGCTGCAAGGCCGGCAGGCTGCCGTGCGCGAGCGCGGCCTGCAGCCCGATCAGCACCACGCCGCGGATCGCGGTGTCGTTGGGGCGCGCCGGCGCGACGCCGGCTTCGGGCAGCAGCGCGTAGGCGCCCTCGGCACGCAGTTCCTGCTGCGTCGAGGTCTCGACGCTCAGGTCCGGCAGCACGCCCACTTCCTTGAGCAGCACCACCTCGAAGGCGCGCAGTGCCGCCTGAACCTGGGCATCGTCCGGCCGGGCCAGCGCAGGCAACGTCTCGGCGTAGGCGTCGAAGAGCGCCGGATGCGGGTCGTGCCTTGCGACGAGCTTCATCAGCAGCTCGTTCAGGTAGAAGCCGCTGAACAGGGCGGCGCCCGTGAGCATCGCCGGCCCGCCCGCCCACTCGGCGCTGCGCAGGTTCTGCACTTCGCTGGCGGACTCGTCGGCACGCTCGCTCTTGGGAACTCGCCCGAGCGCCACCTGGATGCGCTGGAACGGAAGCAACACCGAACGCAGTTGCGAATAGGGCCGCTTCGCCCCCTTGGCAGCGGCGGCGATGCGGCCCTGCTCCCGGGTGAAGAGATCGAGGATCAGGCTGGACTCGCTCCAGTCGTAGCGGTGCAGCACGTAGGCGCTCAGGGTGGATGCAACTCGCGCGGCGCGAACGGCCATGGCGGGCGCCTTCACTCGTAGCCGTAGCTGCGCAGATGCTCTTCGTTGTCGGCCCAGCCGGAACGCACCTTCACCCACAGCTCGAGGAAGACCTTGGCGTCCAGCAGCGTCTGCAGCTCCTGGCGCGACTCGCTGCCGATGCGCTTGAGCCGCTCGCCGCCGGCGCCGATGATCATGCCCTTGTGCGCGTCGCGCTCGACCACGATGCTCGCGGCGATGCGGCGCAGGTCGCCTTCCTCCTCGAACTTGTCGATGACGACCGTGGAGGCGTAGGGCAGCTCGTCGCCGGTCAGGCGAAACAGCTTCTCGCGGATGATCTCGCTGGCGAGAAAACGCTCGCTGCGGTCGGTGAGCGTGTCTTCCTCGTAGAACCAGTGCTGCTCGGGCAGGTAGGGCTTCAAGATGCCGAGCAGGCGCTGCACGTCCGCCGGCTTCTCGGCCGACAGCGGCACGAACTCGGCGAAGTCGTGGCGCTCCTGCATGCTCTTGAGCCAGGGCGCCAGGTCGGCGCGGCGCTTGACGGTGTCGAGCTTGTTGGCGATCAGGAACACCGGCTTGCCCTGCATCGCGTCGCTTTGCAGCAGGCCCAGCACCTTCGCGTCGTCCAGGCCGAAGCGGCCTGCCTCGACCACGAAGAGCACCACGTCGACATCGGCCAGCACGCCTTGCACGGTGCGGTTGAGCGTTCGGTTGAGCGCCGCGCCGTGCTTGGTCTGGAAGCCGGGGGTGTCGACGAACACGAACTGCGCCTCATCGACGGTGCGGATGCCGGTGATGCGGTGGCGCGTGGTCTGCGCCTTGCTGGACGTGATGCTGACCTTCTGGCCGACCAGCGCATTCAGCAGCGTCGACTTGCCGACGTTCGGGCGACCGACGATGGCCACCAGGCCGCAACGCTGCGAAGTCATGTTGTTGGATGGTTCCGTGGAAGCACCGCCGGCGCCTCGGAGCTCGTTCACGATCGGAGGGGGCTGCCGGGCCGGTCGGTGGCCTTCAGGGCGTCGAGCATGCGGCGGGCCGCTTCCTGCTCTGCCAGCCGCCGGGAGCGGCCTTCGCCGGAGTAGGTGAGGCTCAGCGCCGGCACGGCACACTCGACCTCGAAGGTCTGCGCGTGCGCCTGTCCGCGCGTCGCGCTGATGCGGTAGCTCGGCACCGGCAGGCGGCGCGCCTGCAGCCACTCCTGCAGCTCGGTCTTCGCGTCCTTGCTCCAGTTGGCGATCTCGGTGGTGGCGATGACCTCGCCGAACATGCGCTGCACCAGCGTGCGCGCCGCGTCGAAGCCGCCGTCGAGGAAGGTCGCGCCGATCACGGCTTCGAGAGCGTCGGCCAGGATGGACACGCGCTGCGCGCCGCCGCCGCGGGCCTCGCCCTCGGACAGGCGCAGCACCTCGGGCAGCCCCAGCGACAAGGCGACCTTGTGCAGGCTGTCCTCGCGCACCAGGTGGGCACGTACGCGCGTCAGGTCGCCTTCGTCGGAGCCGGCAAAGCGCTCGAACAGCAGGCTGGAGATGGTGAGGCTCAGCACGGCATCGCCCAGGAATTCGAGCCGCTCGTTGTGGTCGGCCCCGTAGCTGCGGTGGCGCAGCGCGCGTTCGAGCAGCGCTTCGTCGTTGAAGCGATAGCCGAGCCGGGTCTGCAAGGCGGCGAGTCGTGGATCCATGGGTGACACAGCGGGCCGACTACTTGGCCTTCGCGCTGCCCTGGTATTTGATCAGCAAGTAGACCGGAGGCATGATCTCCACTTCCTTGTCGTAGGCAAAGCGGATCACCACCTTGTCGTTTTCCTTGGTGATGTCGAGATCCTTGCCCGAGATCGTCTGGATCGAGTATTCGATTTCCTTCTGCTTCTCGAAGGCGGCGCGGATCTCGGGCACCGTGGCGTAGCCCTCGGTGGCAATCTTGTTGATGGCCTTCTGGATGGTGAAGTACTCGTTCATCGTCGGCAGCACCCGCATGGCCAGCAGCGCGACGAAGCCGATGACGATGGCCCACATCAGCAAGCCGAACAGCGTGATCCCGCGTTGGTGGCGCAGTGCCTGCCGCTTGACCGTCATGCCTTGATGCTCCTTTGTGCGTCGTGGGACCGCCACCTCACCTGAACGACCCGATGCGTTTCAGATCGCCGAAGTTCATCCAGATGAAGAAAGCCTTGCCGACGATGTTCTCGTCGGGGACGAAGCCCCAGAACCGCGAGTCCATCGAGTTGTCGCGGTTGTCCCCCATCATGAAATAGTGTCCCGGGGGGACTTTGCAAGTCACCCCTTCGCCACTGTAGCGGCAGTTCTCCCGGTATGGAAAGGCCTCGTTGACGGGCAGATACAGCTGCTTCGTCGGGTCGACCAGGATGCGGTGCTCGACCGGGCCGAGCTTTTCCATGAACTGCTTCTCGAAGCGCGGCGGGTCTTCGTTGAAGAAGTCCGGCATCGGCGTCTCGGCCACGCGCTGGCCGTTCACGTACAGCTGCTGGTTGCGGTAGGAGATCTCGTCGCCCGGCACGCCGATGACCCGCTTGATGTAATCGACGCTGGGATCCTTGGGATAGCGAAACACCATCACGTCGCCGCGCTGCGGGTCGTGGTTGGCGATGATCTTCTTGTTGATCACCGGCAGGCGCACGCCGTAGTGGTACTTGTTGACGAGGATGAGGTCGCCCACCAGCAGCGTCGGAATCATCGAGCCGGAAGGGATCTTGAAGGGCTCGAACAGGAACGAGCGCAGCAGGAACACCACGAGGATCACCGGGAACAGGCCGGCCGTCCAGTCGAGCCACCACGGCTGTGCGAGCAGCGCCTGCTTGGCCTGATCGATGTCGCCGTCGATCTTGGTGATGCCCTGGCGCGTGAGCGCCTTGCGCCGTGCGACCTCTTGCTGCTCCAGATTCGCGGCTGCGGCGAGCCGACGCGGCTTGAAGGCGAAGCGCTCGGCCAGCCAGTAGCCGAAGGTCACCACGGTGAGGATGAAGAGCAGCAACGAGAAGTTGCCTGTCCATTTTCCGACGTACCAGCCGCCCAGGTAGATCACGAGCGCGCCATAGAGAAAACCGGTGACTGAACTCATCAATCGTCCACTTGGAGGATGGCCAGAAACGCCTCTTGCGGCACCTCGACGGAGCCGATCTGCTTCATGCGCTTCTTGCCGGCCTTTTGTTTTTCGAGCAGCTTGCGCTTGCGGGTGATGTCGCCGCCATAGCACTTCGCGAGCACGTTCTTGCGCAGCGCTTTGATTGTCTCACGCGCGATGATGTTGGCGCCGATGGCCGCCTGGATCGCGACGTCGTACATCTGCCGCGCGATGAGCTCGCGCATCTTGGCGACCACCGCGCGGCTGCGGTACTGGCTCTGGCTGCGGTGAACGATGATCGACAGCGCGTCGACCTTGTCGCCGTTGAGCAGGATGTCGACCTTGACGACGTCGGCGGCGCGGTATTCCTTGAACTCGTAGTCCATCGAGGCATAGCCGCGCGACACGCTCTTCAGCTTGTCGAAGAAGTCCAGCACGATCTCCGCCAGCGGCATGTCGTAGGTCAGCATGACCTGGCGGCCGTGGTAGGCCATGTTGAGCTGGTTGCCGCGCTTCTGGTTGGCCAGCGTCATCACGGGGCCCACGTAGTCCTGTGGCATGTACAGGTGCACCGTGACGATCGGCTCGCGGATCTCCTTGATGCGGCCCAGGTCCGGCATCTTGGACGGATTCTCGACGTGGATCACCTCGCCGTTGTTGAGCTCGACTTCGTAGACCACGCTCGGCGCGGTCGTGATCAGATCCTGGTCGAACTCGCGCTCCAGGCGCTCCTGCACGATCTCCATGTGCAAGAGCCCCAGGAAACCGCAGCGAAACCCGAAGCCCAGCGCCTGGCTGACTTCCGGCTCGTAGCGCAGCGACGAATCGTTGAGCTTGAGCTTCTCCAGCGCATCGCGCAGGGAGTCGTATTCGCTCGCCTCGGTCGGATACAGGCCGGCGAAGACCTGCGGCTGGATCTCCTTGAAGCCCGGCAGCGGCTCGGTGGCCGGCCCGAGGTTGTTGGGCAGCTTCTTCTCGAGCGTGACGGTGTCGCCCACCTTGGCGTGGTGCAGTTCCTTGATGCCGGCGATCACGAAGCCGACCTCGCCCGCCTTGAGCACCTCACGGGGCTGAGACTTGGGCGTGAACACACCCAGTTGCTCCACCCCGTGGACGGCGTCGCTCGCCATCAAGCGGATGCGCTCGCCCTTGTTCAACTCGCCGTCGACCACGCGCACGAGCATCACCACGCCCACGTAGTTGTCGAACCACGAGTCGATGATCATCGCGCGCAGCGGGGCACGCAGCTTGCCACGCGGCGGGGGCATGCGGGCGATGACCGCTTCGAGAATGTCGTCGATGCCCTCGCCGGTCTTGGCGCTGCAGGGAATGGCGTGTTCCGCGTCGATGCCGATCACGTCCTCGATCTCTTCCTTGGCGCGCTCGGGATCGGCTTGCGGCAGGTCCATCTTGTTGAGCACCGGCACCACCTCGACGCCCAGGTCCAGCGCGGTGTAGCAGTTGGCGACCGTCTGTGCCTCGACGCCCTGGCTCGCGTCGACGACCAGCAGCGCCCCTTCGCAGGCGGACAGCGAGCGGCTCACCTCATAGGAGAAGTCGACGTGCCCCGGCGTGTCGATGAGATTGAGGTTGTAGGTCTTGCCGTCGCGCGCGGTGTATTGCAAAGCCGCGGTCTGCGCCTTGATGGTGATGCCGCGCTCGCGCTCGATGTCCATCGAATCGAGCACCTGCGCCTCCATCTCGCGGTCGCTCAAGCCGCCGCAGCGCTGGATGATGCGATCGGCGAGCGTGCTCTTGCCGTGATCGATGTGGGCAATGATCGAGAAATTTCGGATGTGATCCATGGGAAGCGTTCTAGGCGTCTTTCGCGCAGATCATGGTGGCGTGCTGCCCCCGTGGCGAAAGCTCACGTCGCTGCCGACGTGAAAGGCGCAAGGCGCCTTGCTGGAGCTAAAAAAAAGGCACGTCGAAGTAGTGACGCGCCTTCCAACAAAACGTATGGCAACTGCTTGTTGGGCTTTCATTGTAGCCAAAAGCACCGCGCTGGAGACCGCGCCATTGCTTGATTTCTTCTCGTTGCGGGCCGCCAACAGCAAATTTCTTCCACAAGATATCCACAAAAGCATGTGGACCGCTTGGGGATAGTTTGAGGGTCCCTTGCTCGTTGACGAAAGCGAGGTCAAACCGCACCGCCGAGCCCGCATTGTATTGAGCTCGGCGGCCAATTCGATACGATCCACCGCATGTTGGCGTACGCTAACTTTTGGAACGCGGCAAGTCCGATATGCAAAGCCGAGGCCTGTCGAGCGGGTCTTCCCACCAAGTGAAAAGACCCGCCAATGCGCTTGGTTCTCCCCGGCCCAAGGTGGGCGCCGCGGGGTCTCAACGGCTCGGCCGGATCACGACGTAGTTGACCCATTCGCCGCGCCGCACGAGCACGTTCACGGGCTTGTTCTTGTCTGCCTTCGCGACCACGGTCTCGAACTGCCTGGCGCTGGTGATCTCGGTGTTGTCCAGCGAAAGGATGACGTCGCCTTCGCGCAGCCCGGCGCGCGCTGCGGCACCTTCGGCCGACTCGATGCGCACGCCGCCCTTGACCTTGAGCTCGCGGCGCTGCGCGTCGGTCAGATCGGCCACGGACAAGCCCAGCGTTCCGACGGCAGTCGGGGCCTTCTTCTCGCCGCGCTCGCCCGCACGCGGCGCCTGATCGGCCTCGAGTTCGGCCACGGTGACGGCGAGGTCGCGGTAGCTGCCGCGGCGGAAGACCTGCAACGTGGCACGCGACCCCGGCTTGGTGCCGCCCACCATGCGCGGCAGGTCACCCGCCTTGTCGATGACGCGACCATCGAACCTGGTGATGATGTCACCCGCTTCCACGCCCGCCTTCTCGGCCGGCCCACCGCTCTCGACGCTGCGCACCAGCGCGCCGGTCGACTTGCCCAGCCCGATGGATTCGGCCACCTCCTTGGTCACCTGGTCGATCTGCACGCCGATGCGCCCGCGAATGACACGGCCGTTCACGCGCAGCTGCTCGGACACCCGCGACGCCTCGTCGATCGGGATCGCGAACGAGATGCCCATGAACCCGCCGGAGCGGCTGTAGATTTGCGAGTTGATGCCGACCACCTCGCCGCGCATGTTGATCAGCGGGCCGCCGGAGTTGCCCGGATTGATGGCCACGTCGGTCTGGATGAATGGGAGGAATTCGCCGGTGTCGCGCGCCTTGGCACTGACGATGCCGGCCGTCACGGTGTTCTCCAGGCCGAAGGGCGACCCGATGGCGATCACCCACTCGCCGGTCTTGAGTCGGCTCACGTCGCCGATGCGCACGAAGGGCAGGCCGCTGGCGTCGATCTTCACCAGGGCAACGTCGGTGCGCTTGTCCGCGCCGATGATGCGTGCCTTGAATTCGCGCCGATCGGTCAAGGTGACGATCACTTCGTCCGCGCCATCGACCACGTGCGCGTTGGTCATCACGTAGCCGTCGGCGTTGAGAATGAACCCCGAGCCGACGCCACGCATCTGCGGCTCCGCCTCGGGTTGCGGCTGTCCCCGGCGAGGCGTTTGCGGCTGGCCCGGGATCGGCACGCCGAAACGTCGGAAGAAGTCCAGCAGGTCCTCGTCCATGTCCGGGCTGACGCCGTGTCCGGCCCGCGGGCGTTCGGTGGTGCGGATGTTGACCACCGCCGGGCCGACCTTCTCGACCAGTTCGGTGAAGTCGGGCAGGCCGGCTTGCGCCTGCACGGGCTGGGCGGCCAGCGCGCCGGCGAACATGACGCCGAAAGACAGCACGGCCGACAGCAGGGCACGGCTCATGGTCGAGCGCAGGGGAAAAGACAGTCTCAGATGCATGGGGTCAGCCTCACCAGGAAACACTCGTTGTCTCGTCCGCGCAGCCGCGGCACACGGTCACTGCATCCGCCTGCGGGGCCCCGCACGGGACGTTCTTACTTCTTGCGCTCGAGGCCGCCGGCGAACGCCTTGAGCGTCGCCACCGGCACGTCGCCGACCACGGTGATCCACCAGTCGCCCTGGCGGCGCATCAGCGTCTGGGTCGCGCCGATGGTGGTGAGCATCGCCTTGGTGTGACGTGTCGGGTCGAAGGGCTCGATGAACACCGACACATAGGTCAGGCCGTCGGAGAAGATGGTCTGTATCGCTTCCGGGCTGTCGTTGCCCTGCTGGGTCTGCTCCGCGCCGCTGAGCGGGCGCTTGACGCAGCTGACCTGGCGAAAGCCCGGCACCACCGCCGGCAGCGTCCAGCCCTCGGCTTCCAGCTTGGTGGGCGTGAGCGACGGCCTGAGGACACGGTAGCCCTCGAGCTTCTTCATCGGCTGCAGCACGGTTTCAGGCTGCGAGCGCACGTTGATCGCCACGTCGGAGAAGGCCGAACTCTCCAGGATCTCGCCCTGCTCGCCCAGGACATCGGCGCGCAGCAGCAGGCCCGAGGTGCGTTCCGCCCACAGGCGGTAGCCGAAGCGAAACGGATCGCGCGGGCGCAGCAGCAGCACGCTGGCTTCGTGGCCCGCCATGCGCTCGACGCCCTGCGGGCGAACCTCGTAGAAGTCGGCGATGCGGTCGTCGCCCATCTGCAGCAGCGCGGGGAACGAATGCAACTGGTCGCGCTGCTCCACGAGCGCGACGTGCGCCTGCGGCCACAGGGTGTGCACCTGGTCGTTGTAGCGGAAGACGTGGCGGGTCTGTCCGTCCAGCGAGTCGATGCGTTCGTACTGGTTGGCGCCTTCGCAGAAGTGGGCAATGCGTGCGCTGGACACCGCACCGCCCGAGCTCACGACGAAGGTGCCCAGGAAATTGCGGTGGCTTGCGGCGTCGTGGATGCGCATCAGCCAGGAGCGCACCTCCTTGGACTCGACCGCACCGTCTGCGCGCGCCGACGCCGGCAAGAACGAGGTCAGCGCGCCGGCCATGGCCAGCGCAATCAGGGATCGGTGCAGCATGCGCGTCAGCGATTGGGCATTTCGGCAGCCGCGTTGCGCAAGAAGCCGGACGGCACGCCCAGCGCGGTCGTGCCGGCGAACTGCTGGTGCGCGGCCAGGTAGCGGTCCAGGCGCGAGTCGCGGATGACCTTGCCCGTCACGGGCAGCGCTTGCGGCTCGAAGGTGGACTGGGCGGCGGCGCTCAGCACGGGTGCGTTGACGGTCTGCGCCGCGGGTGCGCCTGATCCGGCGCGGGCCAGCAGCGACTCGCCGGGGTTGCCGGTGGGCAAAGGTGCCCGGGTGACGATCAAGGCGCCGGCCACCAGCACGAAGCCCGCCGCGACGGCCGACGGAGCCATCCACGACCAGCGATGGCTGCGGGCGCCGTTGGCGACTTGCGGCAGCATCGGTTGTCGCGACGGAGCATTGGCCTCCTCGAACGGCTCGGGGGCCAGCACCGTCGGCTCGGCGCTCAGTCGTTCGCGCAGGCAGCGCAGGAAGTCGGCGTCGCGCCGCGGGTCGGAGGCGAGGTCGTCCGATCGCAGCACGTCGCCGATGAGGTGATAGGCGTGCCAGGTCGACCGCAGGGACGCGTCCTCGCGCCACGCGCCGCACATTCGGCCGGTCGCAGTCGAATCAAGCTCTCCGTCGCTCAAGGCGGACAGGCATTCCAGCGCCGACGGGTCACTCCCGGATCCGATTGACATGTCACTCTCCAATCCCAAACGCGCAGACTCTCGTGCCGCTTACCATCGTTCACCTTCTCGCGTATCCAGCAACGGCCGCAAGCGCTGAGCGATGGCCTCCCGGGCGCGGAAGATGCGCGAGCGCACCGTTCCGATCGGGCAGTTCATCAACTCAGCGATCTCTTCGTAGCTCAGGCCTTCGATCTCGCGCAGCGTGATGGCTTGGCGCAGATCGTCGGACAGGGCCTCGATGGCAGCGTTCACGGTGTTGGCGATTTCCTTGCTTGCCAGCACCGCGTCCGGCGTTTCGCCGTCGCTTAGTTCATTTTCGGTGCGGGAAGTTTCGTCGTCGTCGTCGCGCGAAGCCCGCGCTGATTCAGTGATCAGCGGATCGCGCTTGAGTTCGACCAAGGTCTTCTTGGCGGTGTTGACGGCGATGCGGTACAGCCAGGTGTAGAAGGCGCTTTCCCCCCTGAACTGGGGGATGGCCCGGTAAGCGCGGATGAAGGTTTCTTGCGCGATGTCAGGGATGAGATCGACATCGCGCACCATGCGCCCGATCAGCCGTTCGATGCGTCGTTGATATTTCACGACCAGCATCTCGAAGGCTTTGACGTCGCCACGCTTGACGCGTTCGATCAGCGGTGCGTCTGCGTCGGCGGCGTTCATTCTTGTGATTCTGGGCGGATCGAGGTGCTGGAGCCAGGGTCCCGGCCCTGCACGGGTCGCGCGCAATATACCGCACAGCGAAGGGCGTGCCATTGCGCCTCGAGGCCGGCGCGTTGCACCGGCAACCAGTGCACGCGGCGCCGGCCGGGCGTGATTTCGTGCACGAATCGCAGCATCAACCAGGAGCCAAGGTCGATCGCCACGCTCAGATCGCCGGCCCACGGCTCCTCACCGGCTTTGGCGAACGGGCCGAGATGCCAGTTCTGGGTGTCCCAGCGCAGGCTGAGCGGCGGACATCGCAGCAGCCGGCTCGCCAGCAGGCACGCCGCAGCCGCGCCGAGCACCGCGACAGGCACGAGCCCGTCAGGCAAGGCGCCCTCGACGGCAAGCATCCACGCCGCCGTCGCCGCGGCGCCGGTCGCCAGCAGCACGACGACGAAGCCCCGCCACAGGCCGAAGCGGCGGATGCCGATCTGCAGGGCCGGGGAGGCGCGCATCAGCGACGCCTGCGCGCGCGCTCAGGCGCGCTTGAACACCAGCGTGCCGTTGGTGCCGCCGAAGCCGAAGTTGTTCTTCACCGCGATGTCGATCTTCATCTCCCGCGCGGTGTTGGCGCAGTAGTCCAGGTCGCACTCGGGATCCTGGTTGAAGATGTTGATGGTCGGCGGCGAGACCTGGTGGTGCAGCGCGAGCACGCTGAACAGCGACTCGATGCCACCGGCGCCGCCCAGCAGATGGCCGGTCATCGACTTGGTCGAATTGACCACCAGCTTGCGGGCATGGTCGCCGAACGCGAGCTTGATCGCGTTCGTTTCGTTCACGTCGCCCAGCGGCGTGGACGTGCCGTGCGCGTTGAGGTACTGCACCTGGTCGGCATTGATGCCGGCGTTGCGCAGCGCCGCCTTCATGGAGCGCTTGGGACCGTCCACGTTGGGGGCGGTCATGTGGTAGGCATCGGCCCCCATGCCGAAGCCGGCCAGCTCGGCGTAGATCTTCGCGCCGCGCTTCTTGGCATGCTCGTACTCCTCGAGCACCAGCACGCCGCTGCCTTCGCCGAGCACGAAGCCGTCGCGATCCTTGTCCCAGGGGCGTGACGCCGTGGCCGGGTCATCGTTGCGGGTGGACAGCGCGCGCGCAGCGGCGAAGCCTCCGATGCCCAGCGGAGACACCGTCGACTCGGCGCCGCCGGCCACCATCACGTCGGCGTCGCCGTATTCGATCAGGCGCCCCGCCTCGCCGATGCAGTGCAGGCCCGTGGTGCAGGCGGTGACGATCGCGAGGTTCGGCCCCTGGAAGCCGTACTTGATCGACACATGGCCCGAGATCATGTTGATGATCGAGGCCGGCACGAAGAACGGCGATACCCGGCGCGGCCCGCGCGCCTCGAGCTCCGCGTGCGTCTCCTCGATCAGCGGCAGGCCGCCGATGCCGGAGCCGACCAGGACCCCGATGCGCTCGGCCTGCTCTTCGGTGAGTGCATCGTTCGTCGGCAGCCCCGCATCCTGCACGGCCTGGATCGACGCGGCCAGCCCGTAATGGATGAAGGTGTCCATGTGCCGCGCCTCCTTCGCCGGGAAATAATCCTCGACGTTGAAGCCCTTCACCTCGCCGGCGAACTTGCAGGCGAAGTTCGACGCATCGAACTTGGTGATGGTGGCGATGCCGGACTTGCCGGCCAGCAGGTTGGACCAACCTTCCGCCACCGAATTGCCCACCGGGCTGATCAGCCCCAGGCCGGTGACGACGACGCGACGGCGACTCATGCGGGACGCTTTCCGAAAATCAGGTCTTTTGGTGCTTGACGGCGTAGTCGATGGCGAGCTGCACCGTGGTGATCTTCTCGGCCTCTTCGTCGGGGATCTCGATGCCGAACTCGTCCTCGAGGGCCATCACCAGTTCCACCGTGTCAAGCGAGTCGGCGCCCAGGTCGGCCACGAAGGCCTTCTCGTTGGTCACGTCCGACTCCGGCACACCGAGTTGCTCGGCGATGATTTTCTTGACGCGGGATTCGATATCGCTCATGACTCCTCCAGGAGTGTTTACAGAAACAGCCCGGGATTCTAAGGGTTGCGGGGTGTCGCTTCGCCGACAACCCGCAAGCCCGTCCGGCCGGGCAGGTCCGGGGGAAAAACGCTCTTCGATGCCGGGGGCGGCCCGGCCGCTCAACTCATGAACATGCCGCCGTTGACGTGCAGTTCCGTGCCTGTGATGTAGCCCGCCTGCGGCGAGGCCAGGAAGGCCACCGCGTCGGCGACTTCCTGCGGCGTGCCCAGCCGTCCGGCCGGGATCTGTGCCAGCAGCGCGGTCTTTTGCGCCTCGGGCAGCCCGTCGGTCATGTCGGTGGCGATGAACCCGGGCGCCACGCAGTTGACCGTGATGCCGCGGCTGCCGAGTTCCTTGGCCAGCGCGCGCGTCATGCCGGCCACGCCCGCCTTGGCGGCGGCATAGTTGGCCTGGCCGGGATTGCCGCTCGCACCCACCACCGAGGTGATGTTGACGATGCGCCCATAGCGCTGCTTCATCATCGTGCGCATGACCGCGCGGCTCAAGCGGAACACCGCCTTCAGGTTGGTGTCGAGGACGGCGTCCCAGTCGTCGTCCTTCATGCGCATGGCCAGGGTGTCGCGCGTGATGCCGGCGTTGTTGACCAGGATGTGCAGCGCGCCGTGCTCCTTGACGATGGCATCGATCGCAGCGTCCACCGCGGGCGCGTCGTTGACGTCGAGCGCGAGGCCGCGCCCGCCCTGTGCCGCCAAGGCCTCGCCGATCGCCTTCGCGCCCGCCTCGGTGGTGGCGGTGCCGACCACTTTCACGCCGCGGCCGGCCAGCACGGTCGCGATGGCGCGCCCGATGCCGCGCGACGCCCCGGTCACCAGGGCGACCTGCCCCGCCTGCGCCATCTCGCTCATCCCAGCATCCCCTTGACTTCGGCCAGGCTGGCCGGATCGAAGACCGTGGCAGTCACCGCATCCGCGTCGATGCGCTTGACCATTCCGGCGAGCACCTTGCCCGGCCCGCATTCGAGAATGTGGCTCACGCCGCGGGCGCGGATCGCCTGCACCACCTCGACCCAGCGCACCGGCCCGAAGGCCTGGCGGTACAGGGCGTCGCGGATCGAGGCCGGATCGCTCTGCACCTTCACGTCGACGTTGTTGACGACCTCGATGCGCGGCGCCGCCAGCGCGACGGCCGCCAGGCGCTCTTTCAGGCGTTCGGCGGCCGGCTTCATGAGGCTGGAGTGGAACGGCGCCGACACCGGCAACAGCAGCGCGCGCTTGGCGCCCTTGCCCTTGAGCGCCTCGCAGGCCTTGTCCACGCCGGCCTTGGAGCCCGCGATCACCGTCTGCTTGGGATCGTTGAAGTTGACCGCCTCCACCACTTCGCCAGCCGCCGCGGCAACCTCGGCGCAGGTGCTGCGCACCATGTCGGCGTCCATGCCGAGGATGGCAGCCATCGCGCCCGCGCCCACCGGCACCGCCTCCTGCATCGCCTGGGCGCGAAAGCGCACCAGGGGCAGCGCGTCGTGCAGGCTCAGCGAGCCGGCCGCGACCAGGGCGCTGTATTCGCCCAGCGAATGGCCGGCGACGACGCCGGGCTCCAGGCTCGTCTCGGCCAGCCAGGCGCGATAGCAGGCGATGCCCGCAGTCAGCATGACCGGCTGGGTGTTGGTCGTGAGGTCGAGCTGTTCCTTGGGGCCTTCGTGGATCAGGCGCGCCACGTCTTCGCCGAGCGCGTCGGAGGCTTCGGCCAGGGTCTGGCGCACCGCGGGGTGGTCGCCCCAGGTGTCGAGCATGCCGACCGATTGCGACCCCTGGCCGGGGAAAACGAATGCGAACGAAGTCATCGCTTGTCTCTTGGATCGTCGTTGTGTCTCGGCGCGGGCCGCGCCGCGTTCAGAGGTCCAGCAGCACCGCGCCCCAGGTGAAGCCACCGCCCACGCCTTCGAGCAGGACCGTGTCACCGCTCTTGAGCTTGCCGCTGCGCACGCCTTCGTCGAGCGCCAGCGGGATCGATGCCGCCGAGGTGTTGCCGTGCTGGTCGACGGTGACGATCACCTTGTCCATCGACAGCTTCAGCTTCTTGGCCGTGCTCTGCATGATGCGGATGTTGGCCTGGTGCGGGATCAGCCAGTCGATGTCGGCGTCGGTGCGGCCGGCCTTGGCGAGCACCGCACGCGCGACGTCCTCGAGCACGCCCACCGCCAGCTTGAATACCGCCTGGCCGTCCATCTTGAGCAACGGGTCGCCCAGCACGTTGCCGCCCGACACGTGGCCGGGCACGCACAGGATGTCGACATGGCGGCCGTCGGCGTGCAGTTGCGTGGCCAGGATGCCCGGCTCGTCGCTCGCCTCGAGCACCACCGCGCCCGCGCCGTCGCCGAACAGCACGCAGGTGGTGCGGTCCTTGAAGTCGAGGATGCGCGAGAACACCTCGGCGCCGATGACCAGCGCCTTGCTCGCGGCGCCCGTGCGGATCATGGCGTCGGCCAGCGTCAGCGCATAGACGAAGCCCGAGCAAACCGCCTGCACGTCGAAGGCCGGCGCCCCTTGCACGCCGAGCTTTTGCTGGACGATGCAGGCAGTCGACGGGAACACCATGTCGGGAGTCGACGTGGCGACGATGATGAGGTCGATGGCGGCCGCGTCGACATTGGCCGCAGCCAATGCGCGCTGGGCGGCTTCGAAGGCGAGATCGCTGGAGCCGACGTCCGGCGCGGCGAAGTGGCGCGCCCGGATGCCGGTGCGCTCGACGATCCACTGGTCGGAGGTCTCGACGCCTTGCGCCGCGAGCTGCGCCGCCAGGTCTTCGTTGGTCAGGCGCTGGGGCGGCAGGTAGCTGCCGGTGCCGGTGATGCGTGAATAGCGGGCGGACATGTGGTTCATGCAGTGGGCGTGGCGGCAGGCTGTGCCGGCTCGTCTTCCGGGGCCGCCGCCGGCAGGGCCGCCAGCGTCTCGGCGATGCGGTCGTGCACCCGCTCGAGCAGCCCATGGCGCGCGGCATCATAAGCCCGATTCATCGCCTGCTCGAAGGCGAAGGCGTCCGAGGAACCGTGCGCCTTGAACACGAGGCCGCGCAGGCCCAGCAAGGCGCCGCCGCTGTAGCGGCGATGGTCCAGGCGCTGCGCCAGGCGGTTGAGCACGGGCTTGGCGATGGCGCCGGCCATCAGGGTCAGGGCATTGCGCCGGAATTCCTGCTTGAGCATGCCCACGATCAGCGAGGCGACGCCTTCGGAGGCCTTCAAGGCCACGTTGCCGACGAAGCCGTCGCAGACCACGACGTCGATCGTGCCCTTGAAGATGTCGTTGCCCTCGACGTTGCCGCAGAAGTTCATGTGCCCCGCGGCCGCCACGGAGCGCAGCAGTTCCCCGGCCTTCTTGATCGCCTCGTTGCCCTTGATCTCTTCTTCGCCGATGTTGAGCAGGCCGACGGTCGGGTTGTCCTTGCCGTCCACGGCCGACACCAGCGCGCTGCCCATCACCGCGAACTGCAGCAGGTGCTCGGCCGTGCAGTCGACGTTGGCGCCGAGATCGAGCACCGTCGTGTAGCCGGCCATCTTGTTGGGCATCACCGCCGCGATCGCCGGCCGGTCGATGCCCTCGAGCGTCTTCAGCAGGTAGCGCGAGACCGCC
>DATFAY010000194.1:0-36514 GCA_035254085.1 Piscinibacter sp.
GCGCGCGGCGGCGCCAGCGCTTCCTGCAGGCGCAGCGGCTGGGGCGTGCGCTCGCGCTGGCCGCGCCCGCTCACCTTGGGCAGCAGCAGGAACATCAGCTGCTCGAGCAGCTTGGGGTCGCGCCAGAAGGTCGCGAAGGCGGCATCGAAGACCGGCTGCTGCTCGTGGCGGTCGAGCATGACGGCCGAGAGCGCCGCGTGAACGTCGTCTCGCCGGTCCAACCCCACGGCTTCCACGGCCGCGATGGCCTGGAGCACCCGCTCCGGACCGACGCTCAGGCCCGCGCCGCGCAGCACCCGCGCGAAATGGACGATGTTCTCGGCGATCACGATGCGGCCTCAGTCGAGCAGTGCGCGCGCACGCAACTCATCGAGCAGCTTCGCGGTATCGCCGCTGTGCAGCTTGGCGATGTCGTCCTGGTACTTGAGCAGCACCCCCAGCGTGTCGTGCACGGTTGCCGGGTCCAGGCGCATCGCGTTGAGCGCGACCAGCGCGTTGGTCCAGTCGATGGTCTCGGCCACGCCCGGCGCCTTGAACAGGTCGAGCGTGCGCATGCGCTGCACGAACTCCACCACCTGCACATAGAGCCGGTCGGCGGCGCCCGGCGCCTTCAGCTTGACGATCTCCAGCTCGCGTTCGAGCGAGGGGAAATCGACCCAGTGGTACAGGCAGCGGCGCTTGAGCGCGTCGTGGATCTCGCGGGTGCGGTTGGAGGTGATGACGGTGATCGGCGGCGCGCTGGCGCGGATGGTGCCGAACTCGGGCACGGTGATCTGCTGCTCGGCGAGCACCTCGAGCAGGAAGGCGTCGAAGGGCTCGTCGGCGCGGTCGAGCTCGTCGATCAGCAGCACGGGCGAGCGCGGCTGGGTGAGTGCGGCCAGCAGCGGCCGCTCGATCAGCATCTCGCGCGAGTACAGGCTGTGCATGAGACGCTCGCGGTCGGTGTCGTGCACCGCCTCGGCCAGCCGGATCTCGATCATCTGCCGCGCCACGTTCCATTCGTAGGCGGCTTGCGCCACATCCAGCCCCTCGTAGCACTGCACGCGCAGCAGCAAGGTGTCCAGCGCCTGTGCCAGCACCTTGGCCAGTTCGGTCTTGCCGACGCCGGGCTCGCCCTCGAGAAAGAGCGGGCGCTGCAGCTTGAGGCTCAGGTACAGCGCCGTCGCCAGCCGGCGGTCGCACACGTAGTTCTGCGTGGCCAGCAAGGCGATGACGGCATCGACCGAGTCGGGCAGGGGCAGGTTCGCGGCGACGGTCATGGGGCGATGTTATTCCGCGCGGCGTTTGCGCGCCGCAGTCGTGCGCGCTCAACGCATGTCATCCCGGCGAAAGCCGGAATCCACCCGGGTCGCTCACCGTGGATCCCGGCTTTCGCCGGGATGACCAAGCTCAGCGTGCCAGCGCGGCGCTTACCGCACGCTGCGCCATCACCGTGATCATCGCCGCGCGGTAGGCGGCGGAGGCGTGCAGGTCGGCGTTGATGCCGGTGCTCGGCACCGCGAGCGACTTCACCGCGTCGGGTGTGAAGCTCTTGGCCAGCGCGTCCTCCATGGCTTTGATGCGGAAGACGCACGACTTGGCGCCGGTGACCGCCACCCGCACGCCGCCGGCGCCCTGGCTCACGAACACGCCCACCAGCGCGAAGCGCGAGGCCGGCTGCCTGAACTTGACGTAGGCCGCGCGTTGCGGCAAGGGGAAGCTCACCGCGGTGATGAGCTCGCCAGGCTGCAGCGCGGTCTCGTACAGGCCGGTGAAGAAGCTGTCGGCCGCGATGTTGCGCTTGTCGGTCTGCACCGTGGCGCCCAGGCCGAGCACGGCGGCGGGATAGTCGGCCGCCGGGTCGGCATTGGCGATCGATCCGCCGATGGTGCCCATGTTGCGCACCATCGGGTCGCCGATGCCCTCGGCCAGTTCGGCCAGCGCGGGAATGGCACGGCGCACATCGGGCGAGGCCGCGACAGACGCATGCGTCGTCATGGCGCCGATGGTCAGCTTGCCGCTGTCGGCCTGGATGCCCTTGAGCTCGCCGATGTCGCCGAGGTCGATCAGGCGCTCCGACGAGGACAGCCGCAGCTTCATCGCCTGGATGAGGCTCTGGCCGCCCGCCAGGTAGCGCGCGTCGCCGTGGGCCGCGGCCACGGCGTCGGCGCGGCTGGTCGGTCGTTGGTATTCGAATGAGTACATGTGGTGCTCCTTGTGGTTCGCCGAGGCCGCTTCAGGACGTGTGGTGCGCGGCGCGCCACACCCGCTCCGGCGTCGCGGGCATCGCGACGTCCTTCACGCCCAGCGCGTCGGTCAGCGCGTTCATGAACGCCGCCGGCGAACCGATGGCGCCGGCCTCTCCGCAGCCCTTGACGCCCAGCGGATTGTGCGTGCACGGCGTGACGACGGTGTCGATCTTGAAGTTGGTGAGGTCGCTCGCGCGCGGCATGGCGTAGTCCATGTACGAGCCGGTCAGCAGCTGGCCCGACTTCGGATCGTAGATGCAGCCTTCGAGCATCGCCTGGCCCAGGCCTTGCGCGATGCCGCCTTGCACCTGGCCCTCGACGATCATCGGGTTGATGACGTTGCCGAAGTCGTCCACCGCGACGAAGCTCTCGAGCCTGGTCTGGCCCGTCTCGGGGTCGACCTCCACTTCGCACACGTAGCTGCCGGCGGGGTAAGTGAAGTTGGTCGGGTCGTAGAAGGCGTTCTCGTTCAGGCCCGGCTCCAGCTTGTCCAGGGGATAGTTGTGCGGCACGTAGGCCGTGAGTGCCACCTGGCCGAAGGGCACCTTCTTGTCGGTGCCGGCCACCTTGAACTCGCCGTTCTCGAACTCGATGTCCGTGTCGGCCGCCTCGAGCAGGTGCGCGGCGATCTTCTTGCCCTTGGCGATGATCTTGTCGACCGCCTTCACGATGGCCGTGCCGCCCACCGACAGCGAACGGCTGCCGTAGGTGCCCATGCCGAACGGTACGCGGCCGGTGTCTCCGTGCACGATCTCGACGCTTTCGACCGGGATGCCCAGGCGTGCCGCGACGACCTGCGCGAAAGTCGTCTCGTGGCCCTGGCCGTGGCTGTGCGATCCGGTGAAGACGGTCACGCTGCCGGTGGGGTGCACTCGCACCTCTCCCGCCTCGAACAGCCCCGCGCGTGCGCCCAGCGCGCCGGCGATGTTCGAGGGCGCGAGGCCGCAGGCTTCGATGTAGCACGCATAGCCCAGGCCGCGCAGCTTGCCCTTGGCCTGCGAGGCCTGGCGGCGCGCCACGAAGCCCGCCACGTCGCCCAGCTTCATGGCCTTGTCCAGGTGCGCCGCGTAGTTGCCGGTGTCGTAGGTCAGGCCCACCGGCGTGGCATACGGGAACTCGGTGACGAAATTCTGGCGGCGCAGCGCGGCCGGGTCCATCTTGAGGTCGCGCGCCGCCTGCTCGACGATGCGCTCGACCACGTAGGTCGCCTCGGGGCGGCCCGCGCCGCGATAGGCGTCGACCGGCGCGGTGTTGGTGAACACCGCCTTGACCTCGGCGTAGATCGCCGGCGTCTTGTACTGGCCCGCCAGCAGCGTCGCGTACAGGATGGTCGGCACGCTCGACGCGAAGGTCGAGAGGTACGCGCCCATGTTGGCGATGGTCTTGACGCGCAGCGCGAGGAAGTTGCCTTGCGCGTCGGTCGCCAGCTCGGCGGTGGTCACGTGGTCGCGGCCGTGCGCGTCGGTGAGGAACGATTCGCTGCGCTCGGCCGTCCACTTGATCGGCCGCCCCACGCGCTTGCTCGCCCACACCAGCGCGGTCTCCTCGGCGTAGAGGAAGATCTTGGAGCCGAAGCCGCCGCCGACGTCGGGCGCGATCACCCGCACCTTCGATTCGGGCAGGCCCAGCACGAAGGCGCTCATCAGCAGGCGCTCGACGTGCGGGTTCTGGTTGGCCACGTAAAGCGTGTAGCTGTCGTCGTGCCGGGTGTATTGCGCGTTGGCGGCGCGCGGCTCCATCGCGTTGGGGATGAGCCGGTTGTTGACGATGTCCAGGCGCGTCACGTTGGTCGCCTTGGCGAAGGCCGCATCCACCGCGTCCTTGTTGCCGTGGCCCCAGTCGTAGCAGACGTTGCCGGGCACGTCGTCGTGAACCGACGCGCCCGCCTTGTCGGCGGTGGCCGGGTCCACCACCGCCGGCAGCTCGTCGTAGTCGACCTCGATCAGCTCGGCGGCGTCCTTGGCCTGCAGGTAGCTTTCAGCCACCACCAGCGCGACCTGGTCGCCCACGTGGCGCACCTTGCCTTGCGCCAGGACGGGGTGGGGCGGCTCCTTCATCGGCGTGCCGTCCTTGCTGTGGATGAGCCAGCCGCAGGGCAGGCCGCCGACCTTGGCCTCGGCCAGGTCGGCGCCGGTGAAGATCTTGAGCACGCCCGGCGACTTCAGCGCGGCGTCGAGCTTGATGCCGCGGATGCGGGCGTGGGCGTACGGCGAGCGCAGGAACACGCCGTAGGTCTGGCCGGGCAGCACCACGTCGTCGGTGTACTGGCCGGCGCCGGTCAGGAAACGCGGATCCTCGCGGCGCTTGACGGATTGGCCGATGGGGGAGGTGGTCGTGTTGCTCATCGCGGTCTCCTGTGTCTCGGCTCACGCCGCGCTGGGCTGCTTGCCGGACTGGCAGAACTGGATCGACTTGACGATGTTCTGGTAGCCGGTGCATCGGCAGATGTTGCCGTCCAGACCTTCGCGGATGTCCTGCTCGCTGGCTTGCGGGTTGTCCTTGAGCAGCTGTACCGCGGACATCACCATGCCGGGGGTGCAGAAGCCGCATTGCAGGCCGTGGCATTCGCGGAAGGCCGCCTGCATGGGATGCAGCTCGCCTTCGGGCGCCAGGCCTTCGATCGTGGTGAGCTCGGCGCCTTGCGCCTGCACCGCCAGCATCGAGCAGGCCTTCACGGCGCGGCCGTTGAGGTGCACCGTGCAGGCACCGCATTGCGCGGTGTCGCAGCCGACGTGCGTGCCCGTGAGCTGCATGCGCTCGCGGATGAACTGGACCAGCAGCATGCGCGGATCGACCGACGCCTCCACCGGTTTGCCATTCACTGTCAGTCGAAGGGCCACGTCCATGCTTGTCTCCTCGAGTGAAACACCGGGCGCCTCGCCGGCGGGAGGCAGGCGAGCTCTTTGTCGATGCATTGTTCGAGTCAACTCGTGCCCTGCAAAGGACGGGTTTTCCCCCCTTGGATTCGGCGCGCCATCGCCGCGGTCGCGCCGGCATTGCTCCAGAGTGAGACAGTGGGTGGCAGGCCGCCATGCCAAGGTAAACCCGCAGTCGGGCGCATTTCCATCCTTTGGGATGGTGACGCGCCCGTTCCTCCTCACGTACCGTGGCATCGATCGCTCGAGGCGGCACGGCAGCCGCCCATCCAAGGAGACTGTGCGATGTACGACTACGTGATCGCCGGCGGCGGGTCCGCCGGCTGCGTGCTGGCCGCCCGGCTGAGCGAAGACCCCGACGTGTCGGTGTGCCTGCTGGAGGCCGGCCCGCCCGACACCCATCCGCTCATCCACGTCCCCATGGGCATTCTCTGGATGATGCGCAGCAAGGTGCTGAACTGGCGTTTCCACACCCAGCCCGAGCCCCAACTCGACGGCCGGCGCCTGTTCTGGCCGCGCGGGCGCACGCTCGGCGGCTGCGGCTCGAGCAACGCCATGCTCTACACGCGCGGCCACCCGAGCGACTACGACGCCTGGGCCGAGCTGGGCAACGCCGGCTGGTCCTACAAGGACGTGCTGCCGTACTTCAAGCGCTCCGAGAATCACGAGGGCGGCGCGGGCCCGTACCACGGCGCGGGCGGCCCGATGAACGTCGCATCCCAGCGCAGTCCCAATCTCCTGACGCGGGTCTTCGTGCAGGCAGGCATCCAGAGCGGCATTCCCTTCAACGAGGACTTCAACGGCCCGCAGCAGGAAGGCGTCGGCCTGTACGAGGTGACGCAGAAGAACGGTCGCCGCTGGAGCCAGGCGCGCGGCTATCTCGCGCCGGCGATGAAGCGGCCGAACCTGACGGTCGTCACCGGCGCCCACGCCACGCGCGTGCGTTTCGAGGGCGACCGGGCGGTGGGCGTCGAGTACCTGTGCCAGGGGCGCAATGAGGTGGCGGTGGCGCGGCGCGAGGTGATCCTCTCGGCCGGCGCCATCCAGAGCCCGCAGCTGCTGATGCTCTCGGGCGTGGGCGACGCGGCGGCGCTCTCGGCCCTGGGGCTGGGCGTGGTGAAGCATCTGCCCGGCGTCGGCCAGAACCTGCAGGACCACCTGGACGTGCTGGTCGTGCACACCTGCACGCAGCCCGTCTCGGCGGGCTTCACGCTTCGCAACTTCGCGCGCGGCGCCTGGGAGGCGATCCGCTATCTGGTGCAGGGCAAGGGCATGCTGGCGATGGTCGGCGCGGAGGGTTGCGGCTTCGCGCGCAGCGCGCCCGAAGAGCCCATCCCCGACGTTCAATTCCACTTCAACCCCTTGCGGCTGTCCAACCACGGGCTGAACCTCGGCTTCCTGGTCGGCGAAGGCTATTCGCTGCACGTGTGCAACCTGCGTCCCAAGAGCCGCGGGCAGATCCGCCTGGCCGGCACCGATCCGCTGGCGCATCCGCAGATCGAGGCCAACTACCTGAGCCACCCCGACGACATGGAGCGCATGGTCCGCGGCGTCAAGCTCGCGCGCAAGGTGCTGGCCGCGCCGGCCTTCGACGCCTACCGCGGCGTCGAGCTGCGCCCCGAGCCGCCTTGCGAGGACGACGAGGCGATCCGCGCCTTCGTGCGGCGCCACGCCGGCACCATCTACCACCCGGTGGGCACCTGCAAGATGGGGCAGGACCCCCTGGCCGTGGTCGACAGCGAACTGCGGGTGCACGGCCTGAAGGGCCTGCGGGTGGTCGACGCCTCCGTGATGCCGCTGCTGGTGGGCGGCAACACCAACGCGCCCACGGTGATGATTGCCGAGAAGGCCAGCGACCTGATCAAGCAGGCGCGCGCCCGCGGCGCGCACGAGGGCGCGACCAGGGTCCCGGCGCGTGCGGCAGGCGCCCAGCCCGCAGCCGTGGCGATCCCTTCGTGACGCCCTGCCGCGAGGCGCGGGGCGCGGCGCGCGCGCGCAGTGTCCCGGGAGGAAAATGCCTGTGGCCGCCAGGCGCGAAAGCGATTCCAATCGCCCACGCCGCCCGCTCGCAGGCCCCCGACCCGCCATGACCGCACAACGCTCCACTGAACACGCCAGCGCCGACAGCGGCGACGCGGCGGCGGCGATGTCGTTCAACCGCACCAAGCTGCTGCCGCCGGCCGCCTTGCGCGATGGCGTGCCGCGCGAGCACCTGCTTCGTTCGCTCGACGAGCAGACCCATGCGCGGGTCGTGCTGCTGCTGGCGCCTGCCGGCTACGGCAAGACCACCCTGATGCGCCAGTGGATGGAGCGGCTGGCGGCGGCCGGCGCGCACACGAGTTGGCTCACGCTGGACGAGACGGACAACGATCCCGTGCGCCTGATCCACTACCTTGCCGGCGCGCTGCGCGAGTGGATGCAGCAGGCCCAGCGCGCCGTGGGCGAGGACGGTGCGACGCTGCCGGCGCATGCCGACTGGATGTCGCTGCTCGACCGCATCGACCCGGCGGCGCCGCCGCTGACGCTGTTTCTCGACGAGATCGAAAAGCTCACCGACCCGGCCGCGTTGCTCGTGGCCCGCATGCTGGTGAGCCGCCTGCCGCGTTCGATCCGGCTGGTCATCGGCAGCCGCGAGAAACCGGCGCTGGGCCTGGAGCGCCACCGCGTGCGCGGCCAGCTGATCGAGCTCACGGTGGGCAGCCTGCGCTTCTCGGCGGACGAGACGCGCCGCTTCCTCGGTGGGCGCTTCGCGCGGCCGCTGGCCGGCTGGCTGATCGACAAGGTCCAGTCGATGACCGACGGCTGGCCGGCGGCGGTGCAACTCACCGCGCTCGCCACGCGCAGCCAGCAGGACCTGGAGCGCTACGCCGTCGACCCGTCGGACGGGCTCCACCACATCGCCGACTACCTCGCCGAGGACGTGCTGCAGGCGCAGCCCCAGGAGGTGCGCGAGTTCCTGCTCGACACCTGCGGGTTGCCGCGCCTGGGGGCCGCCGTGTGCGATGCCGCCACCGGCCGGCGCGACAGCGCGCGGCTGCTGCAGTACCTCGAGCGCCACGGCCTGTTCACCAGCCCGCTCGATGCCAACCACAGCTGGTTCCGCTACCACCCGCTGTTCGCCGAATTCCTGCAGGGCCAGCAGGCGCAGTTGCTGCCGCGCGAGCGCGTGGTGGCCATCCACCGCGGCGCCGGCCGCTGGTTCTCGCGCCACGGCACTGCAATGGAAGCGGTGGACCTGTTGCTCGCCGCAGGCGACACCGCCGCCGCCATCAAGGAGATGGCGACCTGCGCGCCCGAGCTGGTGATCCAGGCGCAGTTCGGCACCATCGCGCGCTGGATCGAGCGCCTCGACGCCGCGGCGTTGGCTGCGGCGGGGCCGGAGCTGCCGCTGGCCGCGGCCTGGGCCTGCGGCTTCGCGGGCGACCTGGCCGCGGCGCGGCGCTGGCTGGACGAGCTGCGGCCCCGGCTCGCGGCCAGCGCGGAACACCGCGCCTTGTTCGACCAGCTGGTGGCGCTCGAGGCCGTGCTGATGGCGTTCGGCGGCCAGACGCAGGCCGCGCTGCGGGCAGGGCTCACGCACTGGGAGCGCGTCGGCGCGGGCCACGATTTCGCCGCCGGTGCGCTCGCCAACGTGATCTCCTATTGCCTGGTCGAGCAGGGCGACTTCGCCCAGGCGCGCCACTTCAGCAGCATCGCGCGCTCGTGCAACGAGGAGGTGGGCAGCGCGCTCGGCCTGGGCTACGCGCTCACCATCGCGGGTTCGCTCGAGGCGGTCGAGGGCCGGCTCGACCGCGCCGTCGAGATGTTCGCGGCCGTCGATCGCATGGTGTCGCTGCGGCTGCAGCAGCCCTGGTTCGAGACCACGCACGTGCGGCTCGCGTCGATCGGGCTCATCGCCAGCATCCTCTACGAGCAGGACCGGCTGGACGAGGCTGACGAGTTGCTGCAGCGCTACCACCCGCTGCTCGTGCACCAGCCCTCGGTCGACCTGCAACTGCTCAACCAGCTGGTGCTGGCGCGCCTGCGCATGGCGCAAGGCGACGCGCAGGGCGCGCTGCGCACGCTCGACGAAGGCCTGCACGCCGTGGGCGGCAGCGGCTTCGACCTGGTGCGCCGGCTGCTCGACTGGGAGCGCGTGCGCATCGACCTCATCGCCGGGCGCAGCGCGCAGGCGCTGGCCTTTGCCGAGGTGCTGGCCAGCCGTGCGCGCGCCGACGCCGACCCGGGCCGGCTCATCTTCGTGGAAGAGCTGTACGGCGGCGGCATGGAGGAAGTGCGCTGCCTCGTCGCGGCCGGGCGCGCCGCCGAGGCGCTGTCGCGGCTGGAGTCCCAGATCGCATGCGCGCGGTCCGCAGGCCGCCTGTGGCGCCTGCTGAAGCTGCAACTGCTGCGCGTGCTCGCGCTCGATGCGGCGGGCGATCGCACGCGGGCGCAGGCCGAGCTCGCCGACTCGCTCGAGCTGGGTGCGCGCCTCGGCGCGCGCCGCAGCTTTGCCGACGAGGGACCCCGGCTGGACGCACTGCTGGCCGAGCTGCCGGCGACGCTGCTCGCGGCGCGGCCCGACGGCGAGGCGCTCGTGCGCTACTGGCGCGACCTGCGCGGCGAGTTCAGTGCGCCGGCGGCGATCGATGCCGGCGACGGCACGCCGCTCAGCGAGCGCGAGCGCTCCATCCTGCGGCTGCTGGCGACCGGCCTGGGCAACGAGCCGATCGCCGCGCAGCTGTTCCTCTCCGTCAACACCGTGAAGTGGCACATCCGCCGCATCCTCGACAAGCTGAAGGCGCGCAACCGCAGCGAGGCCGTCTTCATCGCCCGCCAATCAAAATTGCTGTGAGCCAAAGGAACCTGCCATGAACGACCGTGCCCTGCCGATCCAGACCGCTGCCAGCGCGCACATGGCCGAGGTCTTCGCGGCCCAGCAGCGTGCATTCCTGCAGAACACCTATCCGAGTGCGGACCAGCGGCGCGCCCACCTGCGCGCGCTCAAGAAGCAGCTGCTGCGCTACCAGGACGTGCTGGCCGACGCGATCGACCGCGACTTCGGAGGGCGCTCGGCGGCGGAGACGCGCATGCTCGACGTGCTGCCGACCACGCTCGACATCAACCACTCGATCTCGCACCTGCGCCGCTGGATGCGCGCGAGCCGGCGCTCGCCGGAGCTGCTGTTCGCCACCAACAGCCTGCGCGTGACCTACCAGCCCAAGGGCGTGGTCGGCGTCATCGCGACCTGGAATTTCCCCGTCTACCTGTCGCTCGGGCCCCTCGTCACGGCCTTGGCGGCAGGCAACCGGGTGATGATCAAGATGCCCGAGACGACGCCGGCCACCAACGCCACGCTGCGGCAGATGCTGGCCGAAACCTTCGACGAGGACCACGTCGCGCTGATCGGCGAAGAACTCGAGGACCCGAGCCAGTTCACCGCGCTGCCGTTCAACCACATCGTCTTCACCGGCTCGCCGGGGGTGGGGCGCATCGTCATGCGGCAGGCCGCGGCCAACCTCACGCCGGTCACGCTGGAGCTGGGCGGCAAGTCGCCCGCCGTGGTGCTGCGCGACTACTCGGTGCGCGAGGCCGCCACCCGCATCGCGCACGGCAAGGCGCTCAACTGCGGGCAGATCTGCGTGGCGCCCGACTACGCGCTGGTGCCGCGCGAGCGCGTGGACGAGTTCGTGGGCGAGGTCCAGCGCGCGTTCGGCAAGTTCTACGGCGAGCGTGCCGCGGGCAATGCCGACTACACCGCGGTTTCCACCGACCGGCATGCCGAGCGGCTGCGCGGCCTGCTCGACGACGCGCGCGCCAAGGGCGCGACCGTGGTGCAGTGCGAGGCGCCGTCCGCGGCGGGGCGGCAGATCCCGCTGCAGATCGTCGTCGGCTGCACGCCGCAGATGCGCGTCATGAACGAGGAGATCTTCGGCCCCATCCTGCCGGTGGTGCCCTATGACACCCACGACGACGCCATCGCCTACATCCAGCAGCGCGAACGGCCGCTGGCGCTCTACTGCTTCAGCCACGACGTGGCCGAGCGCGAGAAGCTGCTGGCGCGTACCCATTCGGGCGGCGTGACGCTCAACGACTGGGCCTGGCACGTGGTGAACCACGACGCGCCCTTCGGCGGCGTGGGCAACTCGGGCATGGGCAACTACCACGGCGAAGAAGGCTTTCGCGAGCTGTCGCATGCGCGCACGATCTTCAAGCGTCACCGCTGGTTCCCGATCGGCCTGTTCTATCCGCCGTACGGCAGCGCGGTGCAGGAGCTTTCGCTCAAGTTCTTCATCGGGCGCGGCGACCCGGCAGTGAAGCGGCCGTTCTGAAGGCCGCTGTTCGGGTGCCCGCGGGCTGCGTTGCGGCAGCGCAAACCCGGGCGCATCGGCCGGCCTAGAGTCTTCTTGCGCGGCGGCGATGCGGCCGCGTGAAAGGATCGGCACGATGAGACTCGAACAGGTACTCGCCCGCTGGGCTCGCACCAGTGCGGCTGCGCGCCGGGCGCCGGCATCCGCGCCGTCGCCGTCGCAATCTCCAGTGGCCGGCCGCTGGACCAACGAATACGGATCGGTGGCCGACATCACCGTCGACGGCGACCGCATCCGCGGCACCTACACGACCGCGGTCGCCGGCGGCACGGCGCCTGAACCGCTGGCCGGGCCGATCAGCGGCTTCGTGCGCGGCGACGTCGTTGCCTTCTCGGTGCTGTGGCCGCCCTACATGCACTCGATCACCTCGTGGGTCGGCCAGGTGGTCGACGTCGACGGTGAGCCGCAGCTCAAGACCCTGTGGCACCTGATCGTCGACATCCCCGACGCCGACGAGCCGAGCGGGCTGTGGGCCACGGTGCACACCGGTTCGGACACCTTCCGCTGACGCGATTTCAACGCGGGCCGGCCTGCCACCTCAGCTGCCAGCGCCCCTGCGCGTCCGGCTCGATGCGCGTGCCCAGCCTGCGGCACTCGGCGTCGAGCCGGCTCAGCAGCCACTGCCGCTCGTCGTCGTCGGGCTGCGTGAGGCGAAAGCGCCGCAACTGCAGCGGCACGATCTCCAGGCCCAGCAGGCGGCCGCCGGCGCGCTCCACGGTCGCGCCGTACAGGCACACCAGGTCGCTGCGCTGTGCCTCGCGCGGCGCGATGCCCTCGTAGTCGTTGATCAGGTCCCCGCAGCCGTGAAGCACGAGCTTGCCCGCGTGCACCTCGATCGGCAGCGGGTGGTGCGACGAATGGCCGTGCACGATGTCGGCGGCGCCGAGGTCGATCAGCCGGTGCGCGAAAGCGCGCTGCTGCGCAGGCAGGCGAGCGACCCAGTTGTCGCCCCAGTGCAGCGACATCACCACCACGTCGTGCTCGCCGCGCTCGCGCCGCACCCGCTCGGCCAGGCCCTGCGCGGCGTCTTCGTCCAGACGCGGCAAGAGCGCGATGCCGCTGCGGCCCGGCTGCGCCGCCCATTCCGGCGTCGTGCCGCAATCGGGCGTGGCCGCAGCCCAGAGCAGCAGCCGTCCGCCGCCGGGCAAGGGCAGCGCCGCCGGCGCTTGCGCGCGCTCGGGATCGGCGCCCGCGCCCGCGGTCGCGATGCCGGCCGCCCGCAGGGTCGCGAGCGTTTCGTCCAGGCCCGGCACGCCCCAGTCCAGCACATGGTTGTTGGCCAGCGAGCAGGCGTCGATGCGGGCCGCCACCAGACAGCCCACGTGGGCCGGGTTCATCCGGTAGTGGATGCCCTTGCCCGGCCAGGGCCGGTCGGCACGGGTGATGGCGGTTTCGAGGTTGACGATGCGGGCCGCACCATCCAGGCGGTCCATGTGCGCCAACGCCACGCCCCAGGGATGGTCGAGCGCCACCGGGGCGCCGATCGGGCCGTTGACGCGCTCGGCCAGCCGCACGTAATCGCGTGCGTCGCGGACCCACGATTCGTACAGCTGCGGCGGCAACGGCTCGGGCATCACCTGGTCGATGCCGCGGCCGATCATCACGTCGCCGGCCAGCGTGAGCCTCAACCCGGGTTGCCGCGCCGCCACGGCATCCTTCATGCAGCTTGGCGGCGCGGGCGCCGCCGCCGTGCCGTCAGTGCCGCCTCGCCGTGCCGCCGCCCGGGCGCGGCACGCCCGACACATGCTCGAGTCGCATGCCGCTGTCGGCCAGCGTCATCACGCCGTGCTTGTCGACCTCGACGCGCCGGCCGTCCGCGAGCCGGTATTCGGCCACGCCGGTGGGCTCCCATTGCCCTTGCGGGTCGGGCACCGCGTCCAGCCGGGCCAGGTGTTCATAGCCGTGCACGACATAGGGCCGACCGTCGCTGCCGCGAGCCGTGAAGGTTTCGAGCAGATGAAGTTTCCTGTCCATGCCACTGATCCTCTGCTGTCGAGCGAAGCACTCGACCCAAGTCTAGGAAGGGGCGGGTTGCCGCGCTTGCGTTCCATCAAGCGCCCCTTGCGACGTCGCGGGGTGCGCGCTCAAGCCGAGGCCGCGGACCCGGCGCTGCGTCGGGTCACCAGCCGCCGCAGCTCGCCGCCCAATCGCGCGCGCATCAGCGGCTTCGCAAGGAATGCATCCATGCCCGACTCGAGGCACTGCTGGCGCGTGTGCGGGTCCGTGTCGGCGGTCGCCGCGACGATCGGGAAGGGCGCCACCGCGCCGGCGCGCTGCAGGGCGCGCAGGTGGCGCGTCGCCTCGATGCCGTCCATGCGCGGCATGGACACGTCCATCAGCACGGCCGCCGGCGGATCGAGCCGGCAGGCGTCGAGCGCTTCGACGCCGTCGCACGCGACACGCACGTCGTAGCCCAGCGACTCGCCAAGGCCGGAGGCCACGATGCGGTTGATGTCGTTGTCGTCGACCACCAGCAGCCGCGGCCGGTCGCACTCGAGCAACGGAGCCGGCCGGGTGAGCCCCGAGCCCGCCTGGGCGCCGCTGGCGAGATCTTCGGTCAGCTCGCACAGGTCGCGCGTGCTCAACGGCACCACCCGCACCTGCACGCCGGTGAGGCCATCGGCGTCGATCAGCGTGGGCGAGCCGGCGCGCACGCCGAGCACGCAGCCCGAGCGCGCGGGCAGCATCGCCGCCAGCAGCTGCGCTTCGTGTGCCGTCGCGTGGGAGATCTCGCTGGCGACGACCAGCGCCGGGCGCGCGTGCTCGCGCGGCATCGCGCGCAGCCGCCGCAGGGCCTGCTGCAGCGAAGGGAACACGACCGTGGCCCAGCCCATGCGCTGCAGCCGGCGCACCAGCGACTCGGCCACCTGCGCATCCGGGTCGATCACCCAGGCGCGAGCGCGGCCGGCGTCGGGCTGGGGGGCGGACTCGCTGTCGTCGTGATCGAAGACCTGCTCGTAGCGCAGCAGCAGGCCCGCTGCCGGCATGCTGCCGAATTCCACCAGGCCGCCGGTGGTCGGGCACCGGCCGTGGGCGCGACGCAGCCGCGGCCGCTCGCCGTCGCCCGAGGCGGCCGATTCGTTCAGCTGCAGCCGCGCCAGCACCTTGTCGACGGCAGCGTCCGAGGCAAGCGCGCCGGTGCCCCCCACGCGCACCCGCACCGCGAGCCGGCCTGGCCGCGAGCGCCGCGCCTCGCCGTCGAGCATCACCATGCCGCCGGGCAGCAGGTCCACCGCCGCGCACAGCAGGCGGTGCAAGGCGCAGTGCAGGGCCCGTTCGTCGCCGTGGATCGCTGCCGTCTCGCCTCGGCAGTCGAACGAGAACGCGACATGCCGGGCCTGCGCATCGCGCAGGGCCTGGCGCGCGGCGTCAGCGAAGACCTCGGCGAAGTCGAAGGGCGGCAGCGGCGCGGCGCCGGGAAAGAAGTGGGCAAGCATCGACGGAAGAATCGTGCGGGCGTTCCGGGGCCGGATTGCGCCAGCGCAAACACCCGCCACGCCGGGCGGTCGAGCATGTCACGGTGTGTTGCACGAACGATCGCGTCGACCGAGAGCATGACCACCGACCGACTCGGACACGACCCGTCCCACCTCGTCACCCGTCTGCAAGAGACCGAGGCCGAGCTGCGCCGCAGCGCGTCGGCCCTGCAGCAGCACGAGGAGCAATGGCATGAGCTCTTCGTGCAGGCGTCCGACGGCATCTTCATCGCCGACCTGCAGGGCCGCTACACCGAGGTCAACGGCGCCGGCTGCCGGCTGCTGGGGCGCGAGCGATCCGACATCGTCGGCAAGTCGATCGCCGACCTGATCCCGCCGGCCGACATCGTGCGGCTGGAGGTCTCCAAGGCGCGCATGCTCGAGGGGGGCACGCACGTGGCCGAATGGTCGCTGCGCCGCGGCGACGGCAGCTACGTGCCGGTGGAGGTGAGCGCGAAGATCCTCTCGGACGGGCGCTGGATCGGCTTGGTGCGCGACATCACCGAGCGCAAGCGGGCGCAGGAGGCGGCGCAGGCGATGGCGGCCGAACTGGAGCGGCGGGTGGGCGAGCGCACGGCGCAGCTGCACCGGCTGGCGGCCGAGCTCGAGGCGGCGGAGAACCGCGAGCGGCGCCAGCTCGCGCGCGACCTGCACGACGACCTGGGGCAGACCCTGGCGGCCGCGCAGATCCGCCTCGCCGGCGTGCTGGGCGACGTGCCCGAGACGGCGCGCCGCGCGCTCGCCGACGTGGCCGCGCTGATCGACCGCGCGAACCGCTCGACCCGATCGCTGGCCGAGCAGCTCGCGCCGGCGACGCTGTACGAGCTCGGCCTGCCGCCGGCGCTGGAGTGGCTGGGCGAGGAGATCGAGCGCAGCTTCGGGCTGCGCGTGCACGTGCACGACGACGGTCGGCCCAAGCCGCTCTCGCAGGAGACGCGCTCGATCCTGTACCGCGCGACGCGCGAGCTGCTGATCAACGCCGCCAAGCACGCGCACGGCGCGCAAGCATCGATCGACAGCCGGCGCGACGGCGATCGGGTGGTGGTGCGGGTGTGCGACGACGGCGTGGGCTTCGATGCGGCGCGCCCGGCGGGGGCAGGGGCCGGCCTGGGCCTGCGGAGCGTGCATGAGCGCCTGTCCTTCATCGGCGGCACGGCCGAGGTGCGCAGCGTGCCGGGCGAAGGCACGGTGGCGCTGCTGTGCGCGCCGATCGACTCGGCCGAGCCGTCGCACGAGGAGTCCTTGGCATGACCATCCGCGTGCTGCTTGCCGACGACCACCGCCTTGTGCGCGAGGCGCTGCGCGACGCGCTGGACCATGTGGCCGACATCGAGGTCGTGGCCGAGGCGGGCGACGCGCAGCAGGCGCTGTCGCTGGCACGGTCGCTCGCGCCCGACGTGCTCGTGCTGGACATCGGCCTGCCCGACCTGAGCGGCATGGAAGTGGCGGCGCGGCTCGCGCAGGGCGTGCGTGCGCCGCGCATCGTGGCCCTGTCGGCCTATGCGGACAAGCGCTTCGTCGCCGAGATGCTGCGCGCGGGCGCCGCCGCCTACGTGACCAAGTCGTCGGCCGGGACCGAGCTCGTGCGGGCGATCCGTGCGGTGGCGGCCGGCGACAGCTACTTCTGCCCGGAGGTCGCCGGCGCGCTGCTGGCCGAGGTGCGCGAAGGGTCGGGCCCCGACGAGGACACGCGATTGGGCCGGCGCGAGCGCGAGGTGCTGCGCCTGGTGGCCCAGGGCATGCGGTCCGCGGCCATCGCCGAGCAGTTGCACATCGCGGTGGCCACGGTGGAGGTGCATCGCAGGAACATCATGCGCAAGCTCGGGCTGCGCAGCGTGGCCGACCTGACCCGCTATGCGATCCGGGAAGGCATCGTCGCGCCATGAGGATTCGTCGCGATCGGGGCACGAACGGGCCTACCGGAAAACCGGTAGCCCGGTGTGCGGGAAACGGGAATAGGCGCAGGACGGCGGGGCCGGTAGATTGATCGCACGCAATAACGCCGGCATGCAGCGACATGCCGGCATGTCCGGCCGAGATGGATCGGCCGGCGCACGAGTCGGGAGCAAGTGACGATGGGTTCCGTGAACAGGCAGATTGCGAGCGCGTCGGCGCGCGCGCTGCGACCCGAGCAGGTCGGAAGGCTGATGGACGCCTCGCCCGAAGCCGCGCTGCTCACCGACCGCGCCGGCATCATCCAGTACGTCAACCCGGCCTTCCAGGCATTGACCGGCTATTCGCCGGAGGAAGCGATCGGGCGCACCCCGTCGATCGTCAAGTCGGGCCGCCTGTCGCGCGAGTTCTACCAGCGCATGTGGGGCACCCTGATGGGCGGCCAGGAATTCCGCGGCGTGCTGATCAACCGGCGCAAGAGCGGCGAGCTGTTCCACGAGGAGAAGACCATCCGCCCGTTGTTCGATTCGCGCGGGCGCATCACGCATTTCCTCTCGGCGGGACATGACGTCAGCGATCGCCTGGCGCAGGAGCAGCTGTCCGGTCCCGGCGACACCCATGACGCGCTGACGGGGCTGCCCGGCCGCGCGCTCTTCCTCGACCGGGTCGACCAGACCCTGTCGCGGCTGCGCCGCAGCGGGGAGCGCTTTGCGCTGGCAGTGGTCGACATCGACGGCTTCCACGCGATAGACCAGACGCTGGGACGCGCCGACGCAGATGCTCTGCTGCGCAGCGTGGGGCAGCGGCTGTCGCACTGCGTGCGCGCCGTCGATACCGTGGCCCGCCTCGAAGCCGATCGCTTCGCCCTGCTGCTGCCTGGCGCGCAGGGCGAAGGTGGCACGGCCTGCGTGCTGCGCACCATCGTCAAGTCCTTCGACGATCCGTTCGTGGCCGCCGGCGGCAGCCTGCGCTTGACCGTCAGCGTGGGTGCGTGCCTGGGCAACGCCGATGCGGCGGGTGCTGCCGCGCTGCTGCAGCGCGCCGAAGCGGTGGTGCTGCAAGTCAAGCGTGCCGGCGGCGGTGATTTCCGCCTGCAGGAGGCCGAGGCGACGGCGGGCGACGCGGTACGCGCTGTCGCGCCGCGCCTGGATTTCCAGACGGCGCAGGAGGCGCTGCTGCTGCAGCACCAGGTGCCGCTCACGCGCAAAGGCGTGCGCCGCGGGGATCGCCTGTGCCGCACGGGCCAGGAGTTTCGCTTCCTGTACGTGCTGCACGCCGGCTCGGTGAGGCTCGAGAGCTTCGCCGCGGACGGGCGCGAGCAGGTGATCGCGCTGCGCTTCAAGGGCGATTGGCTCGGGCTGGACGGCATCGCCACGCGCCGCTACGCCTTCGACACGGTCGCCATGGAAACCGGCGAGGTCTGGGCGATTCGCTACGACGCGCTGCTCAAGGCCTGCGCCGCCGCGCCGGGCGTGCAGGCGCTGCTGCATGCGGCGATGAGCCGCGAGGTGCTGCGCGACCGCGAGCTGCAGCTGACGGTCAACACGCTGCCGACGGAGGCGCGCGTCGCGGACTTCCTGCGGCGCTGGGCGCAGGGCCTGTCGCAGCGCGGGCTGCGCACCGACCGCATCACGCTGCACATGACGCGCGGCGAGATCGGCAACTACCTCGGCATGACGCTCGAGTCGGTGAGCCGGGCGATGTCGCGGCTGGCGCGCGAGAAGCTCATCGCCTTCGGCAACAGCGGCCGACGCGACGTGGAGATCGTCGACGTGGCGGGGCTGGACGCCTTCATCGCGCGCAGCCAGCGCCCCTGAGGCAACGCACCGCGGCACGGTCAGCGGAACTGCCGCCGAAAGCGCATCACCCCGATGGCGAAGAGCGCGGCGCCCAGCGCCGTCATCTTGGCCAGTGCGGGCCACAGCACCTCGAAGGGCGCGCCGCGGATGAGGATGCCGTAGGCCAGCACGATGAAGTGGCGCAGCGGCGAGAACTCGGTGACCGCCTGCAGCCAGCGCGGCATGCTCTCGACCATGTTCCAGGTGCCCGACAGCATCACCATCGGCACGACGACCAGGATCACGATCAGGCCCATCTGCCCCGAATTGCGCGCGAAGCCGGAGGCGACGATGCCGACCCCGGCGCAGGCCATCGCGAACAGCGCCACCACCGCGAAGAACAGCGCCACGCTGCCGCGAAACGGCACGCCGTAGACGCCGTGCATCATGCCCAGCACCGCCACCGCGGTGCCCGCCAGCATCACCAGCACCATCGCGAGCACCTTGCTCAGCACCACCTGCAGCGGGGCCAGCGGCGCCACCAGCAATTGCTCGACGGTGCCGCGCTCCTTCTCGCGCACCAGCGCGGCAGCGGGCAAGATGATGGCGGCGATGGTGAGCATGGTGAGCAGCTCCGAGACCGTGTTGAACCACACCTCCTTCAGGCTCGGGTTGTGCCAGAAGCGCACCTCGGCCCGCACCTCGGGCAGCCGGTCGGGGTCGACGCCGTTGCGGCGAATCGTGCGCTGCGCCCATTCGGCACCGAAGGCCGCGTCGATGCGCTCGGCGTAGCTGGCCACCAGGAAGCCCTGGTTCGCCTGCGCGGTGTCGACCAGCAGCTGCACCTCGGTCTGGCGGCCGAGCGCGAGGTCTTCCTCGAAGTGCTCGGGCAGGGCCAGCACCGCGCGGGCCTCGCCCCGGTCGAGCATGCCCGATGCTTCGTGAGCGTCGGGCAGGTGGCGGCGCAGGTCGAAGTAGGGCGCGCGAAAGCGGCCGGTCAGCTCGCGGCCCGCGACGCTGTGGCCGGGGTCGACCACCGCCAGCGGGGCGCGCTGCAGCTCGATCGACGAGGCGCCCGCCGCCAGCATCACGTCGACGGTGAAGATGAACACCGTGTAGGCGAAGAGGGCGCGGTCCTTGAACAGCTGCTTGAGCTCCTTCTGCACCAGCACACGCACCTGCTCGCACCAGGTCCACACGCTCTCTCGCGCCCAGGAATTCACGAGGACGTCCTCTTGCGAAAGAGCGCGTGGCACAGCACCAGCAGCACCGCGGCGAAGGCGGCGATGCACAGGAAGTCGAGCCACAGCACGTCGAAGCCGCTGCGCTTGAGGAAGGCCCCGACCACGATGTCGCGGTAGTGGCTGGCCGGCAGCGCGCGGGCGATCCACTGGTTGGCGCCGGTCATGGAATCGACCGGCGCGAACAAACCCGAGAACTGGGTGGCGACGATCGAGGCGGTGATGGTCGCGATGATGATCGCCGCCTGCTGGCTGCGCACCAGCAGCGAGATCAGCAGCCCGAGCGCGCTGGTCCCCAGCAGGTACAGCGCGCTGCCCGCGCCGAGCACCAGCAGGCTGCCCTTGAACGGCACGCCGAAGTACCACACCGCCACCACCCACAGCGCGAAGGCGTTGGCGAACGACACGGCCAGGTTCGGCAGCAGCTTGCCCAGCATGAACTCCGCGCGGGTGAGCGTCGAGCAGCGCACGTTGTAGATGGCGCCGGTTTCCTTTTCGCGCACGACGCTCACCGCCAGCAGCAGCGGCGGCACCATCAGCAGGATCAGCATGAGCAGCGATGGCGCGATGGTCCAGATGCTGCGCACCTCCTCGTTGTAGAGGTAGCGAACCTGCAGCTTGACCGGCTGGATCATCGCCACGGTGCGCTCGATCGGCCGCCCGCTCATGCGCGCCAGCGCCGAGGCGCGCATTTCGGCGCTGGCTGCCGCATTGATCGCTTCGACATAGCCGCGCAAGGTCCGCGCCGGCGCGGTGAAGGTGCCATCGACGATGAACTGAACCTGCGCCGCGCCGCCGCGGTACAGCGAGCGAGAGAAGCCGGGCTCGATGCGCACGATGACCCGTGCGCGGCCGGAGGCGATCAGCGGCTCGATCTGCCCGGCCGACGCGAGCGCGCCCAGGAAGCGGAAGTGATGCGTGCGCGTGAAGTGGTCGGCGTAGTCGCGGCTGGCGGGCGTGCGGTCTTCGTCGAGCACCGCCAGCCCCACGTGCTCGACCTCCTGGCTCATGCCGTGGCCGAACACCAGCATCAGCACCACCGGCAGCGCGAAGGCGAGCATCAGGTAGATGCGGTCGCGCACGATCTCGCGCCACTCCTTGCGCACCAGCGCGGCGACGCGGGCGAGCTTCATGCGCGGGCCTCCTGCAACTGAACGACCTGGCGCACGAACACCTCTTCCATGTCGAGCTCGCGCGCAGCGATGGAGTGCGGCGTGATCTGCCGCGCGCGCAAGGCGGCGCCGATGCGCTCGGCGGCGTCGGGCGCGGCCGACATCAGGCGCAGCGCGCGGCCCTGCACGCTGGCGTCGACGAAGCCGGCCTCGCGCAGCGCTGCCAGGGCGTGTTGCGGCGCGTCGCAACGCACCTCGAGCAGGTGCCCGGCGCGCTGCTGCAGCGCCTGCTTCATCTGCGCGGGCGAAGCGTCGGCGACCACGCGGCCGTCGAACATGAGCACCAGGCGGTCGCACAGCTCGGCCTCGGCCATGTGGTGGGTGGTGAGCAGGATCGCCACGCGCTGCTCGCGCGCAAGCCACGACAGGATGTTCCAGAAGTGGCGCCGCCCCAGCGGATCGACGCCCGAGGTCGGCTCGTCCAGGAACAGCACCGGTGGCGCATGCAGCAGTGCGCAGCCCAGCGCGAGCCGCTGGCGAAGGCCCATCGGCAGGCTGCCGGCGGTGTCGTCGAGATGCGCGCCCAGGCTGCCCAACTCGATCACCCACGCCGCGCGCTCGCGCGCCGCGCGCCCGCGCAGCCCGTATACGCCCGCGTAGAGCATCACGTTCTCGCGCACGCTCAGGTCGGCATAGAGCGAGAAAGCCTGCGACATGTAGCCGATGCGCTGGCGCAGTTCGCGCGAGGCATGCCGCATGTCGGCACCCGCCACCTGGCCCACCCCGCCGGTGGGCGGCAGGATGCCGGTGAGCATCTTGATCACCGTGGTCTTGCCCGCGCCGTTGGCGCCGAGCAGTCCGAAGATCTCCCCCGGGGCGACCCGAAAGCTCACGCGATCGGCGGCCCGAAAACGATCGAAGTCGCGCGTGAGCTCGGTCGCCTCGATCGCGCAGTCGGCCGGCATGCCGGCGCCGGTGGGTGCGCGCCCATCGGCAGCGGCGGACAGCGGCAGCGCCGAGCCGGCGGGCGCCAGGGCGCGCACCCGCGCGACGAACAGGTCCTCCAGCTGCGGGGCGCGCGGATGCAGAGACAGAGCGCGCCCACCCAGCGCGCCGCGAACCTGTGCTTGCGCCTGCATGGGATCGCGCGTGGGCACGAGCACCGAGGCGTGGGCGCCATGGCGATCGACCGCACCGAAGGCCCGAGCCAGGGTCGCGATGGCGTCGGCGTCCGCGTCGGCCACGCCGACGACGGTCGCGGCCAGGGCGTCGGCCAGCGACTCGGGCGCGCCCTCGGCGAGCAGCGCGCCGTCGTACATCAGGCCCACACGATCGAAGCGGCTGGCCTCGTCGAGATACGCGGTGGAGACGAGGGCCGTCATGCGGCGCTCACGCATCAGGTCGGGCAGCAGCTGCCAGAAGTCGCGCCGCGACACCGGATCGACGCCGGTGGTCGGCTCGTCGAGCACGATGAGCTCCGGCTCGTGGATCAGCGTGCACACCAGGCCCAGCTTCTGCTTCATGCCGCCCGAGAGCTGCTTCATCGGCCGCGTGCGAAACGCGGCCAGCCGCGTCATGTCCAGCAGGCGGGCCTTGCGCTCTGCCAGGTCGGCGGCGCGCACGCCGCGCAGGTCGGCGAAGAAGTCGATGTTCTCCTCGATCGACAGTTCGGGGTAGAGATTCAGGCCCAGGCCTTGCGGCATGAACCCGATGCGCTGCTTGATGCGCTCGGCGTCGCGCTCGCTGGCGATGCGGCAGCCGAGCACGTCCAGCGTGCCGCCTTCGAAGCTGAGCACGCCGGCCACGGCCTTGAACAGGCTGCTCTTGCCCGCGCCGTCGGGCCCGACCAGGCCGTACAGCTCGCCGCGGGCGATGCGCAGAGAGACGCCGTTGACGGCAGGCCGCCGCCGGTAGCGCTTGACGAGGCCGTCGACGCGCACGGCCGCGTCGTCCGGCGGCGCGGCCGCTGCGCTCATCCGGAGCCGTTGCGCCTTGCCACCACGCTCACGGCCTGTGGATGGCGGCGGTGCATGAAGCGCGGCTCGCCGCGGCGGATCGTCGAGTACTCATGAAGGCGCCGCGCGATGCGCCCGTTGACCGTCTCCTCGCTCGGCAGGGCGGCATCGCCGGCGGCCAGGCCAGTCAGGACCTCGAGCGCATCGTCCACGCTGCGCACCGCATGGATGGCGAAGCGACCCTCGGCCAGCGCGGCGCGCACGTCCTCGCGCAGCATCAGGTGCTCCACGTTGCTGTGCGGCAGGATCACGCCATGGCTGCCGTCCAGGCCGCGCGCCATGCACAGGTCGAAGAAGGCCTCGATCTTCTCGTTGACGCCGCCCACCGCCTGCACCGTGCCGAACTGGTCCACCGAGCCGGTGACCGCGAGGCACTGGCGCACCGGGACGTCGGCGATCGACGACAGCAGCGACACCAGCTCCGCCAGCGAGGCGCTGTCGCCTTCGACGACGCCGTAGGTCTGCTCGAACACCAGGCTGGCGACGATCGAATGCGGGTTGAAGCGCGAGTAGCGCGCCGCGAGGAAGGACGCGAGGATGAGCACGCCCTTGGCATGGATCGGGCCGCCCAGCTGCGTCTCGCGCTGGATGTCGATCACCTCGCCGTCGCCCAGGCGGGTCGTCGCGGAGATGCGCGTCACGATGCCGAAGGGCTCGTCGCCGATCTGGTAGGCGGCCAGGCCGTTCACCTGTCCGACGTGCTCGCCCGCGGTCGCGACGGCCACGATGCCGCGCAGGGTGGCATCGCGCATGCGCTCGTCCGCGCGGCCGGCGCGTGCGCGGCGCGCGGCCAGCGCGGCGGCGACGTCCTCGGCACCCAGGTGGTCGCGGCCCGCGCGCCGCGCCAGGTGGTCGGCCTCGTGCAGCACGTCGAGCAGCCGCCGCACGCCCGCGCTCACGCGCGTGGCGTCGCCGGCGCGCCGCGCGGCGTGGTCGATGAGCTGCGCCAGCGCCGGGGCATCGGGACGCAACAGGCCTTTTGCCGCGGCCTGAGCGAGCAGGGTGCGCGCCATGTCCCTTTGCATGGCGGGCGTGCGCGGCAGGTCGTCATCCAGGTCCGCCACCACGCGGAATAGTTGCTCGAACTCCGGATCGTGCGCCTGCAGCAGCGCGCAGATCTCGCGCTCGCCGATGAGCACGACCTTGAGCGCCAGCGGGATCGGGCAGGGCTCGAGCTGGATCGTGGAGATGGTGCTGAACATCTCCACCGTCGGCTCGATGCGCACCTCGGCGCGCATGAGAGCCCGCTTGAGCGCGTTCCAGGCGAAGGGCTGCGTCAGCAGTTGCACCGCGTCGATCAGCAGGTAGCCGCCGTTGGCGCGGTGCATCAGGCCGGGCTTGATGTGGCGGAAGTCGGTCAGCAAGGTGCCGAAGCGCGCCACGTGGTCGACCCGGCCCACCAGGTTCTGATAGCTCGGAAGATCGGCTTCGACGATGGGCGTGCCGTCCTCGCCGCCGGCGTCGACCAGCAGGTTGACCTCGTAGGGCGCCAGCGCGCCCTCCTGCCGCGCGGCCTCGGCCGCCTCGTCGGCGCGGAAGGCGTCGGCGTTCTCGATCACACTGGTGCGCACCGCGTCGATGTGCTCGCCGACGGCGGGCAGGTCGGTGTAGCGCCCCTTGAGTTCCTCGATCGGGTGCTCCACCGCGATCAGCGTGGTCGAGCGGTTGAGCGCCCGCAGGCGGTCGGCATGCTCCTTGCGCTGGCGCATCGAGTCGCGCAGCACGTGCACCAGCCGCTCGTTGAGACCCTCCACCGCCTCGGCCAGGTGCGCCTTCTGCTCGGCCGACAGGGCCTCGTAGTCCTGCGGGGACATCACGTCGCCGTCTTTCTGCGCCGCGAAGGTGAAGCCCGCCGGCGTGCGGATCATCGCCAGGCCCTGGCGCTGCGCCTCCTCGCCGACCTCGCCGAGCGCGCGTTCGGCGCGCTCCTTGTATTCGTTGTTCAGCTTCTCCAGCGCCGAGGCGTATTCCTCGGACTCGAAGGCGGCGGGGATGGTGGCGCGCAGGTCGTCCACCAGCTGCCGCATGTCGGCGCGCAGCCGGGCGCCGCGGCCGGCCGGCAGCCGCAGCGCGATCGGCTGGTGCGGCTGTGCGAAGTTGTTGACGTAGACCCAGTCGAAGCGCGGCAGGCCGTCGCGGGCCAGGTGCTCGGCGATCGCGCGGCGCGCCAGCGTGCGCTTGCCGCAGCCGGGCGGCCCCATCACGAAGAGGTGGTAGCCGGGATGCTGCATGGCGATGCCGAATTCGACCGCGGCGCGCGCTCGTTCCTGGCCGACGATGGTCACGTCGGCGGCATCGGCCGCGCCGAGGTCGAGGGACGCCGGATCGCAGCCTGCGACCAGGTCAGACGCTTGCAGCTGTCGGGCGGCCATGGCGCGTACTCGGTGAATGGGACGGACCAAGTCTAGGAACGCCCTCGTGGCCGTCCCTTGCGCGCGGTCAACCACCGGCGCGCAGCAAAGGCAGCAGCGCGGCCTCCGAAAACGCGGCCACGCCCCGGCGGTTGAGATGGTCGGTGTCGAAGTACAGGGCCGGGTCGGGCAGCGACTGCGAAAAGTCCACGAAGCGCGCGCCGTTCGCCTGCACCGCCTGCGCCAGCGCCTCGTCGAACGGCGCCTCGTCCGGCAGCAGCCGGCGAAAGGTCGGCGGCAGCGGCATCTTCACCACGGTCAACTGCGCGTCGTGCCGGCGGGCGAGCTCGAGCAGCGCCGAGAAGCTCGCCATGTAGCGTGCCAGGGCGGCGGGCGAGCGCTCGTCCGGGTAGAGGTAGGCGACGCGCTTCTTCGCCGCCGAGAGCGAGGCGCGCGCCGACCGGTCGAACTGCGCCTCGCCCTCCCAGACGTCGCGCTCGAAACGCTCGCGGTTGTTGATCTTCGAGAAGCCGCTGGCGTAGTCGAGCACAGCCGTCGGGGCCACGCCCTGGTCGCGCACGTAGCGCGTGAGCAGGGCCGCCAGCGCCGGGTCCCAGGGCGTGCGGCGCAGCAGCTTGACATCGGCGAAGCGGTCCTCGTTCCAGGTGCGTGAGTAGAACGCGAACGCGTCGACGACGTAGAGCAGGTGCTTCACGCGGTGGCGCTGCAGGAAGTGCTCCAGCACGAAGCGGTTGTACAGCGGGCCGGTGCCCGGACCGGCCAGCGACACGATGCGCCGGCCGCTCGCGGCCTGCAAACCGGCATTGACCTCGTCGAAGTCGAGCGGCATTGCATGCGATGCGCCCAGCACCACCCAGTCCACCGTGGGCTCGGTCACGCCGGCGATCTTGAAGAACGGGTTGCTGCGGCCTTGGCGCCACACCAGGTGCTCCGACCAGCCGTACAGCGCCGCGTAGAGCACCAGGCCGATGGCGACGAAGAGCAGTGCGGGGGCGAGCAGGCGGCGCATGGAGGAGCCCTAGAACTGCATGTAGATGAACTCGCGCGACTGCCAGCGCCCGAGCAGCAACAGCGCCGCCAAGGCAAGGTACCAGACGCCCCAGCGCAGGGCCGCCGGTGCCGCGGCGAGGCGCGCAAAGATCGAACGCCGCTCGTCGACCAGCTCGATGGCGATCAGCAGCGCGATGAGCGCCGCGCCGAGCATCTGGTCGCCGCTGAACGGATAGTGCATGAGCAGCGAAGGCAGGTCCCCGAGGCTGCGGCCGATCTTCGTGAGAATGAGCGTGGCCTCGTCGATCGACTTGGCACGAAAGAACACCCACGCGATGGCGATCAGGTGGAAGGTGAGCAGCACCCGCAGCGACGCCCATGCCGTGCTGCCGGCCACGCGCGGGAACCGCTCGCCCAGCCGGCGCCAGCCGGGGCCGCTGGCCACGCCGGCCCATTGGTAGGCCCCGTTCAATGCGCCCCAGACGAGGAAGGTCCAGCCCACGCCGTAGCCCAGTCCGGCGTGCCACAGCCCGCTCGCCAGGAACACGAGCATCAGGTTGAGGTAGTGGCGCACCCGCCCCGCGCGCGAGCCGCCCAGCGGCAGGTACAGGTAGTCGCGAAACCAGGTGCCCAGCGAGATGTGCCAGCGGCGCGCCCAGAATTCCGACGTGCTGCGTGCGAGGTACGGCCGGCGGAAGTTCTCCATCAGCTGCAGGCCGAACAGCAGCGAGACGCCGATCGCGATGTCGGTGTAGCCGGAGAAATCGCAGTAGATCTGGAAGGCGAAGAAGTAGACGCTGGCCAGCAACTCGACCGGCGTGGCGAAGCGCGCGATGCCGAAGGCCTTGTCCACCAGCGGCGCGAGGTTGTCGGCGATGACCACCTTCTTCACCAGGCCCCACAGCACGAGTTGCAGCCCCAGCACGACCTGCTCGGGGTTGGCGCGCAGGCCCGCGCCCAGTTGCGGCAGGAAGCGGGTCGAGCGCTCGATCGGGCCGGCGAGGATCTTCGGAAAATACGCGAGGTACAGGGCGAGCGCTCCGGCGCGCGGCGCGTTGTCGCCCTGGCCGCGACAGCTTTCGATCAGCACGCTGGCTGCCGAGAAGGCGTAGAACGAGTAGCCTGCCGGCGCCATGAGGCCCAGCCGCGGCAGCGTCACGCCGCCGTTCATCCAGCGCTCGATCTCGCCGGCGGCGAAGTCGTAGAACTTGAAGCCGACGAGCGAGCCGAGCACCAGGCACAAGCCGATCGCCAGCAGCGCGCGGCGGCCGGCGTCGCTTTGCGAGCGGGCCATGAGGCTCGCGCAGCCGAGCACGACGAGCGTGATGCCGCCCAGGTACAGCAGGTTCGCAGGCTTGGCCGCGCCGTAGAAGAGCCAGCTCGCGAGCAGCAGGACGAGCCAGCGTCGATGCGGCGCAATCGCCGCGAAGACGGCCAGCGTCAAAGGCAGGAAGACGAAGAACGCGAGCGAGGTGAACAGCATGCACGCGCCCCGCGTGCCTCAGTAGGTCGCCCCGCCGGCGCGCAGGTCCTCCGGAACGTCGTCGATCGGGATGCCGCCGTTGATCACCAGGTAGCTCGCCAGCGCCTCGCGCTGCGCGGGCTTGAGCTTGATCTGGACATGGCTGGGCTTGCCCAGGCTGCCCAGCCAGGCGTCCTTGGTGCGGCTTTGCGTGACCACGACCGTGACGATGTGGCAGCCCTGGCAATAGTCGAGCACGAAGTCCCGCCCGTCCGGCGGCAGCGCCTTCGCCCAGGCAGCCTGCGATGTCGCGGCGGGCTTGAGTGCCGCCTGCGGCATGTTGGCCGAGAGGTAGTCCGCCAGCGTCAGCAATTGCTTGTCATCGAGCTTTTGCAGGGCAGGCAGCGCCTTGGCGCGGCCTTTCAAGTGCGCCAGCCACTCGTCGCGGGTGTGCTTGCCCGCGAGCAGCGCGCTCGCCTCGGCGTCGAGCGGCCGGTTCGCCAGCACGCGCGCCATCAGCGTGCGCCCGCCCTCGGGGATGAAGTCGAAGATGTCGGCGGCCCGTGCGAGCAGCGGCAGCGCCAGCAGCGCGGCGCAGGCCGCCGCCAAGGTCCTGCGCGGCGCGGTGAAGTCTCGGATGCCCATGGCGTGCTCGCTTCAGAACCGAAGCTCGGATGGAACGTCGTCCACCTTCATCGGCATGTTGATGGCGGAATAGCGGGCGAACTCCTCGCGCTCCTGCGCCGTCATCTTCATCTCGCGATGGAAGGGCGACAGGAAGATGGCCCGCCAGCCGTTGAGGTCGCGGTTCTGCGTGAGGTGGCTGGTGAACAGCGAATGGCAGAACGGACACTGGTTCCAGGCCAGGTCGCGCCCGTCGCGCGGCAGCACGCCGGCCAGGTCGGCGGCGCGCGCGGCTTGCAGCTTGTCCGCAGGCAGCGGCATGTTGACGGCGAGGTAGGCCGCGAGCGTCGCCTTGCCGCGCTCGTCGGCGGGCACCGCGCGCGCGCCAATGAAAGCCACCCATTGCGCCTCGTCGCGCCGCGCCGAGGCGATCTGGCGGAACTCCTCGATCTTCGGGTGCGCGCCGAGCGACTCGATCAGCAGGGTGCGCCCGCCCTTGGGCATGAACGATTCGTCCTCGCCGCCCGCCTGCGCGAGCGCGGCCAGGAGGGTCAGCGTGACGGCGGCCGCGCGCCGCCAGGAGTGGCGACGGCGGGCACAGGTCATGACATGCTGGCGCGGGCGGGGCGCTCGGCGTAGTCGAACACCGGGACCTCGATGGTGCCGACGGCCGCCTCGGGCGGGAAGCCGTTGCCGCGCAGCAGGTCCAGGCCGATCGCCGTCGCGTCGTCGAAGAACTGCTCGCCGCAGCGGCGGCACACCAGCGCGGGGATGCCGTCGATCACGACCAGGCGCTCGTCGTGCCAGAACGCCGAGCGCACACGCTGGGCATGCACGTCGGCGCTGCCGCATCCCGTGCAGGCGAAGGCCAGGGGCGCGTCCAGGGTGTCCATGGCGCTCAGTTGGTGGAGGCCAGGTTGCGCCCGTCGAACATCTTCTTGGCGGCGCTGACGATGTGATCGGCGTTCGGCCGCATCCACAGGAACATCTCCGGCGAGGCCGGCGGCGCCGCGTCGGGGAAGGCGATGCGCTTGAAGCGTGCGCCCTCGACGTTCTCGGCCACCCGCGCGATCACTTCCGCGCCCGGGCACAGCGTGTAGTACGACTGGTCGACGGTGAGCAGGCGCTTGGTCTTCTGCACCGACTTCACCAGCGTCTCGGTGTCCATCTGCTTCAGGCAGCGCAGGTCGATCGCCTCGACCTTCATGCCGTCCTTCTGCAGCCGCTCGGTGGCGGCCAGCACCTCGGGCATGCCGCCGCCGGAGCCGACGATCGTGATGTCGCTGCCGGTGGTGCGCACCGCCGCCTTGTCCAGCGGCACGGTGTACTGGTCGTCGGGCACTTCCTCGACCAGTTCGCGCAGGCCCGCCGCATACAGGAACACGACCGGGTTCGGATCGCGGATGGCCGAGACCATCATGCCCTTCGCGTCGTGCGGGTTGGACGGGATCACCGTCTTCACGCCGGGGATGTGCGCGTAGTAGGTGTCGATCTCGTAGTCGGAGTGCTGGCCGGCGAAGCCCGGTGTCTGCCCCGTCATCTCGAGGATGTAGACGATCGGCATCGATGCGACGCCGCCCGTCATCCCGCGCAGCTTGCCGACGTGGTTCTGGATGATCTGGAAGCACATCGCGTTGCCCTGGTACGGGATGTAGGTCACCGCCTTGCTACCGGCCAGGCCGGCGCCCAGCGTGGCCGCCGCCATCCACATCTCGTCGATGCCGGTGTTGACCACGCGCTTGCGGGTGAACTCCTTCTCGAGGTTGATCACCGGCTTGCCGGGGTTGGACGAAACCGGCGGCGTGAGCTCGAAGATCCACACCATGTTCTTGTCCAGCCGCATCTCGTGCTGCACCGCCTCGAGAACCGCGTACATGAAACTCTTGCGTGCCATGGCCTGTCCTCCTCAGCCGAATTGGCGGGCCGCGACCACGCCGTCGACGAACACGTGCTTCAAGCCGTCCTCGGGCTTGCACATGGGCTGCTGGTCCGCCCAGGCGAAGGCCTCGATCGCCTCGCGCTTGGCGGCCGCCTCGATCGCATCCGCGCGCGCCTTGTTCAGCACGCCCCAGCTGATCAGCACGTTGCGCGCGATGTCCACCGGGTCGCGCTGCATCCATTCGCGCACCTCCCGCTCGGGACGGAAGGTCGAGATGGCCAGCGGGTCGTATCCGAACGCCCCCAGTTCGCCCGCTTTCGCGCCTGGCGCGCCCCAGTGGTTGTAGTAGCGATAGGTCTTGGCCTCGATCAGCGTCGGCCCCTCGCCGGCGCGCGCACGCGCCACCGCGGTGTGCGCCGCGTTGTAGACCTGGAACACATCCTGGCCGTCGACCACCACGCCCGGGATGCGGTAGGTGCCGGCGGCATCGGCGATGTCCTTCATCGGGCACGAGTACGAATAGTGCGCGTACTGGTGATAGAGGTTGTTCTCCAGCACGTAGATGAAGGGCAGTTTCAGCAGCGACGCGTTGTTGAGCGCGGCGTGGAAGTGCGGCGTGGCGTAGGTGCCGTCGCCGGCGAAGACCACCGCGACCTGCTTGCTGCCGCGCGCCTTGAAGGCGAAGGCCGAGCCGGTGGCGATCACGTGGCCCGGGCCGATCATGCCGTCGGCGCCGATGAAGCCGCAGCTCTTGTCCGACAGGTGCATCTCGCCGCCGTAGCCGCCGTTCAGGCCGGTGGCGCGGAAATCGTTCTCAGCGGCCATCTTCTTCATGTCCACGCCCTTGGCAATGGCGTGGCCGGTCGGCCGGTGGCTGCTGTAGACGAGGTCCAGCTGGTCGAACGGGCCCCTGTTGTTGAGGGCCGCGCACACGCCCACGGCCACCGCTTCCTGTCCGGCATAGAAGTGGTTGTAGCCGCGGTACTTGGTGTCCGTCAGCATCTTGTCGGCCATGGTGCGCTCGTGCCAGCGGATGCGGCAGATGTCGGTGTACATCTGGATCAGCTTGTCGTTGGGCAGGTCCTTGGCCCAGTACCCGATCTCCTCGGCCCAGGCGCCCTTGGTCAGGAGCGACACGGCCGCGCCGGCGCTGGCCACGGTCTTGAAGAAGGTGCGCCGATTGCTCGGCAGAATGGGGCCAGCGGCAGGCGACGCAGTGTTGTCCAGGGCATCGTCGCGAAGATCGTCCGACATGCGTGTCTCCTCAACGGAAGGGCCCGACGTGGCGTTTTTCACATCGGTGATTTCAATATGGGAGGCGACTTCGGCGCCGTGTTGATGGATCGCAATGAAGCGTGAGTTCGAACGAGCTACGAGAAAACGATGACCCCGACCCTCGCCCAGCAACGGGCACTGCTGCTGCTCCTCGTCGCCGTCTCAGCGGCCTTCGCCTGGATCGTCTGGCCGTTCTTCGGCGCGGTGTTCTGGGCCGCGGTGCTGGCGCTGCTGTTCACGCCGCCCTATCGCCGCCTGGTGCGATGGATGGGCGGGCGGCGCAGCCTGGCGGCCACGACCACCTTGCTGCTGTGCCTGGTGGTGGTGATCCTGCCGACGGCGATCATCGCCGCGGCGCTGGTGCAGGAGGTTTCGCTCGTGTACCAGGACGTGCAGTCGAAGAAGCTCGACGTGGCTGCCTTCGCGCAGCAGCTCATCGACAGCCTGCCCGCGTGGATGGCCGGCCTGCTCGAGCGCCTGGGCGTGGGCGACGTGGCCTCGATGCAGGCCAAGCTCGCCGCGGCGGCGGCGCAGGGCAGCCGATTCATGGCCACGCAGGTGGTCGGCTTCGGCGTGAACACCTTCGACTTCCTGGTGAGCACCGGGGTGATGCTGTACCTGCTGTTCTTCTTCCTGCGCGACGGCGGCAGCCTGGCCGCACGCATCGAGCGCGCCATCCCGCTCAGCCACGAGCACAAGGCGCACTTGTTCAGTCAATTCGCGACGGTCGTGCGCGCGACCATCAAGGGCAACCTGCTGGTGGCCGCGGTGCAGGGCGCGCTCGGCGGCGTGATGCTGTGGATGCTCGGCGTGCAGGCCGCGCTGCTGGGCGGCGTGCTGATGGCGCTGTTCTCGCTGCTGCCGGCCGTGGGCGCCGCGCTCGTGTGGGCGCCGGTGGCCGTGTGGTTCCTGCTGGCCGGCAGCATCGGCAAGGGCCTGATCCTGATCGTCTTCGGCCTGTTCGCGATCGGGCTGGTCGACAACATCCTGCGCCCCATCCTGGTCGGCAAGGACACGCAGATGCCCGACTACCTCGTGCTCGTCTCCACGCTCGGCGGCATCGCGGTGTTCGGGCTCAACGGCTTCGTGATCGGGCCGGCCATCGCGGCGCTGTTCCTCGCGGCATGGGACCTGTACTCGTCGCGGCAGCGGCCCGCAGGCTGAGGGCGGCGCAGCGTGTTCAGCCCTTGAAACGGTCCTGGGCGCGCGCCAGGTAGAACCACTCCTGGCCGGCCTGAGCCGCCGGGTTGGGGAACACGATGCGGGCGTCGGATTCGGTGCGAACCGGGGTGCCATCGCGGCGCGTGCCGATGAGCTCGCCCGCGCGCAGCGCGTCGAAGCTGGCCCACTCGCGCGCGAAGCGGTCATCCGCATGCGCCTTGTCGACGACCTCGAACAAGTGCAAGGCCTCCACCTGGCTCGCCGCGGCCGGCGCCGGCGCGTCGATCAGGCGCAGGTGCGCCAGCGTGTTGAGGATGGCGCGGTAGGCCACCTGCGACGCGGCCGGGTCGTCGTGCTGGCCGCATTCGAGCGTCAGGCCCCAGCCGCCCACGCGCCGCATGTATTCGGTAGTGCCGACACCGTAATCGGGGTCGAGATCCAGCCCGACGCTGCCGGCCTGCCCATGCTGCGCCAGCCGGCGCCGCACGCCGTCGGCATAGGTCTGCAGCCAGCCGTCGACGATGCGGTTCACACCCAGGCGCAGCGCCAGCGCCTCTTCGGCGGCCGCGTGGCCGAAAGGCTCCAGCGAGCCCGTGTTGTCTTCGGGTCCGAGCATGGCGAACGGCTGGCCGCCCGTGTGGAAGGAGTGCAGGTCCAGCAGCGCGTCGTGGCGCGCCAGCAGCGGGCACAGCCAGTTCGCCACATGGTCCTCGAACTCGCGCGGCTCGGCCACCGGCCCCAGCCGGCGATTGAGGTTGCGATCGCCCTGGCGCTGCCGGCGCTCGTAGGCGAGCGGATTGGCCACCGGCACGAAAGTGAGCTCGCCGGCGACGAGCGTGATGCGCCGCTGCTCGATCTCCGCGAGCACGCGGCGGATGGCCGCCGTGCCGCAGGTCTCGTTGCCGTGCACGGCGCCCGTGACGATGAGGCGCGTGCCCGGCCGCGTCGTGGCGAAATGGATGGACTCGAACGCGCGCATGCTCAGTCCACCCGCAGGAAATGCTGGCGCACGTGGCGGCGATCGAGCATGTCGAAGTGCCACCATTCGTGGTCGATGCCGTTGAAGCCGCCGGCCGTCATCACGCTGCGCAGCAGCCGGCGATTCCTGAGGTGCGCCGACGCCAGCGTCCCGCGGTCCAGGTGCACTTCCTCCAGGCGAGGATGCGACAGCTCGCTCATCTCGTCGAAGCCGCTGCCCATGTCCAGCTCGCGGCCGTCGGGGCCGACGATCGTCACGTCCAGTGCCATGCCGAAGGAATGGATGGACCCGAGCGCCGGGTCGGCCACGTACTCGCGCAGTCCGGTGCCGTCGAGGTGATCCCACAGTTGCACCTGCACGCGGTGCGGGCGCAGGGCATCGAGCACCATGAGGCGATGGCCGGGCGCGACCCGTTCCAGTTCGGCGGCCGCGCGCTCCAGCCCCTGCGCGGCCAGCCGGTGCAACCAGGCGCAGTCCAGGCTGCCGTACAGGTCGCGGGCGACGAAGTTGCGCGTACCGGCGTAGCGCAGGTCGACCGCCACGCCGGCGATGGACGAGAGCGGCCGGAAATCGGGATGGGTGTGGATGTCCTCGCAGCGCATGGCGAACGGCCGGGACGGCGACGCGTTCAAGGATACCCCGCTGGCTGCGAGGCCGTGGCCGCCGGCACCTGCGCCCGGTCGTGCGACTCCCGCCACGCCGCCGGCGTGGTCCCGAACCAGGCTCGAAAGGCGTGGTTGAAGTTGCTCTGCTCGCCGAAGCCGAGCAGGAAGGCGATCTCGGTGAGCGACAGGCGGCGGTCAAGCAGGTACTGCTGCACCAGCTCGCGCCGGGTCGCGTCCAGCAGGTCCGAGAAGCTCAGGTTCGCCTGCGTGAGCTTGCGCTGCAGCGTGCGGGTGGTGAGGCCCAGCGCGCCGGCCACGTCCGCCAGCCGCGCGCGGTCGTGCATGAGCTGCGCCTGGATGCATTCGCGCACCGCCTGCACGATGGGCGGCTCCTGCACTTCGCGCAGCCGCGCCGCCAGGCGCTCCTGCGCGGTGCGCGCCAGCGCCGCAAAGAGGCTGGTGTCGGCATTCGAGACCGGCGCGTCCAGCACGGCCGCCGGAAAGCGCGCCTGCGTCACCTCGGCCCCGAAGCGCACCGGCGCAGCGAAGGCCGCTTCGTATTGCGCCTGCGACAGCGCCGGCGGCCGCGGGTGCGTGAACGCGATGTCGATGACCGGCAACGCGTCGCCGGCGAGCCAGTTGGCGAAGGTATGGATGCCCAGCATCACGCTCTCGGCCAGGTGCCGCGCCCCGGCCATGCCCAGCCAGGGCGAGTGCCAGCGGTAGTGCGCGATGCCGTCGCGCTCGATCATCTCGGAGCGGCCGAGGTCGTGCGCCAGTCCCTCGAAGCGGCGGGTCTGCTCGGCCGCGGCGCGGAAGTCGCGGCAGGTGCACAGCACCAGCCCGTAGCTGGCGAAGGTCGACAGTCGCATGCGCTGCCCCACGTGCACGCCGAACAAGGGATCGCCGAGCTGCGCGGCCGCGGCGTCGAGGAGGGTGACGTAGCGCTGCACCGGCAGGCTTTCGGGCAATCGCTCGATCGCGTCCCCCAGCCCGCACGCGGCGCCCAGCCGCGGCAGGTCGGCGCCCAATTCGCGCGCCGTGTCCACCGCCGTCTTGGCATAGGCGCCGACGACCCGTGCGCGCGACAGCGGCGGCAGGGTGGCGAGCGGATGCGGCGCGGCGGACATGGCGGCGAGTGTGCCGCAATGCCGACGCCGGTTCAGTCGCCGCGCCCGAGGATGTCGTGCAGTTCCGTGTACAAGGGCGCGAGCCGGTCGTACATGCGGCGGTAGACGCGGCGATACAGCCCGTCGTACAGCGCCACGTTCGCGGGCTGCGGCTCGAACTGCCGCCCCAGGCGGGTCATGGCCGCCACCGCGCTCGGGAAGTCGCGGTGCAGCCCGAGGCCCACGGCGCCGGCGATGGCCGCGCCCAGGCCCGAAGTCTCGTAGGTGTGGGGCCGCGCCACCGGCAGGTCGAAGATGTCGGCCGTGATCTGCAGGGCCGCATCCGACTGCGATCCGCCGCCCGACACGCGCAGGCTGGTGATCGGCACCTTGCTGCGCGCCTCGATGCGCTCCTTGCCGTCGCGCAGCGCGTAGGCCAGCCCCTCGAGGATGGCGCGGTACAAGTGCGCCCGCGTGTGCACGTCCGAAAAGCCGATCACCGCGCCGCGCGCGTCCGGACCGGGGTGGCGGATGCCCGGGGTCCAGTAAGGCTGCAGCATGAGGCCCTGCGAGCCGGGCGGCACGCCGGCCATGAGCCGATCGAACAGCGCCTCGGGCGCAACGCCTTCGCTCAGCGCCTGCATCACCTCGGGGTGGCCGAACTGCTGCTTGAACCAGCTCACCATCCAGTAGCCGCGAAAGATCTGCACCTCGGTGTTGTACTGGCCGGGCAGCACGGCCGGGTAGGGCGGCACGAAAGGCGTGGCCTCGACGTAGCGCGGCGTGGTGATGTCGATGGTGGCGGTGGTGCCGTACGAGAGCGCGCCCACCTGCGGCTCGATGGCACCCGCCCCGGCGATCTCGCAGGCCTTGTCGGCGGCGGCGGCGATGACCGGCAGCCCTACCGGCAGGCCGGTGGCCTCGGACGCTTCGCGCGTGAGCCCGCCAAGGGTCTCGCCCACGCTCACCAGCTCGGGCATCTGCTCGCGCCGCACCGGCAGCGCCTGCCATTTCCAGTCCCAGCCGGCGGCCCATTGCTGGCGCTTGAAGTCGAAAGGCAGGTAGCCCACCTGCGAGCCGACCGAATCG
>DATFAY010000195.1:0-5166 GCA_035254085.1 Piscinibacter sp.
GGGCCTGGACCGCGTGCGGGTCGAGGACTTCGTGCAGATGGGGGCGCGCCTGGCCGCATCCGCCCGCGTGGGCGACTACGGCCGCGCACGCTGGCACATCGGCGTGGTCGAATCGCGCTTCTACGACGCCGACTGGTCGGCCCGACTGCGTGCCGAGCTCGACGCGGTCGACCGGCTGAACGACGCGCCGGCCTTGAAGCCGCTGCGCGTGCGCGCGCACTTGATGCGCGCGGCGCTCGCCCTCGGCCAAGGCAACGCGCGCCTCGGGCGCGAGAGCCTGGACGCCGCGCACGCGCTGCTGAGCCCGGCGCATCCGCGCGACTATTGCTACTTCCACTTCTACTGTTCCCGGCACGCCCTGCTCGCGGGCGAACCGGAGAAGGCCTGGGAGCACGCGACGGTGTGCCTGCGCAGGCAGCTCGACGCGAGCACGCCCGAAGCGCTCACCTCGACGATCCGCCTGCAAATGGGCCACGTGCTGGTGGCGCTCGGGCGGCTCGACGAAGCCGTCTGCGCCTATGCGCGGGCCGGCGATCTGTCCGTGGGCGCGCAGGCCACGCCGTGCGTCGTCCACATGCGCCTGGCGCGCGCGCTGCAGCATTGGCGCGGCGGCGCCCGCGACGAAGCGCGCGCCGAGCTGACCGTGGCCTTCACTCAGGCGCGCGGCATCGCGCTGACCCACTTCTTCCGCGCCCTGCCCGAGACGGCCGCCCAGCTGTGCGGCGCCGCCCTCGACGTGGACGCCGATGCCGAGTTCGCGCGGCGGGTCATCGCAGCGCGGGCGCTTCGCTGCCCGGACCCCGGCATCGAGCGCTGGCCGTGGCCCCTGCGCCTGCGCACGCTCGGCGCCTTCGCGATCGAGCGCGATGGCGAAGCGTTTCGCGCCGGCCGCAAGGCGCCCAAGCGCCTGCTCGACCTGCTGCGCGCCATCGTCGCCCTGGGCGGGCGCCAGGTCGACGGCGGCCGCGTGGCTGCGCTTCTGTGGCCCGAAGCGCAGGGGGACGAAGCGCACGACTCGTTGAAGGTCACGCTGCACCGCGTGCGCGCGCTGCTCGGCCCCGACGTGCTGACGGTACGCGACGGCCAGCTCTCCTTCGACGCGCGCGTGGTCTGGATCGACACCTGGGCGTTCGAGCACGTCAGCGCGCGCATCGAGGCGCTGCTGGCCCCTGGGCGACCGGTCGAGCCGGCCGACGAAGGCGAGCTCGAGCACCGGCGCTGCCAGCTGCTCGCACTGTACCGGGGGCACTTCCTCGGCGAGGCCGACGTGCCTCGGTGGGGGCTGCCGCTGCGCGACCGGCTGCGGGTTCGCTTCGTGCGCGCCATCGAGGCCATGGGACCGTGGCTCGAACGCCGCGGGCGGCACGAGGCCGCCATCGCGATGTACCAGGCCGCGCTCGAGCAGGACAACCTCGCGGAAGAGCTGTACCAGCGGCTCATCGAGTGCCACCTCGCCTGCGGCGAGCACGCGCGGGCGCTGATGGCCTATCGGCGTTGCCGCGAATTGCTCTCGATCGTGCTGGGCGTCAAGCCCTCGGCGCGCACCGAGGCGCTGGTCGCACGCATTTCACAGGGTTGATCCATCGAGGCACCCTCCCGAGCGCCGGCGACCGGCGCATGGCCGCCGGCCGCCGGCTCACGCGTCGACCGCGGCGAGACGAGTGCTAGTCATCCAGGCTGCCCATCGTCAGGTTGACGGTGCTGCCGGTCATGCCGCTGGCCTTGTCCGAGGCCATGAACGCGGCCATGTTCGCCACCTCGTCGAGCACCATGACGCGCCGCGGATGCGTCGTGCCGGCGAGGTAGCCCTGGAATTGCTCCCAGCTCATGCCCAGGCGCGGTGCCTTGATGTCGAAGACGCGCTTCATCGTGCGCGTCTGCGGCATGCCGTGGGGCCTCAGGCCGACCACCCGGATGCCTTGCGGCGCGAGCTCGGCCGACAGGTCGCGGGTGAGCGCCTCCTTGGCCGCATGCGCCGGGCCGTAGCCGCCGTTCAAGCGCGAGCCCATGCGCGCGGGCAGCGCGGTGACGGTCATGATCACGCCGCAGCGGTTCAAGATCATGCGGCGTGCAGCCAATCGCGCCGTGAGGAAATACGACCTCGTGTAGCCGGCGATCGGCCGCGAGAACAGCTCGGCGTCCAGGTCGACCAGCGGCACGCCCAGGATGTCCGAATCCGAGATCCCCACGGCGTTGAAGGAGATGTCGATCCGTCCCGACTTCCCGGTCACGGCGCGCAGGTGCCTGTCGATCGCCTCCTCGTCTTGCGCGTCCACTTCGTCGGCTTGCGCCGATCCGCCGGCCGCAACGATCTCCTTGGCCAGTGCCTGCACCGGCGCCCGGGCGCGCCCCGTGAGATAGAGCGTGGCGCCTTCGGCGGCGAAGGCCCGCGCCACTGCGGCGCCGATCTCGCCTGCGGCGCCGTAGATCACCGCCACCTTGTCTTGCAGAATCATCATGGTTCCTTTCCTTGGGTGATGAATGGGACGACGGCGCCTGCATCGGCGTCGTCGCGTGTATGGACACCGAGCCCGCCGTGAACTGGGCGGCCCGGCCAAGCGCCCAGTTCGCGGCGCCGCCGGTGTCCATACCGATGGCGGCGCCCAAGACTGTTGGGGCCGAGAAGGAAGAAAGGCGAGGACATGACCGCGGACCTGATTTCACGCGCGCGCACCGGCGACGAGGACGCGTTTCGCGCACTGACCGAGCCGCATCGGCGCGAGCTCCAGGTGCACTGCTACCGCATGCTCGGGTCGCTGCATGACGCGGAGGACGCCCTGCAGGACACGCTGATCGCCGCCTGGAAGGGCCTGGGCGGTTTCGAGCAGCGCGCCTCCATGCGCACGTGGCTCTACCGCATCGCGACGAACCGGTGCCTGAACGTGCTTCGCACCGCCACGCGGCGCCCGGCCATCGAATGGAACGTTCCCGGGATCGAACCGCCACCACCGACCCAACTTGGCGAAGCCGCGTGGCTCGAGCCCTACCCGGATGCGCTGCTCGACGACGCCATCGCCGTGCCGCTCGGCCCCGAGGCGCGCTACGAACAGGCCGAATCCATCTCTCTGGCCTTCGTGAGCGCCTTGCAGGTGCTGCCGCCGCGACAGCTCGCCGTGCTCGTGCTGCGCGACGTGCTGGGGTTCCAGGCCAACGAGGTCGCCGACATGCTGGGCTCGACGGTGGAGTCGGCCAACAGCGCGCTCAAGCGCGCGCGCACCGGCCTGCAGCATCGCTGGCCGCCGGGGGCGGACCGCACGGCGCCGCCGCCGTGCAACTCGCCGGCCGAGCAGGCCATCGTCGCGAAGTTCGCGCGTGCGTACGGCTCGGGCGACCTCGAGACGCTCGTCGCCTTGCTGACCGACGATGTCTTCATGTCGATGCCGCCCATGGCGCTCGAATACAAGGGCCGGGAGATCGTGGCGCGCTTCTTCGCCGCGCTCTTCGCGGCGGGCCGCAGCTTCGACCTCGTGCCGACACGGGCCAACGGCCAGCCGGCATTCGGCACTTACCTGCGCACGCCCGGCGGCGTGCGGCCGGGGACCGGCCTGATCGTCATTGCGCTGCGCGGCGACCGCATCTGCGCATCGACTCGCTTCGAGAAAAGTCTGCTGCCCTGGTTCGGCCTGCCGGCGTCGCTGCCAGGCTGAGGGCGGTGACTGCCTCCACGCCTTACAATCGCGTCCGCTCGTCATTGGGGAGTAGCCGCCCTGCGCAACGCAGGGGCCCGCGTCAACACACTTGGCCTTTGCCTCCAGCAGGGGCCGTGGCGCGGGCAGCTCGAAGCCTGGCAAGACCTTTGACCTCACGCCTCCGGACAGGGCCGGGGATGCCGTGTGGTCTCTGGTTTTCTTCCGGCCCTTGGAGAGACTCTCTTGGAAGCATTCCTGGTATCCACCGGCGTCGTCGCGCTCGGTGAGATGGGCGACAAGACGCAGTTGCTGACCATCGTGCTCGCCGCAGCCTTTCGAAGGCCCTGGCCGATCATCGCGGGCATCCTGGTGGCCACGCTCGTCAACCATGCGGCCGCCGGTGCGCTCGGCGGGTGGGTCGCGCACGCGCTCGGCCCCGACGTCCTGCGCTGGGTGATCGGCCTGTCGTTCCTGGCGATGGCGGTCTGGATGCTGGTCCCGGACAAGATCGACGAAGAGAACGCCGGCGGCAAGCAGCGGTTCGGCGTGTTCGGCACGACGGTGGTGGCGTTCTTCCTGGCCGAGATGGGCGACAAGACGCAGATCGCGACGGTGGCGCTCGCCGCGCGCTACGCCGACCTCGTCCAGGTCGTGCTCGGAACGACCTTCGGCATGATGCTGGCCAATGTCCCGGCGGTCTTCCTGGGCGACAAGATCGCGCAGAAGCTGTCGATGCAGCTCGTGCACGGCGTCGCCGCGGTGATCTTCGCGATCCTGGGCGTGCTGACTCTCTTCAACGTCGGCAAGCTCTTCTGAAGGCTCTCTGCCTCAGTACCGATCCGGGGTCGGCGGGCGGCGCCGACTGCGGCTAGAATTTCTTTCGCCAGCGGAAGGGAGCGCCATGCGTCTTGCGCGTTTCATGCTCGACAACCTCGACGCCATCCTCCAGGAATGGGAGGACTTCGCACGCACGCTCGCGCAAGGGTCGACGATGAGTGTCGAGGCGCTGCGCAACGACGCCGAGCGCATGCTTCGGTTCGTGGCCGCCGACATGGAGACGCAGCAAACCAGGCAGCAGGAAATGGCCAAGGCGAATGGTCACGGGCCCTCCCTGCCCCCGGGCCAGTCGAGCGCCGCCGAGCATCATGGCGTCGCGCGGGCCGTCGAGCGTTTCTCCCTCGTCGAACTCGTCTCCGAGTACCGTGCCCTGCGGGCCAGCGTGACGCGCATGTGGATCGCCGCCGTGCCCCTGACCCATGAAAGCGTCGCGCAGCTCGTGCGCTTCAACGAGGGCATCGACCAGATCCTCGCCGAGGGCGTCGCCAAGTTCACCGAGCGCCTCGACCACGAGGCCGACCTGTTCACCGCCTCGGTCGGACACGACCTCAGCAATCCGCTCAACGCGGTCGTGGCGTCGGCCCGCGTTCTGGCCATCAGCCCCACTTTGTCGGACGGCGAACGGGCGGTCGTCGAGCGCATCGAGCGTGCGTCGCAGCGGCTGTCGGGAATGCTCGCGGACCTGCGGGACTTCACCCGC
>DATFAY010000196.1:0-2049 GCA_035254085.1 Piscinibacter sp.
GCGCCCGCGCCGCGCCACCTTCTCGGTCAGGATCGAGCGGCGCATCGCCATCACGCTGAACCCGTACGAGGCGGCGCAGGTCAGCAGCAAGGGCAGCAGCGCGTTGCCGTCGCCGGTGAGGCCGTAGGCGAACACCACCGCGGTGAGCGGCGCGCCCAGCACGCCGGCGAGCATCGCGGCCATGCACACCAGCGGCCACAAGTCGGGATCGCCGCCCGGCAGCCAGACGCCCAGCACCGTGCCGAGCCCGGCGCCGATCATCAGCAGCGGCGCCAGCACGCCGCCCGAAGTGCCCGAGCCCAGCGCCAGCACCCACATCAGCGCCTTGGCGGCCAGCAGCGCGAGCGCGGCATGCACCAGCAGGCGATGGTTGAGCAGGTCGGCGATGACGTCGTAGCCCACGCCCAGCGCACGCGGCTGCAGCCATCCGCCGATGCCCACCACCAGTCCGCCCAGCGCCGGCCACCACATCCAGTGCACCGGCAGCCGGTGGAACGCGTCCTCGACGGCGTAGAGCGCACGCGAGAGCGAGGCCGACAGCAACCCGGCGAAAAGGCCGGCGACCACGCACGACAGCAGGGCCGGCCAGGTGGCCGCTGCCGTGTGCAGCGGAAAGAGCGGGCCGGCATCGACCGCCATGGCCCGCGTGAAGCCGGCCACCGAGCAGGCGATCATCACCGGCAGCAGGCTGCGCGGGCGCCATTCGAAGAGCAGCAGTTCCACGCCGAGCAGCACGGCGGCGATCGGCGTGCCGAACACCGCGGTCATGCCCGCGGTCGCGCCGGCCACGAGCAGCGTCTTGCGCTCGCCGGCGGTGAGGTGGATGAGTTGCGCCAGCAGCGAGCCGATCGCGCCGCCGGTCATGATGATCGGCCCTTCCGCGCCGAAGGGCCCGCCCGAGCCGATCACCACGCCCGACGACAGCGGCTTGAGCATCGCCACCTTGGGCGAGAGGCGGCTCTTGCCGAACAGGATCGCCTCGATGGCCTCGGGGATGCCGTGGCCACGGATCTTGTCCGAGCCGAAGCGCGCCATCAGGCCGACGATGAGCCCGCCCACCACGGGCAGCACGATCACCCAGGGACCCAGCGTGTTGCCGGCCGGCGAGCGGTCGGCCACCGACAGCTGCTGGAAGAAGAACAGGTTGGTGAAGAGGCGGATCAGCGCCAGCAGGGCCATGGCCGCCGCCGTGCCGAGCGCGCCGATCGGCACGGCGAGCGCGGCCAGCAGCAGCAGGCGCGGATTGACGGCGAAATCGCTCTTGGGGGGTTGGCGCAGTTCCATCGGTTTCTCGGTCGGCACGCCGAGACTGCGCACGCGAGGGGCGAAATTAGATCACAAGATGATATATCTCGCCGCCGTGCCTGCCGACGTCCGACCGTGCCGCACGGGCTCGCGCCGTCCGCGGCACACTTGCGCCATGACGACCCCATCGCCTGCCGATCCGGCCGCCGAGGCCCTGCACTTCGCCACCCAGCGCCAGTGGGAAGCCTGGCTGCGCAAGCATCACGAGCGTTCCGCCGGCGTGTGGCTGCGCATCGCGCGCAAGGAGGCCGGCGCACCGTCGGTGAGCTATGCCCAGGCGCTGGAGAGCGCGCTGTGCTTCGGCTGGATCGACGGGCAGAAGAAGGCGCTGGATGCCCAGCACTGGCTGCAGCGCTTCACCCCGCGACGCCCGCGCAGCATCTGGTCCAAGGTCAATCGGAGCAAGGCGCTGGCGTTGATCGAGCAGGGCCGCATGCAGCCAGCAGGTTTGCGCGAGGTCCAGCGTGCGCAGGCCGACGGCCGCTGGGACGACGCCTACGACTCGGCCCGCACGTCCACGGTGCCGCCCGACCTGCAGGCCGCGCTCGATGCCGCGCCTGCCGCCAAGGCTTTCTTCGAGACGCTGGATGGCGCGAACCGCTACGCGGTGCTGTGGCGGGTGCAGACTGCCAAGCTGGCGCCGACGCGCGCCAGGCGCATCGAGCAGTTCGTGGCGATGCTGGCCCGCGGCGAGAAACTGCATCCCTGAGCGGCAGCCGCGCCGCACGGCACGAGGCTCAGCGC
>DATFAY010000197.1:0-6757 GCA_035254085.1 Piscinibacter sp.
CGCGCCGTCGGAGCAGCCGTTGCCGAAGGAGAAGCCGCAGCCGCCGCGCATGTCGAAGGTGTTCTCGGCGTACTCGCGGTGGCTGCTCGGGATGACGAAGCGGTCCTCGTAGTTGGCGATCGCCATCACCTGGTACATGCGTTCCACCTCCGCCGCGTCGAGGCCGACCTGCTGCAGGACGCGCAGGTTCTCGACGCCGTCGACGTGCTTGCCGCGCTGGTAGGCGCGCATGGCGAGCATGCGCTCGAGCGCGCGCACGACCGGCGCCGTGTCGCCCGCGGTCAGCAGGTTGGCCAGGTAGTGCACGGGGATGCGCAGCTGCGCCACGTCGGGGATCTCGCCGTTGACGCCCAGGTCGCCGGCGTTGGCCGCCGCGGTGATCGGCGACAGCGGCGGCACGTACCAGACCATGGGCAGCGTGCGGTACTCGGGGTGCAGCGGCAGCGCGATCTTCCACTCCATCGCCATCTTCCACACCGGGCTCTTGCGCGCCGCGTCGAGCCAGGCCTCGGGGATGCCGTCGGCGTGCGCCTGCGCGATCACCGCGGGATCGTTGGGGTCGAGGAAGATGTCGCACTGCGCCTGGTACAGGTCGCGGTCGCGCTCGGTGCTGGCCGCCTCGGCGATGCGGTCGGCGTCATAGAGCATCACGCCGAGATAGCGGATGCGACCGACGCAGGTCTCGGAGCACACGGTGGGCTGACCCGCCTCGATGCGCGGATAGCAGAAGATGCACTTCTCGGCCTTGCCGCTTTGCCAGTTGTAGTAGATCTTCTTGTACGGGCAGCCCGACACGCACATGCGCCAGCCGCGGCACTTGTCCTGGTCGATCAGCACGATGCCGTCTTCCTCGCGCTTGTAGATCGAGCCCGAGGGGCACGAGGCCACGCACGCCGGGTTGAGGCAGTGCTCGCACAGGCGCGGCAGGTACATCATGAAGGTGTTCTCGAACTGGCCGTAGATGTCCTTCTGCACCTCGTCGAAGTTCTTGTCCTTGGAGCGCTTGGCGAACTCGCCGCCGAGGATCTCCTCCCAGTTCGGGCCCCACTCGATCTTCTGCATGCGCTGGCCCGTGATGAGGCTGCGCGGCCGCGCGGTGGGCGCGGCCTTGCTCTCCGGCGCCGACTGCAGATGGTCGTAGTCGAATGTGAAGGGCTCGTAGTAGTCGTCGATCTGCGGCAGGTTGGGGTTGGCGAAGATCTTCATCAGCAGCTTCCACTTGCCGCCCTGGCGCGGCTCGATCGAGCCGTCGGGGTTGCGGATCCAGCCGCCGTTCCATTTCTCCTGGTTCTCCCACTCCTTGGGATAGCCGATGCCGGGCTTGGTCTCGACGTTGTTGAACCAGGCGTATTCCATGCCGGGCCGGTTCGTCCACACGTTCTTGCAAGTGACCGAGCAGGTATGGCAGCCGATGCACTTGTCGAGGTTGAGCACCATGCCGATCTGGGCGCGGACCTTCATGCCTGTTCTCCTTCGCCGTCCAGCCAGTCCACCTTGCGCATCTTTCTCACCACCACGAACTCGTCGCGGTTGGTGCCGATCGTTCCGTAGTAGTTGAATCCGTAGCTCAGCTGCGCGTAGCCGCCGATCATGTGGGTGGGCTTGGTCACGATGCGGGTCACCGAGTTGTGGATGCCGCCGCGCTGGCCGGTGATCTCCGACCCCGGCGTGTTGATGATCTTTTCCTGCGCGTGGTACATGAGGGTCATGCCGCGGTTCACCCGCTGGCTCACCACAGCGCGCGCGGCGATCGCGCCGTTGGCGTTGTAGAGCTCGATCCAGTCGTTGTCGACGATGCCCGCCTCGCGCGCGTCGTCCTCCGACAGCCACACCACCGGCCCGCCGCGGTTGAGCGTGAGCATCATCAGGTTGTCGCTGTAGGTGGAGTGGATGCCCCACTTCTGGTGCGGCGTGATGAAGTTGAGCACCACCTGCTTCTCGCCGTTGGGGCGGATGTTGGCGGCGCCGGCGACGGCCTTCAGGTCCACCGGCGGGCGGTAGCTGGTGAACTCCTCGCCGAAGGCGCGCATCCAGGGATGGTCCTGGTAGAACTGCTGGCGGCCGGTGAGGGTGCGCCAGGGGATCAGCTCGTGCACGTTGGTGTAGCCCGCGTTGTACGAGACCTTCTCGCTTTCCAGGCCGCTCCAGGTCGGCGACGAGATGATCTTGCGCGGCTGCGCCTGGATGTCGCGGAAGCGGATCTTCTCGTCCTCGCGGTGCAGCGCGAGGTGCGCGTGCTCGCGGCCGGTGAATTTGCTCAGCGCCTCCCAGGCCTTGACCGCGACATGGCCGTTGGTCTCGGGCGCGAGCATCAGGATCACCTCGGTGGCGTCGATGTCGGTCTCGATCTTCGGCATGCCCTTGGTCGGGCCCTCGGTGTGCACCTTGCCGTTGAGCTCGGCCAGCTGGCGCACCTCTTCGGCGGTGTTCCACGAGATGCCCTTGCCGCCGTTGCCGGCCTTCTCCATCAAGGGGCCCAGCGCGGTGAAGCGCGCATACGTGGCCGGGTAGTCGCGCTCCACCACGGCGACCTGCGGCGCGGTCTTGCCCGGCACCACCTCCACCTCGCCGCGCTTCCAGTCCTGCACGCCGAAGGGCTGCGCCAGCTCGGCCGGCGTGTCGTGCATCAGGGGCGTGAGCACCACTTCCTTCTCGACGCCCAGGTGGCCGACGCACAGCTCGCTGAAGGTCTTGGCGAAGCCCTTGTAGATCTCCCAGTCGCTGCGGGCCTGCCACGCCGGGTCGACCGCGGTCGACAGCGGGTGGATGAACGGATGCATGTCGCTGGTGTTGAGATCGTTCTTCTCGTACCAGGTCGCGGTGGGCAGCACGATGTCGGAGTACAGGCAGGTCGTGCTCATGCGGAAGTCGAGCGTCACCACCAGGTCGAGCTTGCCCTCGGGCGCGTTGGCGTGCCAGCGCACCTCCTGCGGCTTGGCGTCGTCGGGGCCGAGGTCCTTGCCCTGCACGCCGTGGCTGGTGCCCAGCAGGTGCTTGAGGAAGTATTCGTGGCCCTTGCCCGAGGAGCCCAGGATGTTGGAGCGCCACACGAACATGTTGCGCGGCCAGTTGTCGGGGTGGTCGGGGTCCTCGCAGCTCATCTGCAGCGAGCCGTCGGCCAGGCCGCGCACCACGTGCTGCTTCACGTCGCCCGCGGCGGCGCCGTCGCGTGCCACCTTGAGCGGGTTGGTCTTGAGCTGCGGCGCGGAGGGCAGCCAGCCCATGCGCTCGGCGCGCACGTTGTAGTCGATCAGGCTGCCGCCGAACTCGTTCTTGTCCGCCAGCGGCGACAGGATCTCGTCCACGCCCAGCCGCTCGTAGCGCCACTGGTCGGTGTGCGCATAGAAGAAGCTCGTGCTGTTCATCTGGCGCGGCGGACGCGACCAGTCGAGCGCGAAGGCGAGCGCAGTCCAGCCGGTCTGCGGGCGCAGCTTCTCCTGCCCCACGTAGTGCGCCCAGCCGCCGCCGCTTTGCCCGATGCAGCCGCACAGCATCAGCATGTTGATGATGCCGCGGTAGTTCATGTCGCAGTGGTACCAGTGGTTCATCGCCGCGCCGATGATCACCATCGACTTGCCGCGGGTCTTGTCCGCGTTGTCGGCGAACTGGCGCGCCACCGTGATCACCTGCTCGCGCGGCACGCCGGTGATCTTCTCCTGCCAGGCCGGCGTGTAGGCGGTGTCGTCGTCGTAGCTCTTCGCGCCGTCGCCGTGGCCGCGCTCGATGCCGTAGTGCGCGGCCATCAGGTCGAACACCGTGGCGACCAACGCCACGCGCTCGGCACCCGCCTTGCCCAGGCGGATGCGCTGCACCGGCACCTTGCGCACCAGCACGTCGCCGCCTTGCTCGTTGGCCTCGAAGTGCGGCGTCGCGATGCCCGCGAAGTAGGGGAAGGCGACCTCGGCCACCTCGTGCCCCTCGCGTCCCTCGGTCACCGACAGGCGCAGCGTCACTTCGTCGCCATGGCGCGCCTCCTTGTTCTCGAGGTTCCACTTGCCGGCGTCCGGCGTGCCCTCGGCGCCCCAGCGGAAGCCCACCGAGCCGTTGGGCATGACGATGCGCCCGTCCTGGTCGAACGCGAGCGTCTTCCAGTCGGGGTTGTTCTGCTGGCCCAGCTTGCCGTTGAAGTCGCTCGCGCGCAGGTAGCGCTGGCTGGCCAGCACTCGGCGCCCGTCGGGCAGGGTGCGCTCCTCGAGCTGCACGAGCATCGGGAGGTCGGTGTAGCGGCGCGCGTAGTCGTCGAAGTAAGTCGACCGCTTGTCGAAGTAGAACTCCTTGAGGATCACGTGCCCCATCGCCATCGCGAGCGCCGCGTCGGTGCCCTGCTTGGGGTGCATCCACAGGTCGGCGAGCTTGCTGACCTCGGCGTAGTCGGGCGTCACCGCCACCGTCTTCGCGCCCTTGTAGCGAACCTCGGTGAAGAAGTGCGCGTCCGGCGTGCGCGTCTGGGGCACGTTGGAGCCCCAGGCGATGATGAAGGTGCTGTTGTACCAGTCGGCCGATTCCGGCACGTCGGTCTGTTCGCCCCAGGTCTGCGGGCTCGACGGGGGCAGGTCGCAGTACCAGTCGTAGAAGCTCATGCACACGCCGCCGATCAGCGACAGGTAGCGCGAGCCCGCGGCGTACGACACCATGCTCATCGCCGGGATGGGCGAGAAGCCGATGATGCGGTCCGGCCCGTGCTTCTTGATGGTGTGGATGTTGGCCGCGGCGACGATCTGGTTCACCTCGTCCCAGGTCGAACGCACGAAGCCGCCCAGGCCGCGCTGGCGCGTCCATTCCTCGCGCGCGGGGCTGTCGACGATGCTGGCCCAGGCGTCCACCGGGCTCTTGGCCACCGCCATCGCGGCCCGCCAGTGCTTGAGCAGGCGCGCGCGCACCATCGGGTACTTCACACGGTTCGCGCTGTACAGGTACCACGAATACGAGGCGCCGCGCGCGCATCCGCGCGGCTCGTGGTTGGGCAGGTCGGGGCGGGTGCGCGGATAGTCCGTCTGCTGCGTCTCCCAGGTGACGATGCCGCCCTTCACGTAGATCTTCCAGGAGCACGAGCCGGTGCAGTTGGTGCCGTGGGTCGAGCGCACGATCTTGTCGTGCTGCCAGCGGCTGCGGTAGGCGTCCTCCCAGGTGCGGTCTTCACCGGTGGCGACGCCGTGGCCGTCGGCAAAGCGCTCGGTGGCTCGAGAGAAATGCGTCAGGCGGTCAAGAAAGTGACTCATCAATATCTCCAGACTCGATCAAGCGGCCACCGCGGAGCCGGCTTTGCCGGTCCGCCGGTGGTGCCCCCTTGAGGGGGAGCGCCGAAGGCGCTTCGGGGGTGGGTCATCAGCACGGCGTGGGCGCGTTCTTGCGCGCGTAGTTCCACCACGTGACCGCGATGCACGCCAGGTAGAAGACGAAGAAGGTGTAGAGCGCCGCCTCCGGCCCGCCGGTGAGCGAGATCGAGCTGCCGTAGCTCTTGGGGATGAAGAAGCCGCCGTAGGCCGCCATCGCGGCGGTGAAGCCCAGCGTCGCCGCGCCTTCGGTGTTGCCTTCCTTGGTGGCCTGGGCGACGGCCTGCGCGTCCTTCGGGTCCACGCCGCGCAGCGCGCGGTTGAGGAAGATCACCGGGATCATGCGGAAGGTCGAGCCGTTGCCGATGCCGGTGGTGAAGAAGAGCACCAGGAACATCAGGAAGAAGCCCTCGAAGGAGCCCGCCGCCGGGCCGAAGGGCATGGCCAGCGTCGACGCGCCGCCCTTGGGCAGGAAGTAGAGGACGCCGATGACCGCCGACGCCATCACCACGAAATTCCAGAAGGTCACGCGCGCGCCGCCGAGCCTGTCGGCCAGCCAGCCGCCGAAGGGCCGCACCACCGCGCCCACCAGGGGCCCGAGCCAGGCATAGGCGAGCGGGTTGACGCCCGGGAACTGGCTCTTGATGAGCAGCGGAAATCCGGCGGCGTAGCCGATGAAGGAGCCGAAGGTGCCCAGGTACAAAAGGCACATCAGCCAGTTGTCGCGGCGCCCGAAAATGGTGGCCTGCGTTGCGAACGAAGCCTTGGCGTCGGCGATGTCGTTCATGCCGACCCAGGCGGCCAGCGACGCGATCGCGATCCAGGGCACCCAGATGAAGGCGGCGTTCTGCGTCCACACCTGCACCGTCTGGCCGTTCTTGACGATGTTCTGCGCGTCGCCGCCGAACACGCCGAACACGCCGGCCGTGACGACCAGCGGCGTGAGGAACTGCACCACCGACACGCCCAGGTTGCCCAGGCCCGCGTTGACGCCCAGCGCCGAGCCCTTGCGCTCCTTCGGGAAGAAGAAGCTGATGTTGGCCATGCTGGAGCTGAAGTTGCCGCCGCCCAGGCCGCACAGCAGCGCGAGCATGAGCATGGTCGGATAGCTGGTGGTGTTGTCCTGCACCGCGAAGCCGATGCCCAGCGCCGGGATCAGCAGCGTGGCAGTGGAGATCGCCGTCCAGCGGCGCCCGCCCACCAGCGGCACGATGAACGAGTAGAAGATGCGCAGCGTCGCCCCCGACAGCGCCGGCGCCGCGGCCAGCCAGAACAACTGGTTGGTGGTGTACTTGAAGCCCAGCGCCGGCAGGCCGACGGCCACGACGCTCCACACCTGCCACACGGCGAAGGCGAGGAACAGCGCCGGCACGCTGATCCACAGGTTGAGCTTCGCGACGGCTTCGCCCTCGCGCTCCCAGAAGGCCTTGTCTTCAGGGGTCCAGATGGTGAGAACGCGCCCGCGGTGCGCTCTCGGTGCAGTG
>DATFAY010000198.1:0-12973 GCA_035254085.1 Piscinibacter sp.
CCTGCGAGCCGATCACGTACACCGGCCGCTGCTTGACCTCGTCGAAGATGCGGCCGACGTACTCGCCCAGGATGCCGATCGACAGCAGCTGCACGCCGCTGAAGAACGCCATGCCGGTGACCAGCGTGGCCCAGCCGGGCACGTTGTTGCCGTACAGGAAGTAGTCGAGCACGATCCAGCAGGCGAAGCCGAAGGCGAGGAAGGCGATCAGCGCGCCCAGCGCGCTCCACAGGCGCAGCGGCAGGTTGGTGAACGCGGTCACGCCGGTGAAGGCCAGCCGCGTCAGGCCCTTCATCGAGAAGGTGCTGCGGCCTGCCAGGCGCTCGGCGGGCAGGTAGTCGATGATCTCGGTGCGAAAGCCCACCCAGGCGTACAGGCCCTTCATGAAACGGTTGCGCTCGGGCAGCGACTTCAGCGCCTCGACCACCTTGCGGTCCATCAGCCGGAAGTCGCCCGCGTCGACCGGGATCTGCATCGACGGATTGGCATTGACCAGGCGGTAGAAGAGCCACGTGCCCGCGCGCTTGGCCCACGACTCGTCGGCGCGCGAGCTGCGCGCCGCGCACACCATGTCGGCACCTTGCACCCAGGCGTCGAGCATGCGCGGCAGCAGCGCCGCGGGATGCTGGCCGTCGGCGTCCATCAGCAGCACCACCTCGCCCTCGGCGTGGTCGATGCCCGCGGTGAGCGCGGCCTCCTTGCCGAAATTGCGCGACAGGCGGATGTAGCGCACGCCCGGCTGCACCAGCCAGGGCAGCATCGCCGCCGGCGTCGCGTCGCGGCTGCCGTCGTCGACGACGATCACTTCCCAGCGCTCGGTCAGCTCGGCCAGCTGGCGGGTCACGTCGCCCAGCACCACCGGCAGGTTCTGCGCCTCGTTGAAGGCGGGCATCACGCAGCTGATGGCCGGGCGCGGCGAACGGGGAACGTCGGTCATGCGGCGAACTCAGGCGTCGGGCAGGGCGGGATGCAGCACTGTACGACGCCGCAGCGCCCAGCCGTCGTGCAGCGCCATGCCGGCCAGCATCGCCGCGACGAACCACAGCGCCGGCCCGGACACCGCGCTGGCCGAGCCCAGCGCCACCAGCGCGGGCCCGGGGCAGAAACCCGCGATGCCCCAGCCGACGCCGAACAGCGCCGCGCCGCCGATCAGGCGCGCATCGATGTGGCGCCGCGTGTGCAGCTCGATCAGCTCGCCCGACCAGCTGCGCGCGCCGCGGCGCGCGCGCGCGAAGGCGAACACTGCCACGCCGATCGCGCCGCCCATCACCAGCGCGAGGCTCGGGTCCCAGGCGCCGGCGAGATCGAGGAAGGCCTTGACCTTGCGCGGGTCGGTCATGCCGCTGGCGAGCAGGCCCAGGCCGAACAGCAGTCCGCTGCCGAATGCGAGCGCGAGCGGATTCATGCGCCGGCTCCCGCGCCCAGATGGCGCAGCACGAACACCGTCAGCATGCCGACCGCCATGAAGACCAGGGTGGCCACCAGCGAGCGCGGCGACAGGCGGCTCAGGCCGCACACGCCGTGTCCGCTGGTGCAACCACCGCCCATGCGCACGCCCACGCCCACCAGCAGGCCCGAGGCCACCAGCGCGGGGGTGCCGATGTCGACGGCGCTCGGCGGCAGCGGCGCCACCAGTTGCCAGAGCCACGGTGCGGCGAACAGGCCGGCGAGAAACGCGAGACCCAGGCGCTGCGTGCCGAGGCGCCCGTGCCGCAGCGCGTGGAGCATCGCGCCGACGATGCCGGCGATGCCCGCGATGCGCCCGTTGCCGAGCACGAACAGCGATGCCGCCAGCCCGATGAGCACGCCGCCCGCCAGCGCGCTCCAGGGCGTGAACGCGTTCCACGCGATGGTCATGCGCCGGCCTTTGGCGGCCGCTGCACGGCAGCGGGATCGAGCGTGTCCGAAGCGAAGTTCATGGAGGCGGCGTCCGGGAGCGTTCTGCGAAGGACCACATTATCGGGACATGCGGCGAGTCGACACACCCGCCGGGCGGCCGCGACGGCGCTCAGCGCACCGTGAGCCTCGCGCGCGGCGCGAGCGGCAAATGGTGTGCCGTCGCCGGAATGCCTTCCCCATTGGCCGACCGGCTTGCCGGCGGCGCGCGCCTGTGCGACAACACCATCGGCGGCGCATGCCGTCGCCGCAGCGGGAGAAGCCAGATGCCAGCTCGTTCGTCACGCCGCCGCTCGCGCGGCCGCATCAGCCAGCGCTGGCTGCATGCCCTGGTGCTGCTGCTGGCCCTGATCGCGCTGTGGCTGCTCACGCCGCACGCCTGGGCGGGCGTGGTCGCCTGACGCCGCCGGTCTCGCCCCGCCGTGTCGATGCGATGATCGCGGGATGGCACTCGACACCATCCAGATCGAAACCGGTCCGCAGCCGACCGCGAGCATCATCATCCTGCACGGCCTGGGCGCCGACGGGAACGACTTCGTGCCCTTCGCCGACGAGCTCGATCTCGAGAGCGTCGGGCCCGTGCGCTGGATCTTCCCGCACGCACCGACGATGCCGGTGACCATCAACAACGGCTACGTGATGCGCGCCTGGTACGACATCTTCGGGATGGAGCTGGTGCAGCGCGAGGACGAAGCCGGGTTGCGGCGCTCGATGGCGATGGTCAACGGCCTGGTCGACGCGGAACGCGCGCGCGGCATCGCCGCCGACCGCATCGTGCTGGGCGGCTTCTCGCAGGGCTGCGCGATGGCGCTGCTGGCGGGGCTGCGCTACCCCGAGCGGCTGGCCGGGCTCGTGGGCATGTCGGGTTACCTGCCGCTCGCATCGAGCCTGGCCGCCGAGCGCAGCGCCGCCAATGCCGACCTGCCGATCTTCATGGCGCACGGCCGCCTCGATCCGGTGGTGCCCTTCCAGCGCGCCGTGGCCTCGCGCGAGGTGCTCGCGGCACTCGGCTACGGCGTCGAGTGGCACGAGTACCCGATGCCGCATTCGGTGTGCGGCGAAGAGGTCGCCGATCTCAATCGCTGGCTGCTGCGCGCGCTGGCGCGCTGAGCGGCCAGCCTCCCCGGTCGCGCCCGGTCACTGGCCGCCGGTGTCCTCGCGCGCCTGCCGCCGCGCCGGCGGCTCGAAGCGCCGGGCCGGCTTCTCGGCCCGCGCATATACCGGCTCGACCGCCGGCAGGCTGGCTTCGATCTGCTGGATGCGCGACGTTCCGGCCGGGTGCGTCGACAGCCACTGGGGCGGCGAACCCTTGCTGGCCTGGCCCATCTTCTCCCACAGCGTCACGCCCGCGTGCGGGTCGTAGCCGGCGCGCGCAGCGAGGTCCAGGCCGATGCGGTCGGCCTCGGACTCGTCCTCGCGGCTGAAGCGCAGGGTGAGCAGCTGACCGCCGATGTTGGCCAGGTAGCGCCCGCCGTTGCCCAGCCCGAACAGCGCCGAGCCGAGCTCGATGAGGCCGTTGGTCGCCGCCGTCTTGCCCATGCGCTCGCGGGCGTGCTCGCGCAATGCGTGCGCCATCTCGTGGCCCATCACCATCGCGACCTCGTCGTCGGTGAGGCGCAGCTGGTCGAGGATGCCGTAATAGAAGGCGATCTTGCCGCCCGGCATGCAGAAGGCGTTGATCTGCTTGCTGCCGATCAGGTTCACCTCCCAGCGCCATTGCGCCGCGCGCGGCGTGGACTTGAGATTGGGCGCCATCACGTGCGGGATCAGGCGCTGCGCGATCGCGCGCAGGCGGATCACCTGCGGATGGTTGTCGGGCGCGAGCGCGCCCTGGCGCGCCGCCTGCTGCAGCAGCTGGTGGTACTGCTGGCCGGCCGCACCTTCCACCTCGTCGGCGGGCACGAGGCTGGCCAGGCTGGAGCGATCGGGCACGGCCACGCCGTCGGCGGCAGCCAGCCCCGGCAGCGCGAGCGCCGCGCCCGCGCCGAGCAGGCCGGCATTGAAGCGGCGGCGCGAATGCATCGGGCACTGGCAGCGCCAGGCCTGCAGTTCATGGGCCAGCGCGGGGTCGGGCTGGAAGTCGGCGCGGGGGTCGAAGGGGGCGTCGTTCATGCTGTTCGGATACGGATCGGCGGCGCGATGTTCCCTGGATTCGGCTCAATCATCGGCGATCGCGGCCGCTTCCGGGTCGACCTCCAGCGCCTGGACCGCCTCGCGCAGCCACCACAGCATCGCCAGGGCCGGCACGCACAGCACCGTCGCGACGACGAAGAAGGTCGGCCAGCCGATCGACTCCGCCGTCACGCCGGCCAGCGGCCCGACCCACACCCGGCCGACCGACGCGAAGGCCGACAACAGCGCGAACTGCGTCGCCGTGAAGCGGTGGTTGCACAGGCTCATCAGGAACGCCAGGAACGCGGCCGTGCCCATGCCGCCGGAGAGGTTCTCGGCGGCCACCACCAGCAGCAGCCCGCCGTCGACCGGCGTGTCGTGCGCCAGCTTGACGAAGCCCCAGTCGAAGGCCGGGATGACGAGGCCGGGCAGCAAGCCCTTGCCGTTCATCGCCAGCCACCAGAAGCCGAGATTGCTCAGCATCTGCAGCACGCCGAAGACGAGCAGCGAGCGCCACAGGCCCAGGCGCAGCATCAGCCCGCCGCCGAGCAGCGCGCCCGCGATCGTCAGCCACAGGCCGATGATCTTGTTGACGACGCCGACCTCGGCAGTGCTGAAGTGCATCGCCTGCAGCAGGAAGGGCGTCATCAGCGAGAGTGCGAAGGCGTCGCCCAGCTTGTAGAGCACGATGAAGGCGAGGAAGGCCGCGGCGCCGGCCTGCGCGAAGTAGCTGCGCAGGCCGCCCAGCAGCGTCTCGAAGCGGGCCGCGCGCGCCGCCCACGCGGCCAGCGGCAAGGTGAACGCGATGCCCAGCATCAGCGCCAGCAGGTCCGTCCACTTCTTCTGCAGCGCGGCCGGCATGGCGCTGCCCGAGAACAGCGGCGCGAGCAGCGTGCCCGCGATCGGCTGCGCCAGGCGGTCGCTCACCACGAAGCCCACCGCCACCGCGACGAGCACCGCGAGGAAGCCGAAGACGTCGTGGCGCGCGACGGTGTGCGGCACCGGCGCCACCGTCAGCCGCGGCAGCGCGATCACGCTCAGCGCGGCCGCGCCGACCATCAGCCAGCCCATGAAGCGATAGACCTCGGGCCAGGTCCAGCCGCCGCCCTGCGTCGGATCGACCCAGATGAAGGCGACGCCGCCCGACAGGATCATCGCCATGCGATAGCCCATCACGTTGAGCGAGGAGCCGAGCCCGCGCTCGCTGGCATGCAGCAGGTCGGTGCGATAGGCGTCGCTCACCACGTCCTGCGAGGCCGACATGAAGGCGACCAGCACGCCCAGGAGCGCGAACGCGCGCGTGGCGTGCGAGGGCGACACCCCTGCCATCCACCACAGGGCGCCGGCCAGCGCGAGTTGCGTGAAGACCAGCCAACTGCGCCGCCGCCCCAGCCAGGGCAGCTCGAAGCGGTCCATCAGCGGCGCCCACAGGAACTTGAAGGTGTAGGGCAGTCCGACGATCGAGAGAAAGCCGATGGTCGCGATGTCGACGCCTTCGGCCGTGAGCCAGGCCTGCATCGCCTGGCCGGTGAGCGCGAGCGGCAGGCCCGAGGCGAAGCCCAGCAGCGTGACCACCGCCAACCGGTGCAGCGCCGCCGGCTCGAAGCGGGAACGCGGCGCGGCACGATCGGCGGGGTCGGTCATGCGGCCATTCTAGGCACCGTCTCCTGCGCGGCCTCGCCCTGCCACAGCACGGTCGCGGGCTCCTCGAACAGCCGCTGCGCGATCGCCTGGTAGCGCTGCTCCATCTGATGGCGCTTGAGCTTGAGCGTCGGCGTGAGCATGCCGTTCTCGATCGTCCACGGGTCGGCGGTGAGCACGAGCTTGGCCAGGCGCTCGTGCGATTCGAGCTGCTCATTGATCGTGGCCAGCGTGCGCACGAGTGCCTGCTCGACCGCCTCGCGCGGTTGCGCGCGGCCGATGTCCGAGAGCACCGCCACCACCAGCGGCTGCGGCAGCCCGCTGCCCATCACGCAGACCTGCTCCAGCCACGGGTTCTCCATCAGGCGGTTCTCGATCGGCGCGGGCGAGACGAACTTGCCCTTGCCGGTCTTGAACTGCTCGCGCACCCGCCCGACGATGCGCAGCGCGCCGTCGGGCGCGATCTCGCCCAGGTCGCCGCTGCGGTAGAAGCCGTCGGGCGTGATCACCTCGGCGGTCTTCTCGGGCTCGCGGTAGTAGCCGTCCATGAGCGCGGGCGTGCGCAGCAGCACTTCGCCGGCCGCGCCGCCGCCGAGCGCACCGTCGCCCAGCTTGATCTCGACGCCGTGATAGGGGCACCCGACGCTGCCGGCGCGCGCGCCGCCGATGGCCGTGCTGGTGCCCTGGCCGAAGGTCTCGGTCATGCCGTAGACCTCGTGGATGGTGATGCCGATGCGCCGGTACCAGTCGAGCAGCGACGGCGAGATGGGCGCCGCGCCGCTGGCGATGAGCCGGGCCTTGTCCAGGCCGAGCGCGCGGCGCAGCTTGTGGCGCACCAGGCCGCCGACGATCGGAAGGCCGAGCAGCCGGTCGAGCTTGGCCTGCGGCATCTTCGCGAGCACGCCCATCTGGAAGCGTGTCCACAGGCGCGGCACCGCGAAGAAGGCGGTGGGGCGCGCGATCTGCAGGTCCTGCCCAAAGCTCTCGAGCGACTCGACGAAGTACACCTGCATGCCGGTGTACAGGCTCGCCATCTCGACCAGCGCGCGCTCGGCCACGTGCGACAGCGGCAGGTACGACAGGTAGCGGTCGGCGGGGCCGAACTGGAACTGGCGCATGCCGGCGCGGATGCCGGCGTCGATCTGCCGGAAGCGCAGCAGCGCGCCCTTGGGGTGGCCGGTAGTGCCCGAGGTGTACATGATGGTCGCGAGGTCGTCGGCCTGCGGCAGCCGATCGAGCGGCAGCGGCGCATGCGCGGCGATCACCGCGTCCCAGTCGTCGCCGGGCAGGCGCTGCGGATACGGAAAGCTGATGCGCGGCAGGCCGTCCGGCAGCGCTGCGCCGGCGCGCTCGGGCTCGTCGAGCTTGCCGGTGAAGATGAGCACCGCGCCGCTGTGCTCGAGCACGTAGCGCGTCACCTCGGCTGACTGGTTCTGGTACATCGGCACGCTGACGTGGCCGGCCATCAGGATGGCCAGGTCGGCCATGATCCAGTGGGCGCAGTTCTTCGACAGGATGGCGATGCGGCTGCCGGGCGGAAAGTCCCTGGCCGCGAGCGCCGCGGCCATGCGCCGCACCTCGTCCAGCGTCTCGGCCCAGGTCCAGGTGCGCCATTGCCGGTTCAGCGGCTGGTGCAGGTACGGCGTGTGCGCATGCTCGGCCACCTGGCCGATCAGGGCGTCGACCGGCGTGCGGTAGGACGAGGGCGTGGGCATCGGCGTGGACATGGGCGCTCCCGGGCTGGACACCGGCGCAGTGTGGTGGCGAGCGTCGCGCGTGTCGACTCGGTTCTATCCCTCGATGGACCGGCGAGCCAAGCTTTTGTCTCGGGCCGCCATGACGCGCGCCGCCGTGCCGCGGCGCCACACGCCTGGCGAGGCTCCGTACTCGCTCTTGAAGGCGCGGATGAACGCGGCTTCGGACTCGTAGCCGATGTCTTCGGCGATGCGGCCCAGCTGCGTGCGGCCTCGGCACAGCTCGCGCGCGGCCAGCGTCATCCGCCAGCGCTTGAGGTACTGCATCGGCGGCACGCCCACCAGTTCGGTGAAGCGCTGGGCGAGGACTGTGCGCGAGCTGTGCACCTCCTGCGCCAGCTCGGCCACGCTCCAGGCATGTGCCGGGCGGGCATGCAGGGCCGCGAGGCAGCGGCCGACCTGCGGATGCGCGAGTCCGGCCAGCCACCCGCCCTGCTGCGCCGGCAAGGCGTCGACGTAGGCCCGCAGCGCCTCGACGAACAGGCCCTCGGCCACCTTGGCGGCCATGGCCGCACCCCCGGGCCGGCCGGACGTGGCTTCGCCCAGCGCGAAGGCGATCGACTGCTCGATCCAGCGGCCGCTGGGCCGCTGCCCGAGCGGCGCGCGAAACAGCCGCGGCAGCGTCGCCGTCAGCGGATTGGGCACGTCGCGCTCGTAGGCGAACCAGCCGCACACGACGACGCTGCGCTCGCCGTGGCCGCCGTAGCGCACGCGGGCCAGCTCCGGCAGCCGCGGCTGCACGACGTGGTCGATCGACACCGCCGCGTGCTGCAGGCCGCTGCCGACGAGGTGCGAGTCGCCGTGCGGCAGCGTCGCCACATCGCCGGCCTGCAGCGCCAGCGGCTCGCCGCCATGCAGCTGGATCCAGCAGCGGCCCTCCAGGACCAGGTGGCAGATGGCCAGGTGCTGCGCGCCGGGCAGAAGCAGCTGAGCGAGGTCCGCCCCGCGCGGGGCATCGACGCACCAGGGCTCATAGAGCTCGGCATTGAGGAAGAGCGCACCTTCCAGCCGGATGGTCTGCAGCACATCGGACAGGACGTCCATCGGAGCCTCCTCGCGGGGTTGCGGTCAACAACACCGGACGATCTGCGAAGTCGGCCGGCGGCGCGATAACGACCATCGTGCCCAGGACGCCGTGGGGTGTCCATCCCAAGCAAGGAGAGCGCACATGGCACAGGAAAACCGCGAGCTGGTCGTCGTGCTGACACGCGGCACCGACCACGAGTTGTCGTCGGTGGCCTTCACCATCGCCTGCGGCGGCATCACGTCGGGGCTGAAGGTCTACGCCTTCCTCACGAGTTCGGCCGTCGATCTGGTGCGCCGCCGTGCGGCCGATCTCACGCATGTACCGCCGCTGGACCCGCTCAAGGCCTTGATGACGGATTTCGTGGCGCGCGGGGGCACCATCTGGGCCTGCCCACCCTGCGTCAAGGCACGCGGCTACACGCAGGAAGACTTCATCGAGGGAGTGGCCATCGTCGGCGCGAGTGCCATGCACGAACGCCTGAAGGCCGGCGCGGCCACGCTGTGCTTCTGAGCCGTCGCGGGCGCCTCAGGGGGAGGGCAGACCGATCGCCGCCGAGGCCAGCTTGCGCGCGGTCTCGGCCGGTCCCTCGCCGGCGCCGCTGCCGTTGCGAAGCACCACCACCGTCAGGCGCGGGCCGGGCATGTACAGGAGGTGCGAAGTGAACCCGTCGACATACCCCGAGTGGCTCAGCTGCTCTTGTCCGTGCAGCGGGGTGTGGTCGATGCCGAAGCCGTAGTGCATCCCGCCGTCGGCGGCCCGCCCTTGCGGCGTCACCATCCGGCGATACAGCCGCGGCGCAACGATTCGGCCCTCGTGGAGGGCGCGGTTCCACTTCAGCAGGTCGTCCACCGTGGACACCAGCGCGCCGGCTGCGTGTTCCCAGCTGATGTTCGTGGGCCCCACGCGCCTGGCGTTGCCTGCCTCCATGGCGTACCCGGCGGCGGTGGCCGAATCGGCGCAGTAGCAGGTGTGCGTCATGCCCAACGGCAGGAAGAACGTCTGCGCCACATAGACATGCCAGGGCCGGCCGGTCACCGTCTCGATGATCTTGCCGGCCAGCACATAGCCGATGTCGGCATACGCCCAGCGTTCACCGGGGGCGAAGTCGGGAGGCTGGTCCTTGAACGCGTCGATCAGCTGGTCCGTGCTGGCGTTCTGCGGCAGCTTCGCCTGCAACACGTCGGCGTCGGGGAAGTTGCGGATGCCGGAGGTGTGGTTGAGCAGTTGGGCCACCACGATGCGGTCGCCGTGCCGAAAGCCCTGCACGTACTTGGACAAGGGATCGTCCAGCGACACCTTGCCGGCCTCGACCAGCGTCAACACGCCCGCGGCCACCATCTGCTTGGTCAGCGAGGCGATCTGGAACCGGTCGTCGGGCGTGAGGGCCCGGCCTGTCTCGATGTCGGCCGCGCCGCGCGCGTCGCGCAACAACACCTCGTCGCCCCGCGCCACCAGCACCGCCGCGCCCGGAGCGTCGGCGGCATAGGTCCGTTCCAGCAGCTCGCGGGCCAGGCGCGCCACGTCGGTCGAGGGCACCTGCGCCGCCACGCGCAGCGGCAGCGCACAAAGGGTGATCGCCGCCAGGGCGACGATCGCGCAGCATCCGCGAACCGCCCTCACAGCGTGAAGTCGTAGTCGATCACGAGAGGCGCGTGATCGGAAAAGCGCTCGTCGAGGTAGATGTGCTCGCGCATCGCCTTCGCCGCGATGGCCGGCGTCGCGAGGTGGTAGTCGAGGCGCCACCCCACGTTCTTGGCCCACGCCTGGCCGCGGTTGCTCCACCAGGTGTATTGCTCGGGGTGCGGGTTGAGCGTGCGAAAGACGTCGACCATGCCGATCTCGTCGAGCGCATGCGTCATCCAGGCGCGCTCCTCGGGCAGGAAGCCGCTGTTCTTCTGGTTGCTGCGCCAGTTCTTGAGGTCGATCTCCTTGTGCGCGATGTTGATGTCGCCCACCAGGATGAAGTCGCGCTCGGCCTTGAGCCGGATGAGGTGCGGCGCCATCAGCGCGAGAAAGCGGAACTTGGCCTGCTGGCGCAACTCGCCGCTGGAGCCGCTCGGGAAGTAGCAGCTGATGATCGACAGCTTGCGCCGGGCGGTGTCGAAGCGCGCCTCGACGTAGCGGCCCTCGGCGTCGAACTCGGCGTTGCCGATGCCCAGGATCACCTCGCTGGGCTTCTTGCGGCTGTACAGGCCGACGCCCGAGTAGCCCTTCTTCTCGGCGCAATGGAAGTGGCCCTTCATGCCGGCCACGGTCTCGAAGCGGCCCTCGAGATCGCCGAGCTGGGCCTTGATCTCCTGCACCCCCATACAATCGGCCGCAACTTTCTCGGCGAAGGGCAGCAAGCCCTTGTTCGCTGCCGAGCGAATGCCGTTCAGATTCAACGTGACGAGACGGAACACTTCGATGTCCTCAAAGAGCGCGGATGCCGCGAGCGATTCCCTGGCACAGGACTTCGTGGCGTTCTCGGTCCAGGCGGGCGTGCTGCGCTTCGGGGAGTTCAAGACCAAGGCCGGGCGGCTGTCGCCCTATTTCTTCAACTCCGGCCTGTTCGACGACGGAGCGAAGCTCGGTCGTCTCGGCGAATTCTATGCGCGGCGCCTCCTGGGCTCGGGTATCGAGTTCGACATGCTGTTCGGCCCGGCCTACAAGGGCATCACGCTGGCCGCGGGCACCGCGATCGAGCTCGCGCGGCTGGGCCGCGGCGTGCCCTTCTGCCACAACCGCAAGGAAGCCAAGGACCATGGCGAAGGGGGCACGATGGTCGGTGCGCCGCTCAAGGGCCGCGTGGTCATCATCGATGACGTGATCACCGACGGCGCCTCCAAGCGCGAGTCGGTCGAGATGATCCGCGCCGCAGGTGCCGAGCCCGTCGCGGTGCTGATCGCGATGGACCGCATGGAACGCGGTGGTCGCGATGACAACCTGTCGGCGCATTCGGCCGTTGAAGACTTCCAGCGCGAATACCGCCTGCCGGTGATCTCGATTGCGACGCTCGCCGACCTCATGCAGTATTTGCAATCGACCGACGACCCCGCCTTGGCGGCGCATGCGTCGCGGGTGGCGGCGTACCGGCAACGTTACGGAGTTTGAATGAGCGAGCGCGGGGGTGTGACGATCAAGACTGCCATCCGCCTGGGCGCGTGCCTCGTCTGCTGCTCCTGGCTGGTGGCCGAGGCCGCCAGCGGCACGATCTACACCTGCATCGACTCCCACGGCAAGAAGCTGACCTCCGACCGCCCGATCCCCGAATGCGTCTCGCGTGACCAGCGCGTGCTCAACCCCGACGGCTCGGTGAAGAAGGTGGTGCCCCCCACGCCCACGGCCGACGAGCGCGCCGAGCAGGAGGCGCGCGAGCGCCAGCTCGCCGCCGAGCGCGCCGCCCACCAGGACGCGGTGCGGCGCGACCGCAACCTGATGCTGCGCTTTCCGAACGAGGCCGCGCACAACAAGGCGCGCGCCGCGGCGCTGGACGACACCAAGGCCGCGCTGCTGCGCTCCGAGCGACGCCTGGCCGACCTCGCCGCCGAGCGCAAGCCGCTGATGGACGAGGCCGAGTTCTACACCGGCAAGCCGCTGCCGCCGGCGCTCAAGCAGAAGCTGGACGCCAACGACACGGCCGTCGAGGCGCAGCGCGTGCTGGTGCAGAACCAGCAGGCCGAAATCGTGCGGGTGAACGCGCTGTTCGACAACGAGCTCGCCCGCCTGCGCAAGCTGTGGGCAGGCGCCCCGCCGGGATCGCTCGGCGCGCTGACCGCGCCGGGCGCCGCCTCGGCGCCGGCCACGCGCTAGGACGCGAGCTTCTTCTTCAGCAGCTCGTTCACCTGGGCCGGATTGGCCTTGCCCTTGGTGGCCTTCATCGCCTGCCCGACCAGCGCGTTGAAGGCCTTGTCCTTGCCGGCGCGGTATTCCTCCACCGACTTGGCGTTGGCTGCCAGCACCTCGTCGAGGATGCGTTCGAGCTCGCCGGCATCGCTCATCTGCTTCAGGCCCTTGGACTCGATCAGGGCATCGACCAGCCCTGCCGGGTCGGCGCCCGGGGCCGCGTGGCCTTCGCCGCTCCACAGCGCATCGAACACCTGGCGCGCGCCGTTGTTGGAGACGGTGCCGTCGGCGATGCGCGCGATCAGCGCGCCCAGGGTGGCCGCCTTCACCGGGCTCGCGACGATCTCGCGACCCTCGGCGTTCAGGCGCCGCGACAGCTCGCCCATCACCCAGTTCGCCGCCAGCTTCGGCTGGCCGCAGGCGCGGGCCGTGGCCTCGAAGTAGGCGCCGAAGGCCTTGCTCTGGGTCATCATGGCCGCGTCGTAGGCCGGCAGGCCGTAGTCCTTCTGGAAGCGCTCGGCCATCAGGCGCGGCAGCTCGGGCATCTCGGCGCGCACGCGCTCGATCCACTCGGGCGCGATCAGGAGCGGCGGCAGGTCGGGGTCGGGGAAATAGCGGTAGTCGTGCGCGTCTTCCTTGGTGCGCATGGCGCGCGTCTCGCCGCTGTCGGGATCGAACAGCACGGTGGCCTGCTGCACCTGTCCGCCGTCCTCGATCA
>DATFAY010000199.1:0-9178 GCA_035254085.1 Piscinibacter sp.
CAGCTTGAGCGCCTGGCGCATCGCGTCGGGCCCGGCCGTGATGCCGATGGCGGGGCGCACCATGCGGCCGTCGCGGATGATCCGCGGCACGATGCGGTTGACCTCGTCGACGGGAATCGCGAAGCCGATGCCCGCGCTCGCACCAGAGGGGCTGAAGATGGCCGTGTTCACGCCGATCAGCCGCCCCGCCGAATCGAGCAGCGGGCCGCCGGAGTTGCCGGGGTTGATCGCGGCGTCGGTCTGGATCGCACCGCGTATCGTGCGCCGCGTCACCGACTCGATCTCGCGGTTGAGGGCGCTCACGATGCCGGTGGTGAGCGTCTGGTCGAGCCCGAAAGGGTTGCCGATCGCGTACACCCGCTGACCCACCTGCAGGTCGCGGCTGGTCCCGATGGCGATGGGCGGCAGCTTGTCGCGCGGCGCGTCGATCTTGAGCACCGCGATGTCGCGGTCGGGAAAGACGCCCACCAGTTGCGCCTTGTAGCTGCTCTGGTCCGACAGCGTGACGCGCGCCGCGCTCGCTTCCTGGATGACGTGGAAGTTGGTGACGATGTGGCCGCGGTCGTCCCACACGAAGCCGGTGCCGGTGCCGCGCGGCACCTGCTGCACGTTCATCGAGAACAGCTCGCGCTCCAGGCCGAGCGCGGTAATGTTGACCACCGACGGCGAGGCCGACTTGAACACCGAGATGTTGTTGAGCTCCTCGCCCGACAGCGGCCCGCGCACCGCGGCCGAACGCGGCGGCGCAGGCGATCTCGCGTGCGCCGGCAAAGCGAACGCGAGGACGCTGCACGCCAGCATGGCGGCCAGAACACGGCGCTGCGGCGAAAGCACGGCAAGGGCGGATGCAGGCAAGGGCAGACTCATGGCACTCCACGCTCGAACGGCACGACGGCCGCGATGATAGTGGCGCCGCAAGCCCTTGCGGCCCGATGCCTCAGCCCTCCTTCAGCGCGCGATACAGCAGCATGCGCGCCTTCTCCCACTGGCGCTGCACGGTGCGCTCGGACACGCCCTGGAGCTCGGCGATCTCGGCCATCGAGAGCCCCGCGAAGAACTTGAGCTCGACGAGCGTCACGAGCGCGGGCTCGATGGCGGCCATGGCGTCGAGCGCCTCGGCGACATGCTCGGGCAGCATCGGCTGCGCCAGCTCCTGCGCCTGCTGCGTATCGAGCCCGGTGATCTCCAGCCCGCCGCCGCGCTTTTGCGCCTGCTGCGCGCGCAGGCCGTCGATCACCAGGCCGCGCATCGCGCGCGCCGCATACGCCAGGAAGCGCCCGCGCTCGCCGAAGGCCAGTCCATGCCGCTGGCTGATGTCCAGCCACGCCTCGTGCACCAGCGTGCGCGTGCTCATGACCGACTGCGCACCGCAGCGCCGCACCTCGCGCCGCGCCAGGCGCCGCAGTTCGTCGTAGAGCTCGGCGAAGAGCTCGTCGCTGGCGGCCGGCGGGTCGCATGGCGCGCGCGCCGTCGGTTGCAACGAGAAGGGATGCGGGCTCGGCATGGTCGAACTGTCGGCGTTGCGTGAGGCTGATGCAAGGCCATACGGAGAGCCGCCGCGCCACGGCCCCTTGAAGCTAGGGGGTCGCCCGCCCGTCATGGCGGCCGGATCGCCGCGTTGCCGATCTTCCCGATGCGCAGTCGCTTCGAACGCCGGCCGCGAGTTCCCGGGCCCCAATTCATCGGAGACAACCATGGCATCCCCATTGCATCCCCCTGCCGCGCTCGCGCTCGGCGCCGTGCTCGCGCTGGCCTCGGCCGCCGCGCCCTCGTTCGCCGACGACGGCCACGCGCCGCGATTCGCATCGCGAACCGCGCTCGCCCCCAACCCGCGTGGCCTGGCTGCCACCTTCAGCGCAGGCGGCCCGATCGATCGCAGCAACCCCTTCTTCCAGAGCCTGGGCAGCAACGGGCGCAGCTGCGCGAGCTGCCATGTGCAGTCCGAGGGCTGGACCGTCACGCCGGCCGGCCTGCGGCGGCGCTTTCGCGAATCGAACGGCTTCGACCCGGTGTTCCGGCTCGTCGACGGCGCCAACTCGCCGCGGGCCGACGTGTCCACGCTGGACGCACGGCGCGCGGCATTCAGCATGCTGCTCGACAAGGGATTGATCCGCGTGGGCATCGGCGTCCCGCCCGATGCCGAGTTCGAGCTCGCCGCGGTCGACGACCCCTACGGGTACGCCAATGTCAGCCAACTGTCGTTGTTTCGCCGGCCGCTGCCGAGCACGAACGTGCGCTTCCTCAGCACGGTGATGTGGGACGGCCGCGAGACGCTGCCGGATCCGTCGTCCGGCGACTGCCTCTTCGGCACCACGACCTGCTTCGCATCCGTGCACACGGACCTGATGCACCAGAGCAATGACGCCACGCTCGGCCATGCGCAGGCGTCGATGCCGCTGACCGATCTTCAGCAGCTGCAGATCGCCAGCTTCGAGCAGAGCCTTTACACGGCGCAGTTGTTCGACCGCCGTGCCGGCTGGCTGGACCGCGAAGGCGCGCGAGGCGGGCCCGCCTATCTGGCCACCCTGACGCCCTACTTCGGCATCAACGACACGCTGATCGGCGACTACCGCACGCACGCGGGCTTCAACCCGGAAGCGATGACGCTCTACAGCGCCTGGGACCGCGCGTGGGCGCCTGCGGGTCGGCACGAGGACGACGAGCACGGCAGCGTGCAGGCGCGCCGCGCCATCGCGCGCGGCCAGGCCTTGTTCAACGGCCGGGGGTTCACGATCAGCGGCGTCAAGGGATTGAACGACGCGCTGGGCGTCGCCGCCCTGCCCGGCACCTGCACCACCTGCCACAACACACCCCAGGCCGGCAATCACTCGATCCCGCTGCCGCTGGACATCGGGATCGCGGACGCCTCGCGGCGCACGCCGGACCTGCCGCTGTACACGCTGCGCCGCAAGGCGAGCGGCGAACTGGTGCAGACCACCGACCCGGGCCGAGCCTTGATCACGGGCCGCTGGGCGGACATCGGCCGTTTCAAGGGCCCGACCCTGCGCGGCCTCGCGGCGCGGCCGCCTTACTTCCACAACGGCTCGGCCGCGAGCTTGCGCGAGGTGGTCGACTTCTACGACCAGCGCTTTCGCATCGGCCTGAGCGAGCAGGACAAGGACGACCTGGTGGCTTTCCTCGACGCCTTGTAGCCGTGGCGGCGCCGCCGCGCTGCGGCGGCAGCGGGCGGCGCTCAACGGTCGTAGTTGGCGATCGCGCGCGGCGACGGATCGGGCTCGGCCTCCATGGCGTCGAAGTCGACGCCCGGGCTCAGCGCGGCGGTCGGGCCATCGTCGCTCGCGGCGGGGGTCGACGGCAGCGGCGCGTCGGGCACCCGGGCAGCCGCGCCCGGGGGCGGCAGCCGATCGAGCGACGACGCGGAGCCTTGGGCACCGGTGAAGTAGAGCACCGACAGCAGCGCCACCGCCAGGACCGCAAGGCCCACCGCGCCGGCCAGGCGTCGCGAGGCCCTGCCCCGCCGGACGGTGCGTGCGTGAACGGGCAAGGGGAAGATCGTGGACATGGCCATTCCTTTCGCAAGACTGCCGCCGCAACATCGCGGCGCTGCAAGAGGAAGAGCGGAATCGAAGCGGCAAAGCAGACGCGGCGTTACACGCGCTTGCATCGATGCGCGCGAGGCGAAGTCGCGCGACGGTGGCGGCCGTTCAGCGCGCCAGCGCCGCCGCCTGCCGAGCGAGTGGATGCGCCGTGCCGAGCGTGGCGGCCAGTTGCGCCGCGGCCTCGGCAGCGTCGGCGCGAGCGGAATGCGGATCGTGTGCCGCGGCGTGGGCGCGTGCACGCGCCAGCAAAGCGCGCCCGACCAGGCTCGACTGGCGCGGATCGAGCGACAAGCGTCGCGCCGCGCCCAGCGCGCGCTCGGCCTCGGCCGCAGCCGTGGCGGCGTCGCCCTCGGCCAACGCGAAATCGGCTTGCGCCAGCGCGAGCGCGAACGCGCCGGGATGCGCCTCGCCGCCGCCGGCATCGACCGCCGCCCGCGCCTGGGCCAGCGCCTGCCGTGCGGTCGTCGAGTCGCCGCGCGCGCGTGCCACCAGCGCGGCCACGCGCAAGCGCTCCACGCCGAGCAGCGCGCCTGGTTCGGCGGCGGCCAGCCGTTCGCGCTCCACGCGCTGCCACGCCTGCAGTGCCTGTTGCGTGCGGCCCGCCTGCAGCAGCGCCTCGGTGGCCGCGAGCCGGGCCTGCAAGGCTTCGCCGGCGGCGCCGGCGGCCTCCGCTTGCGCGGCACTGCGCAGCAGCAGCTCGCTCGCGGGCGCGGGCTGCGCGAGCGCCAGCAGGACCAGGCCGTGCTCCATGTCGATGCCGCCGTCGTGCCGACCAGGGCCGAGCAGCGTGGCCGCGGACGCCTCGTCGGCCTGCGACAGCGGCACAGCCGCGAGCGGTCGGCCGCCCAGCCGCGTGAGCGCGGTCACCATGCTCGATCGCCGCACCACCGCCATCGATTCGCGCCCCTGCCCGGCCATGCTTTCCGCGAGCAAGGGTGCGGCGATCGCCAGCGCCTGCGCGTGGCGCCCCGCCAGCATGAGCGCGCGCGCCACGGCGCTGCGCAGCACGCGGTGCTGCTCGCCCTGCGTGACGCCGCTGCGTTCGAGGGTGGCGAGCGCATCCTCCACCATCGCGACCGCCGCATCGAGATGCCCGAGATCCGATTCGACGAAGCTGCGGTGCATGCGGCACTCGACGCGGCTGGGCACCGACAGCGCCGCGCCGGCCGCCATGAGCGCGTCGGCGCGGTCGAGTTCGGCCCGCGCCTCGAGCGGACGTCCGGCGTCGTCCAGGGCGCGCGCGAGCGAGCACGCCAGGTTGACCGGTACCCCGCTCGAGGGCAGCGCGAGCTCGGTGCCCTCGACCGCGGCGATGGCCTCGCGCAGGCGCGCCATCGCGGCCCCGAGGTCGCCCAGCTCCTCGTAGCGGCCGGCCGTCTGGCGCAGCAGCGCGACCTTGACGATCGGATGCTCGAAGCGCGTGTGCTCCAGCAGCTCGCTGGCCCGGTCGAGCTGGCGCCGGATGGCGCCCGGGTCGCCGTGGGCCGCGTCGCGCATCAGGAGCGTCAGGAACTCGTTGGTGCCGCGCAGCAGCCGCTGCTGCGACAGCGCCTCGTCGCGCTCGCGGCGCGCCGCCTCCGCTTCCTCGGCGGCCACGCGGCTTTGCGCCTGGGCGCGTCGCGCCTGGCTGATGGTGCCTGACAGCCCGGCCACGATGGCCAGCGCGACCAGCGCGCTGCCCGCCACCAGGCCGCGGTGGCGCGCGACGAACTTGCGGGCGCGATAGCCCACCGAGTCGGCGCGGGCGCTCACCGGCTCGTGCGCCAGATAGCGCCGCAGGTCGTCGGCGAACGCGTCCACGGTCGGGTAGCGCTGCGACGGCTGCTTTCGCAGCGCACGGGCGACGATGTTCTCCAGGTCGCCTTCGAGCTGGCGGCGCAGGCGCGGCAGCGGCGTGTCGCGCTGCGACGCGATGCGCTGGGGCACGCCCGGGTCCGGGCTCGGCGAGGTGAGCGCCAGCGGCAGGCGCAGCGGGTCGGTGTCGAGCGTCGCGCGCAACACCTGCGCGTAGTCGCCGCGCTCGGGCGCGGTCGGGTGGCGCCCGGCGAGCAACTGGTAGAGCAGCACGCCCAGCGCGTACACGTCGGTGGCGGTGCTGACCTCGCCGCCGCGCACCTGCTCGGGCGCCGCGTACTCGGGCGTGAGCGCACGAGCGCCCTCGCCGGTGATGTCGCCATCGGGCGGGGTGTCGAGCAGCTTGGCGATGCCGAAGTCGAGCAGCTTCACGCTGCCGTCGCGGCTCACCATGATGTTGCTCGGCTTGATGTCGCGGTGGATCGCGCCGCGGCTGTGCGCGTGCGCCACCGCGGCCAGCACCTCGGCGAACAGCGCCAGCCGCTGCTCGACGTTCAGGTGATGCTCGTCGCAGTAGCGGTCGATGCGCTCGCCTTGGACCAGCTCGATCACCAGGTAGGGCTGGCCGCCGGCGGTGACGCCGGCATCGAGCAGCCGGGCAATGTGCGGGTGGGTGAGCCGCGCCAGGATCTCGCCTTCGCGCTCGAAGCGTCGCGCGCCGATGCGCCCGACGAGCGAGGCATGCAGCAGCTTGACCGCGACTTCGCCCTCGAAGCGCCCGTCCGCGCGGCGGGCACGCCAGACGCTGCCCGTGCCGCCGTGGCCCAGCGGCGCCTCGAGCAGGTAGGCCCCGATGCGCTGGCCGGCCAGCGTCGGCTCGTCCGCGTCGGCCAGCGTCGGCGGCGGCACGGCCTGCCCGCTCAGGAATTGCGCGTGCTGCGCCGCGCGCGCGTCGTCCAGCATCGCGCGCAGCTCGTCGGCGAGGGGGGCGTCGTCGCCGCGCAGCCGCGCGAGCCGGGCGGCGCGCGCCGGCTCATCCAGCTCCAGCAGTTCGTCGAGCAGCGGGCTCAGCCGTTGCCATTGCGCACGATCGGGCAGGTCCATGCGGCGCTCCACGGTGTTGCTGGTGGAATCGGAAATGACCCGGCCCGAGCGCCATCGCAGGCGCGCACTCAGGCAGGCATGGGCCGGCTCAGGGCTTGCCGTAGTCGGACACGACCTTCCACTTGCCGTCCTGGATCTGCGACAGCCGCGACTGGTCGCTGCCCCAGTGCTTGTTCGGCCCGAAGCGCAGCTCGGGTGCACCGAACATGTCGGCCGGCACGGTCATGCCGTCCATCGCCTTGATGAAGCTGTCCGTCGTCAGGTTGGGGCCGGCCAGCTGCGCCGCGCGGATGAAGACGTCGAGGAAGTTGTAGCCGTAGACCGAGAAGACCGTCGGGTCCTCGTTGAACTTGGTCTTGTACTTGGTGGCCCAGAAGCGGATGGGCTGCGAGGCCTCGTCCAGGTACGGGTGCTGCACCGTGTGCGTCGCGTACAGGCCGTTCATCGCCGGGCCGCCCAGCTTGTGGATCAGGTCGGTGTAGGCCGCACTGGTGCCCACGAAGGTCGGGGCGAACCCGGTCTTGCGCGACTCGGCGATGGTGCCGATGGTCTCGCGGATGATGGTGCCCAGCGCGACCAGCTCGCAGCCGGCGGACTTCATGCGCGCGACCTGCGAGGAGAAGTCGGTGGCGCCCCGCTTGTACGAGGTCTTCTCGGCGAGCTCCATGCCGATCGACTTCAGGCCCGCCTCGGCGCCGTGCAGCACGTCCAGCCCGAAGTCGTCGTCCTGGGTCAGCGCACAGACCTTCTTGGCCCCCTTGTCGCGCACGAGGCGCGGCAGCGTCGTGCGCATCTGGTCGTAGTAGCTCGAGCCGGCGGAGTACTTCAGGCGGTTGAAGGGCTCGTACATCTCGCGCGCGGCCGTCACCGGGAAGAAGTTGACCACGTTCTTCTCGAACTGCACCGGCATTGCGGCGTTGTTGGTCGGCGTGCCGATGTGCGCCACCATGGCGAAGATCTTGTCCTGGTTGACGAGCTTCTGCGCCGCGAGCACCGCGCGCTTGGGGTCGTAGCCCGAGTCCTCGATCAGCAAGCGCAGCTTGCGTCCGTTGATGCCGCCTTGCTCGTTGAGCTCGTCGGCGCGCAGCATCATGCCCAGGCGGATCTGCTTGCCGAAGCCCGCGATCGGGCCGGACAGGTCCTGGATCGAGCCGATGACGATCTCCGTCTTGCTGACGCCCTGCTGGGCCTTCTGCGCCTGGGCCGGCCAGGCGGCCAGCGCCAGTACGGCGAGCGCGGCGAGGCGGGCCACGGTGGTGGATTTCATGGTGGTGTCTCCTTCACTGGTACATCGCTTGGATTCGTTCGGCGTACTTGCGCTCGATCAGCTTGCGCTTGAGCTTCATGGTCGGCGTGAGCTCCTCGTCCTCGGCGCCGAGCTGCGTCTCGAGCAGGATGAATTTCCTGATCTGCTCCACCCGCGCCACCTTCTTGTTGACGCGGTCGATCTCGCTCCAGATCAGGTCCTGCACTTCCTTGGCGCGAGTGAGGCTCGCATAGTTGGAGAACGGCACGCCGTTGTCCTGGGCGAACCTCTCGACGTTCTCCTGGTCGATCATCACGACCACCGTGAGAAAGGCGCGCCGGTCGCCGACCACCACCGCGTCGGTGATGTAGGGCGAGAACTTGAGGTCATTCTCCAGCGCGCTCGGCGTGATGTTCTTGCCGCCGGCGGTGATGATGATGTCCTTCATGCGATCGACGATGCGGAAGTAGCCGTCGGCGTCGACCTGTCCCACGTCGCCGGTGTGCAGCCAGCCGTCGGCGTCGATGGCCTCGGCAGTCTTGTCGGGCATGTTGAGGTAGCCCATGAACACGTTGGGGCCACGCACCAGGATCTCGCCGGTGGACTCGTCCAGGCGGACCTCGTTGTACGGGCAGGCCACGCCGATCATCCCGGGCTTGATGCGCTGCATCGGCGTGTACGTGGCCGCGCCGCAGGTCTCCGTCATGCCCCACACCTCGAGCATGGGCACGCCCAGCGCCAGGTACCAGCGCACGAGGTCGGGCGAGATCGGCGCTGCGCCGGTGAACAGGAAGCGCGCGCGGTGCACCCCGATCATCTTGCGGACGTTGTCCAGCGCGATCCAGCGCGCCAGCATGAAGCGCCACTTGAGCGAGCGCGGCACGGGACGTCCTTCGAGCGTCAGCTCGGCGATGTGCTCGCCCACGTACAGGGCCCAGTCGTAGACCTTGCGCTGCAGCCGGGTCGCGTCGCGCAGCGCGATCGCGATGCCCGAATAGAACTTCTCCCATACCCGCGGAACCGCGGTGAACACCGTGGGCGCGATCTCGCGCACGTTCTCCGGCACGGTCTCGGGGTTCTCGACGAAATTGAGGATGGCGCCGGTGTACAGCGAGAAATATTCGCCGCCCACCCGCTCGGCGATGTGGCACAGCGGCAGGAAGCACATGCACTCGTCACGGTCGGTGCGCGCGATCAGCGTGTTGTAGCCGCGCACGGTGTAGACCAGCCCGCGGTGGCTGTGCATCGCGCCTTTCGGCCTGCCCGTGGTGCCTGACGTGTACACGAGGATCGCGAGCTGTTCGGGCCGGCAGGCCTGCACCCGCTGCACCAGCGCGTCGGGATGGGCCTGGTTCCAGGCGCGGCCGAGGGCGCGCAACCGGTCCAGGCCGATGACGCCGGGGTCGTCCAGGTCGCGCAGGCCCTTCATGTCGAAGACGACGATCTGGCGCAGCTTCGGCAGGCGCGGCCGGAC
>DATFAY010000200.1:0-2569 GCA_035254085.1 Piscinibacter sp.
GTCGACGGCGATCTTGCCGCGTGCCTGGCCGCTCGCCATCAAGGCATGGGCCTGGCCCGACTCGTGCAGCGCGAAGCGGTGCGCGTCGAGCCGCGGCCGCAGCTGCCCCTGTGCCGCCAGGAGCGCCGCTTCGCGCAGGACGTCGCCGTGATGTTCGAGCCCTCGGCCGGTCAGCAATGGCAACAGCGTGAAGACGCCGGAGTAGGTGGCCCCGCGAAACGACAACGGCGCGAGCGCGTGCGTGCCCCAGCCGAGCGCGCTGACGACGTGCCCGGTGTAGCGGCGCACTGCCAGGAACGATGCATCGAGCGTGGCGCCGCCGACGGTGTCGAACACCACGTCGAACCCTTCTCCGCCCGTCGCCTCGGCCACATACCGCTCGACCGGAACCGCGGCGTGGTCGATCGGCCGGGCGCCGAGTTGCTCGATCGCGTCGCGCTGCGCCGCGCTGCCCGTGGCCCAGACCTCGGCGCCACGTGCACGCGCTAATTGCACCGCGACATGGCCGACACCGCCGACGCCGCCATGCACCAGCACCCGCTGCCCGGGCCGCACCTGCGCCCGGTCCACCAGACCCTCCCAGGCCGTGATGGCGGCGAGCGGAAGCACCGCCGCCTCGCGCTCCGACAGCGCCGCCGGGCGCAGGGCGAGCAGGCGCGCGTCCGCGGCGACGAACTGGGCGAGCGTGCCGGCATGGCCGCCCACCCCGCCCACCATGCCGAAGACCTCGTCGCCCGGCGCCAGGTGCGCGACGCCGGCGCCGACCGCGTGCACGGTGCCGGCCATGTCGATCCCCAGCACCGCGGGCAGTGGCTGCCGCGCGTGCGCCGCCTCGCCGGCGCGGATCTTGGCGTCCAGCGGATTGACGCCGCTGGCGCGGACCCGCACCAGCACCTGGGCGTCGTCCAGGGCCGGGATCGGCAGCTCGCGCACGACGAAGCCGGCGCCGGGCGCGTCGACGATGGCGGCGGCCATCAGGCCTCGCTGCGAATGTGAACGATCGGATGCGTGGGGTGACGACACAGTGGCTCTCCGGTGGTGGATGCGACGACTGTGCGTCATTCACAAACGTTTTGCGATCGACAAGAATGCACGCATCTCAAACGGATTTGCATGGGGGGTGTCGATGGAATGGAGCGACGTCAAGGTGTTCCTGGCCGTGGCGCGCGCGGGCACGCTGGGTGGTGCCGCCCGCCTCGTCGGCCAGACGCAGCCCACCATGGGCCGCCGCCTGCGCGCACTGGAGGAGGCGCTCGGCCAGCGCCTGTTCCAGCGCGGCAGCGCCGGCTTCGTGCTGACCGAGGAAGGGCAGGCCGTGCTCCAGCACGCACAGCGCATGGAAGACGAGGCGCTCGCGATCGAGCGCCGCCTGGCCGCGGGGCAGGTCGCGTTGAGCGGCCTGCTGCGCATCTCGTCGTCGGACTGGTTCGGCGTGCATGTGCTGGCGCCGTGGTGCGCCGAGTTCATGGCGCGGCATCCTGGCGTGACGATCGAGCTCATCACCGACAGCCGCCTGTTCAGCCTGGCGCGCCGGGAGGCGGACATCGTCTTTCGCATCGCGCCATTTCGCGAGGCGCAGGTCGTGCAGCGGCGCTTCATGCACCTCGACTACGGCCTGTACATGGCGCGAAGCCGCCGCCGGCCGCTGCCTCGGCACGGCAAGGGCCTGGGTCTCGTGACGATGGACAGCGCCTTCGAAGACCTGCCCGACGTCGCCTGGCTCAAGCGCAGCTTCCCGCAGGCGCAGGCGGTGTTCGGCAGCAACAGCCGCGAGGCGCAGGCCAAGCTGTGCGCCGCCGGCGCCGGGGTTGCGGTGCTGCCCCGTGCATTGGCCGATGCCATGGCCGGCCTGCGCCGCGTCGAACGGACCCCGTCTCCTCCCGGCCGCGAGGTCTGGGTGGGCTACCACCAGGACCTGCGACACACCGGTCGCCTGCGTGCCTTCCTCGAGTTCGCCGTCGCCAAGGCCGAGGAACGGGCTCGCGCCTGAGGGCGGCGAATCAGCGGCCCTGCACGGCCGCCTGCTGCAAGGCGAGCGCCACGATCAGCATGCCCTGCGCGGTCGCATGAAAGCCGGTCACGACGTCGCCGGGCTCATCGGGCGCCGGCGTCGTCCACTGCGCGTCGTAGCGCCAGCTGCCGTCGGGCTGTTGTGCGCGCAGCACGCGGCGCAGCCACACGGGCTTGACCTGCTCGGGCACGCCGGTCCAGTAGAGCATCAGCACACGCTGCAAGTACTCGTCGCGCATCACGATGTCCAGCGACATCTCGTCTTCGATCCGGTCCTGCAGGCCGCGCGTGAGCGCGGCCAGTTGCGTGGCGTCGCCGCAGCGGCGCTGGGCCAGCAGCATGATGCCCATGAGCTGGTGCGTGACGCACTTGGGCTGCCGCAGCACGCGCCGCGCCGTCAGGGCACTGCACCAGCCGAGGTTCATCTGTCCGCGCACCATCTCGTCGTTCGCCAACGTCGGCTCGCAGCTCATGCCGTAGGTCATGAGCTTCACGTAGGCCGGCAGGGTGTCGAAGCCTTCGACCCGGCGGCTGGCGGGTGTCGCGGCCGGGTCGACCA
>DATFAY010000201.1:0-4962 GCA_035254085.1 Piscinibacter sp.
ACTCGCCTGCCTTGGTGAACTGCCAGACGATCTGTCCGGACGCGCCCGGCTTCACGTGGGTCATGTTGGGGTCCGAGTGCTCCATCTCGGGAAACTTCTTCATCAGGGCGGCATGCTCCTCGAGCTCCTTCGGCGTGCCGAGCACCATCTCGTGCAGCACCTTGCCCTCGTTGTGCACGACGAAGCGCACCGTCTGGCCACGCTTGATCGCGACCTCCCCGGGCGTGAATCGCATGGCGTCGTTCATCGCGATCCTGATGGTGCGCGTGACCTTCGCCGGGTCGCCCTCGCGGCCGAACGCGGTCTCTTCGACCTTGCTCGCGTCGAACTTGTGGTGGGCGCCGTGCTCGGCGCCGCCGTGCGCCAATGCAGCGCCCGCGGCCAGCGTCGCGGCGGCAGCCAGCAGTCGGATCGGATGGATGGATTTCATGGTGTCGCTTTCGTGAGGGTCGTGTCGAGGGCGTTGGCTTCAGTGGCCGCGGCGGGAGGTGGGCTTGCGCACGCGCAGGGTGCCGCCGTCGGCCGCGGCGGACGCGGCCCGGGGCGCGGGCTGCAGCTCGATCGCGACTTCGCGCGCGAGCGTGCCGGGCGGATGCTTGTACGGGCCGGGGTCGCGGTAGTCGCCGCGCGCGAGGCCGTCGCGCACCTTGACCACGCTGAACATGCCGCCCATGCCGATGGGCCCGAACGGGCCGGTGCCGGTCATCATCGGCAGCGTGTTGTCGGGCAGCGGCATCTCCATCTCGGCCATGTCGTGCATGCCCTTGTCGCCCATGGCCATGTAGTCGGGCACGAGCTTGGCGATCTTCTCGGCGACCCCGCGAGGGTCCACGCCGATCATCGTCGGCACCGAATGGCCCATTGCGTTCATCGTGTGGTGCGACTTGTGGCAATGGATCGCCCAGTCGCCGGCGACGGCGTCGAACTCGATCGCGCGCATCTGCCCGACGGCGATGTCGGTGGTGACCTCCGGCCAGCGCGCGCCGCGCGGCACCCACCCGCCGTCGGTGCCGGTCACCTCGAAGTGCGGGCCGTGCATGTGGATCGGGTGGTTGGTCATCGTGAGGTTGCCGACCCGGATGCGCACCCGGTCGCCGGTGCGCGCGACGATCGGGTCGATGCCGGGGAAGGCGCGGCTGTTCCAGGTCCAGAGGTTGAAGTCGAGCATGGTGTTGACGCGCGGCGTCGCGGCACCCGGCTCGATGTCGTAGGCGTTCAGGATGAAGCCGAAGTCGCGGTCGACCTTGAGCTGCCGCGTGTCCTTGGGGTGCACGATGAACAGGCCCATCATGCCCATGGCCATCTGGGTCATCTCGTCGGCGTGCGGGTGGTACATGAAGGTGCCTGGGCGCTGCAGGACGAACTCGACCATCCAGGTCTTGCCCACGCCGATGGGCGGCTGCGTGAGCCCGGTCACGCCGTCCATGCCCGAAGGCACGAGCACGCCGTGCCAATGCACGCTCGTGACCTCGGGCAGCTTGTTGGTCACGTAGATGCGGATGCGGTCGCCTTCGACCGCCTCGATGGTCGGCCCGGGGCTCTGCCCGTTGTAGCCCCACAGGCGCGCCTTCATGCCCGGCGCGATCTCGCGCACCACCGGCTCGGCCACGAGGTGGAACTCCTTGACGTTGTCCTTCATGCGCCAGGGCAGGGACCAGCCGTTGAGCGTGACGATCGGGTTGAACGGGCGGCCGCTGGGCGGCGGCGGGGGCGGCTGCATCGCCGCGGAGGACTGCGTCGCCGCCTCGGGCAGCACGGCGGCGCCGGCGCGGCTCACCGCGGCCGCGCCGAGCACGGTCGCGCCGGCGGCCTTGAAGAATGTTCTTCGATTCGCCATGGTGTGCTCCTTCATTTCGCGCCGGCAGGCGACGGTGAACGGCCGGCCAGGACGATCTGCAGGTCGGTGTGGGCGATCCAGAAGTCGCGCAGCGACTCGACCGCCCCGGTGACGCTCGCGATCTGCTCGCGCGAATCGGCCAGCAGCTCGAACACGCTGGCGAGCATGCCGTTGTAGCGAAGCAGGTTCTCGTCGGAAATGCGCTTGCGAAGCGGCACCACGTCGTCGCGATAGTGGCGCGCCAGCTCGTAGGCCGTCCGGTAGGCGGCGTAGGCCTCGCGCACTTCCGATCGGGCGTCGGTCGCGACCTGTGCCGCGCGATTGACTGCCTGCATGTAGGTCGCTTCGGCGCGCGCCAGGCGGGCAGTGCCGAAGTCGAACAGCGGCAGCTCGAGCTCGATCTCAGGTCCTTGGCGCCGCGCCTCGCCCGTGGTGCTCTGGTTCTGATAGCCGGCATCGAGCACGTTGACGAAGCGAGTCACCTTGGTGAGCCCCAGCGAACGTGCCGTCGCATCGACCGCGCGCCGGGCCATGAGCACGTCGAGCCGCCGATCCACCGCCGCCTGCTCGGCATCGCCCGATCCGGCCGGCGCGGCGGGAAGTTCGGGCAGGCGCTCGGGCAAGCGCAGCGCGGGCTCGGCGGCGCCCATGCCCAGCGCCCGCGCGAGGCGCTCGCGCGCGGCCACCCACCGCTGCCGTGCACGCACGAGCTGCAAGCGGGCGTCTTCCGCGAACGACTGCTCGCGCATCTGCTCGAGCTTGCTGAAGTTGCCGGCGGCCGCCATGCGCCGCGCCAGCTCGCTGGAGGCGTCAGCAGCCTCCTGCACCTGCTCGGCGTAGGCCACGAGCTGACGTGCGGCGACGGCTTCGAAGTAGGCGCGCCGCGCCTCGGCGGCCACGCCCACCGCCTCGCTGGCCGCCATGAACTGCGCCTGCTCGAAACGGGCTTGTTCGGCTTGGCGCGCCACCGGCATGGTCAGCAGGCCCAGCACGTCGAACAGCACCGCGCGGTCGATCTCGACCGTACCGCCGCCGCTCAGCCGGCCGAAGCGCCAGGAGGGGTTGGGCAGCCGCCCCGAACGCACCAGGTCGGCCTCGGCGATGCCCAACTCGGCAAAGCTCGCCTGCAGGCCGCGGTTGTTCAGCAGCGCGACCTCGACTGCGGCGTCCGCGTCGAGGGGCCTGGCGAGGAGTTCGCCGACTCGCAACGTGGCCGCGTCGCGTTGGTCGGCGCTGCGCAGGTAGACCGGCGAGTGGCCGGTGCGCTGCTGCGTCGCCTGCTCGACCGCGCCGAAGCCGCCGTCGGCCGAGAACGAGGCGCAGCCGCCGAGCGCGAGGCCGGTTGCGGCCACGCCGAGGGTCTGCAGAAGGTGTTTCATCATCGAAGGTCAACTGACGCACGGACGAGCGCTGTCGTCCGGCCACATCCCGTGCCCGCAGGCACGAGCCTCATCCGGCCTCGCAAGGGAGGCCGCGTGGCGTCAGATGCTTCGTGGAGGGCGGTCCGGCCCGCCTGAGTGGAAATCGGCGGCGGGCGCGGCGAGCTCGCCGAAATCCGCGGCGGCGAAGGCCGCAGGCGGCTCGAAGGCCGGGGTGGCGCTCGGCAGCAGGTTCATCGCGCAGCAGCTGGCGCACAGGTTGCAGCTGTCGGCGTGGGCGCCGCCGTCATGATCGTGATGATCTTCGTCGCCGTGCACGGCGTCGTGCGGCGACACCGTGCCGTGGTGCCCCGCAGGACACAGCATGGCGGCCGCGACCACGCCGCGCATGGGCAGCAGCGCGGTCAGCAGCACCAGCAGGAAGACACGAAGCGGTTTCACGGTCGGCGGATTATGGGGCGGCGAAGACACCCGCGCCGGCACTTTGCACCTTCCGACAGGGGGAAGGTCAAGCGGCCCGACGGCAACGCGGGTATCGAGCGCTTCCCGTCCGTCTGCTTCGCGTCCGTTTCGCGTCTACTTCGGCACCGCGTCCGGCTCCGACTTCAGGCCGTAGTCCACGCCCGCATCGGCCGGTGCGGCCAGCTTCACGACCTTGATGAAGCCGTAGTCCGACTTGCGGTGGCAGCTGTTGCAGTCGTCGATGACCTTGGTGTAGGCCGCTTCGAACTCCGGCAGGTTCTTGGCCTGGATCGCCTTGTTCACGGGGCCGAACTTCTCGTCGTAGAAGCGCTTCCACATGCCGTATTCGTCCGGCTTGGTCAGCTTGGCGGGGTTCAGCGCGCCGTTCATGTACTTGGACATGTAGGCCGCGAGCGCCCAGTTGCCGCCCTTGGCCGCGAAATACATGTTCTGGAAGCGGTCGCCGACCTCGCGCATCGGAATCGCGAACTTCGGCAAGGCCGCCTTGATGGCGTCGATCTGCCCCTGCGTGTCGGGCTCCGCGGCCCACGTCGAGGCGCTGCCGGCGAGGAGGGCTGCGGCGATGGCGGCGGCGAAACTGGTTTTCCTGAGCATGGAACGATCCTCCAAACGAGAAGTTGGGTGACTGCCCAACGCAGCGTTCCTGCGGCCCGGCCATGGCGCGCAGAACAGGGTCAGCAGGTCGTTATCGACGGCGGTTATCGTGCGTCGCTGCGAAACCAAGGGCTTGCGCGACATCAACCCCGATGCGATGCGGCGTAACCGTGTGTTGCCGCGACGGCGGCGCGCGCCGCCGTGCGAGATGCGGCGGACGCGATTGACGCGCGTCAACACCTCGGCGATGGCATGTGCACATGCTGATTGCGCTGAAGGAGTCGCGATGGAAACGACGCCCCCGCATGCCCGACCCGGCCAAGCTCCCTCGTTCTGGCGTTCGCCGAGCGGACTCGCCCTGCTCGTGGTGATCGCCGTGACGGGCTTCTACCTCTACACCGAGCATCGCGCCCACCTCTACGGCGCCCTGCCGTTCATCTTGCTGCTGGCCTGTCCGCTGATGCACGTGTTCATGCACCACGGCCGCCGCGGACACGGCGGGCATTCGCATCACGGCAGGCGCGCAGACGACCATGAATGAGGCCGGCTCCAGCGACTATGGCCTGTGGTGGCTGGTGGCCATCAACAGCATCGTCTTCGTCGGCTTCGCATACAGCTTCTTCAAGCCGGCCACTGCCCGCGACTGGCGCGGCTTCGGCGCGTACTCGG
>DATFAY010000202.1:0-4924 GCA_035254085.1 Piscinibacter sp.
CGCGCGGCGCAAGGCGGGCACGCCGGGCGCGCCCACCGTGTACCCGCGCGGCCGACTGGGCGGGCCCGACCAGAGCTACACCGGCACCGCCGGCCAGTACGTCGACAAGGTCTACGGCGAGCGCGAGCTCGGCGGCACGCAAGTGATGATGCTGGCCGGCGTGCCCTTCGAGAAGCTCGGCTACCCGAAGCTGCCCGACAAGTCGTTTGCCGCGCAGTCCGAGACGGTGCAGCACACGCTGTACGGCGGCATGGTGCTGCCCATCGCCTTCCTCGGCGGATTGGTGTGGATCGCCAAGCGCAATGTCAACGCCGACGAGGAAGCCGGCGAAGGAGACCGCCATGGCTGACGTTTCCGCAGCGATCCGCGCGCCGCATGCGCCGCAGGGGCCCCGCCCGCTGGGCGGCCCGCTGGTGACGCCGCTCACCGTCACGCTCGCGCTGCTGTCGATCGGCGCCGGGGTGGTTCTGGTGTGGCGCCTGTTCTTCGGCCTGGGCGCCGTGACCAACATCAACGACGGCTACCCCTGGGGGGTGTGGATCGTGTACGACGTGTTCGTCGGCACGGCCTTCGCCTGCGGCGGCTACGCGATGGCGCTGCTCGCGTACGTGTTCAACAAGGGCGAGTACCACCCGCTGGTGCGGCCCGCGCTGCTGGCGAGCCTGTTCGGCTACACGCTGGCGAGCGTTTCCATCCTGTTCGACCTGGGCCGCTGGTGGAACTTCTGGCATGTGTTCTTCCCCGGCTACATGCAGCCCAATTCGGTGATGTTCGAAGTGGCGCTGTGCGTGACGGCCTACGTGCTGGTGATGTGGATCGAGTTCGCGCCCGCGGTGCTCGACCGCTGGCCCGGCATGAAGAAGAAGCTGTCGAAGGTGCTGTTCGTCTTCATCGCGCTGGGCGTGCTGCTGCCCACCATGCACCAGTCGTCGCTGGGCTCGCTGCTGCTGGTGTTCGGCTACCAGGTGCACCCGCTGTGGCAGTCGGGCTGGCTGCTGCCGCTCATCTACCTGATGACCGCGATCATGCTCGGCTACTGCGCGGTGATCTTCGAGGCCACGCTGTCGGCGGTGGGCTTCAGGCGCCATCTGGAAACCGGCGTGCTCGGCCGGGTGTGCGACATCCTCTACTGGCTGCTGATCGTCTTCCTGGTCGTGCGCGTGGCCGACCTCGTGGCGCGCGGCGCGCTCGCCACCGCCTTCGTGCTCGACACGCAGGCGGTGTGGTTCTGGATCGAGACCGCCCTCTTCGTGGCGCCCGCGGTGCTGCTCGCGCCCAAGGCGGCGCGGCGCAACGCGGGGCGGCTCTTCCTCGGCGCGGTGCTGCTCATGGCCGCCGGCATGCTGCAGCGTGTCAACGGCTTCATGGTCGGCTACATGACCGGCGACGGCTGGCACTACTTCCCGTCGTTGCCCGAATTGCTGGTCACCGTGGGGCTGATCGCCTTCGAGGTGCTGGCCTACATCGTCATCGTCAGAAGGTTCCCCGTGCTGCCCGCTGAAGCGGCGAGCGCGCACTGATCGCTACAGGAGACTCACATGGGACGCCGCATCACCATCGATCCGATCACGCGCATCGAAGGCCATTTGCGCATCGACTGCGAGGTCGACGGCGGGCACGTCGGCAAGGCCTGGTCCTCGGGCCAGATGTGGCGCGGGGTCGAGCTGATCCTGCTCGGTCGCGACCCGCGCGATGCGTGGGCGATCACCCAGCGCATCTGCGGCGTGTGCACGACCGTGCACGCGATCGCCTCCGTGCGCGCGGTGGAGAACGCGCTGAAGATGGAAGTGCCGATGAACGCGCAGTACATCCGCAACCTGATCATCCTCGCGCATGCGGTGCACGACCACATCGTGCACTTCTATCACCTGTCGGCGCTCGACTGGGTGGATGTGACCTCCGCATTGAAGGCCGACCCCGACGCCACGGCGAAGCTGGCGGAAAGCCTGTCGAGCTGGCACCGCAACGGCCGCGTCGAGATGAAGGCGGTGAAGGACCGGTTGGCCGGCTTCGTCGGCGGCGGCCAGCTCGGAATCTTCACCAACGGCTACTGGGGCCACCCGGCGATGAAGCTGCCGCCGGAGGTGAACCTGCTGGCGGTGTCGCACTACCTGCAGGCGCTGGAGATCCAGCGCAAGGCCAACAAGATCGTCTCCATCCTCGGCTCCAAGACGCCGCACATCCAGAACCTGGCGGTGGGCGGCGTGTCCAACGCGCTCTCCACCGAGTCGGAATCGGTGCTGGGCGTCGAGCGGCTGATGGCCATCAAGGGCTGGATCGACGAGCTCGCCGACTTCGTGAAGAACGTGTACCTCGTCGACGTGGCCGCCATCGGCGCCTTCTACGCCGACTGGACCAAGTACGGCGCCGGCGTCACCAACTACCTCGCCGTGCCCGATATCCCGATGGACACCAAGGGCACGCAGTTCGCGCTGCCGGGCGGCTACATCGCCAACAAGGACCTCGCCAGCTTCAAGCCGATCAAGACCTTCGGCGACGAGTTCTGGGTCAAGGGCGTGGAAGAGAGCGCCAAGCACGCGTGGTACGAAGGCTCCGCGCCGCTGCATCCGTACAAGGGCGAGACCAAGCCGCAGTACGGCGACTTCAAGGACGACGGCAAGTACTCGTGGCTAAAGTCGCCCACCTTCTACGGCAAGCCGGCGCAGGTCGGGCCGCTCGCGCGCGTGCTGTGCATGCTGGCGGCCGGCCACGAGCCGACCAAGAAGTACGCCACCGCCGCGCTGGACATGGTGTCGTCCATCGCCAAGACCAAGGTCGGCCTGGACGCGATGCACTCGACGATCGGCCGCCACGCGGCGCGCGCGGTGTCGTGCGCGGTGCAGGTGGACATGCTGACCGATCAGTGGTCGGCGCTGGTCGCCAACATCGGCAAGGGCGACGTGGCGACCTACAACAAGCCCGTCTTCCCCTCGGGCGAAGTGACCGGCGTGGGCTACCACGAGGCGCCGCGCGGCGCGCTGTCGCACTGGGTGGTGATCGACAACGGCAAGATCAAGAACTACCAGTGCGTGGTGCCCTCGACCTGGAACGCCTGCCCGCGCAACGACAAGGACGAGCCCGGCCCCTACGAGGCCTCGCTGGTGGGCAACCCGGTGGCCGACCCCGAGCTGCCGCTGGAGGTGCTGCGCACGGTGCACTCGTTCGACCCGTGCATCGCCTGCGCCATCCACCTCACCGACACCGAGAGCGGCCATGCCGTTGCCGTCCAGGCGCTCTGATGCGCCGCCGGCCGGCGCACCCGCGCGGCGTGTGGTGATCCTCGGCATCGGCAACACCATCCTGAGCGACGAAGGCGTCGGCGTTCATGCCGCGGCCGCGCTGCGCGCGAGCCATGCGCTGCCCGAGGGCGTGCAGGTGATCGACGGCGGCACCGCCGGCATGGAGCTGCTGGACGACCTCGCCGGCCTGGACCTGCTGCTGGTGCTCGACGCGGTGAAGGCGCGGCGCGAGCCGGGCAGCGTGCTGTGCCTGCGCGGCGCCGAGGTGCCGGTGTTCTTTCGCAGCAAGCTCTCGCCGCACCAGGTGAGCATCTGCGACGTGCTCGCGAGCCTGGAGTTCGCCGGGCTGGCGCCTCGCGAGCTGGTGCTGGTGGGCATGGAGCCCGAGTCGCTGGAGCTGGGGCTGGAGCTCACGCCCAAGGTCGCGAACCACCTGCCGCAGATGCTCGGCATGGCGGTCGAGGAGTTGGCCGCGCACGGCGTCGCGCTCACGCCGCGCGATGCACTCGCCGCCGCCGGCCCGGGACGCTGACATGTGCCTCGCCGTGCCCTCGCGCATCGTCCGGCTCGACGGGGAGAGTGCCACCGTCGAGGCCGGCGGGCTGCAGCGCGAGGTGAGTCTCATGCTGCTCGATGAAGCCGTCGCGCCGGGCGACTACGTGCTGGTGCAGAACGGCCGCTTCGCCTACGAGCGGCTCGACGCCGACCACGCGCGGCGCACCCTGGCATTGATCGACGAACTGGTCGCGGGCAGCGACGGCGCCGACGTGCGGGCGTGGTGAAGATGAACGCGTCGTTGCGCCTTCACCGTACCGACCCGTCCGCAGCACTGGAGGCCGCGTTCCGCCGCATCGAGCGCGAGCGCATGACCGGCCTGCCGCTGCTCAATCCCGCCCTGCGCGTGCAGGCGGTCGGCTTCGAGCGCTGGCAAGGGCACTGGCTGGGCGCGCTGGTGACGCCGTGGTTCATCAACCTCGTGCTGCTGCCCGGGGTGGCCGAAGGCTGGCAGCGCAGCGCCGTGGGCGAACGCAGCTTCCATCGCTTCGGCGCCGGGGACTTCGCCTTCCTCGGCAACGAGGAACCGGAGCTGGGCGAATTCCAGAGCTGCTCGCTGTGCTCGCCGGTGAGCGACTTCCCCGATCACGAGACCGCGCTCACGACCGCGCGCATGGCACTGCGCATGCTGCACGTGGAGCAGCCGGCGGCGGCGCTGGTGGGATCCGCGGATGCCACCGCCTGCGGCCACGCCGCCCCGGCGAAAACCGCTGCAGCGCCGAGCCGCCGCGTGATCCTCTTCGGCGGCCGCGCGAACTGAAGGCTCAGCGCTTGGCGAGCAGTGCGCGCGCCACCCGCGAGGCGGGCGGGCGGCCCAGGACGGTGGAGATGGCCTGGCCCGCGTCCACCAGCTTGTCGAGGTCGATGCCCGTGTCGATGCCCAGGCCGTTCAGCAGGTACACCACGTCCTCCGTCGCCACGTTGCCCGTCGCGCCCTTGGCGTAGGGGCAGCCGCCGAGCCCGGCGATGCTGGCGTCGAAGGTGGCGACGCCCATCTCCAGGCAGGCGTAGATGTTGGCCAGCGCCTGTCCGTAGGTGTCGTGGAAATGGCCGCTCACCTCGGCCAGCGGAAAGTGCCTGAGCGCGCGCTCCATGGCCGCCTGCACCTTGCGCGGCGTGCCCACCCCGAT
>DATFAY010000203.1:0-6637 GCA_035254085.1 Piscinibacter sp.
GCTGATCATCTTCATGGTCTCGGCCGCATTGATCCTGGCGCTCGCGCTGTTCTTCGAGCACACGCTGCGCGGCAAGGCACTGCGCGCCACGGCGGTGAACCGGCTCGGCGCGCGGCTGATGGGCATCTCCACCACCGCCGCAGGCCAGCTCAGCTTCGGCCTGGCGGCCTTCATCGGCGCGCTGTCGGGCCTGCTGATCGGGCCGACCACCACCATGTTCTACGACACGGGCTTTCTCATCGGCCTCAAGGGTTTCGTGGCTGCCATCTTCGGCGGGCTCGCGAGCTATCCCGGTGCCGCGGTCGGCGCGCTCTTCGTGGGCTGGCTCGAGAGTTTCGGCTCGTTCTGGGCCAGCGCCTTCAAGGAGGTGATCGTCTTCACCGCCATCATTCCCGTGCTGCTGTGGCGCTCGTTCCTGCATGGCACCCAGGACGAAGAGGAATGACATGCTGACCCGCAGTTCGATCGGCGCCGACGACGGCATGCTCACCCGATCCGCCACGGTACGGCGCGGCCCGGGCCTGCGCGGCAGCCTGCTGATCGCCTTTCTCGCGCTGCTGCTCGTGCTGCCGCTGCTGCCGGTGCCCGAGTTCTGGATCACGCAAGCCAACTACATCGGCCTGTACGCGCTGGTCGTGCTGGGCCTCGTGCTGCTCACCGGCGTGGCCGGGCTCACTTCGTTCGGCCAGGCGGCTTTCGTGGGCATCGGCGCCTACAGCGCGGCCTACCTCGCGCTCGCGCACGGACTCTCGCCCTGGCTCACGCTGTGGGTGGGCCTCGCGCTCACCGCGGCGCTGGCGCTGGTGCTGGGCTGGATCACGCTGCGCATGTCGGGCCACTACCTGCCGCTGGCCACCATCGCGTGGGGCCTGAGCCTGTACTACCTGCTGGGCAACATCGATGCGCTGGGCAAGTACGACGGCCTGCTGGGCGTGCCGGCGATCGGGTTCTTCGGCATCGCGCTGGACAGCGGCCGGCACTTCTTCTACCTGCTGTGGACCATCGTGATGCTGTCGGCGTTCGCCGTGGCGAACCTGCTCGACTCGCGCACCGGCCGCGCGCTGCGCGCGGTCAAGGGCGGCTCGACGATGGCCGAAGCGATGGGTGTCGACAGCTTCCGGGTCAAGGTCACCGCCTTCGTGCTGGCGGCCTTGCTGGCGTCGGTATCGGGGTGGCTCTTCGCGCACTTCCAGCGCACGGTCAACCCGTCGCCCTTCGGTCTCAAGATGGGCATCGAGTACCTGTTCATGGCGGTGATCGGCGGCGTGGGCCAGGTCGGCGGCGCGCTGCTCGGCGCCGGCGTGGTGAAGCTGCTGGAGGACCAGTTGCAGGTCTGGCTGCCGCGGCTGCTCGGCGGCAGCGGCAGCTACGAGACCATCGTCTTCGGCCTGCTGCTCGTGGTGATGCTGCAGTACGCCCGCGACGGGCTGTGGGCCTTCCTCGATGCGCGCCTGCCGCGTCCGCCGCGGCGCGTGGACTGGGCCGACGCGCCGCCGCTGCCCGAGCGCGCCAAGCCGCCGCGCGGCGAGGCCATGCTCGAGCTGCATGCGGTGCGCAAGACCTTCGGCGGGCTGGTGGCCGTCAACGAGGTCGGCTTCACGCTGCGCACCGGCGAGATCCTCGGCCTCATCGGCCCGAACGGAGCAGGCAAGTCGACGACCTTCAACCTGGTCACCGGCGTGCTCGCTGCCAGCGGCGGCGAAGTTCGCCTGCGCGGCGAGCGCATCGATCGCCTGCCCTCGCGCGAGATCGCGCGGCGCGGCGTCGCGCGCACCTTCCAGCACGTGAAGATGATCCCCGGCATGACGGTGCTCGAGAACGTCGCCCTGGGCGCCCACCTGCGCGGCGAGCGCGGCGTGGCCGCGGCGATGCTGCGCCTGGACCGCGCCGAGGAGCGCCGCCTGTTGCGCGAGGCCGAGCGCCAGCTGGTGCGCATCGGCATGGGCGAGCGCATGCACGAGCCGGCCGGCAACCTGGCGCTGGGCCCGCAGCGCCTGATGGAGATCGCCCGCGCACTGTGCGCCGATCCGCTGCTGCTGCTGCTGGACGAGCCGGCCGCCGGCCTTCGCCACCAGGAGAAGCAGGCCCTGGCGACCGTGCTGCGGCAACTGCGCGGCGAGGGCTTGAGCATCCTCCTGGTCGAGCACGACATGGACCTGGTGATGGACCTCACCGACCGCATCGTGGTGATGGAATTCGGCACCAAGCTGATCGAGGGCACGCCCGAGGAAGTGCAGGCCAGCCCCGCGGTGCGCGCCGCCTACCTCGGGACGGAACACTGACATGGCCGAGTTGCTGCTTGACGTCCGCGACCTGCATGCCGGCTATGGCCGCGCGCAGGTGCTGCAGGGCCTGGCGCTGCGGGCCGAGGCCGGCAGCGTGGTCACCGTCATCGGCCCCAACGGCGCGGGCAAGTCGACGCTGCTGAACGCGCTGATGGGCGTGCTGCCCGCGCGCGGGCAGCTGCTCTATCGCGGCCGCGACCTGGCGCGCTGCCCGCTGGAGGAGCGCGTGGCGCAGGGCATCGCGCTGGTGCCCGAGACGCGCGCCCTGTTCGCCAGCATGCCGATCGAAGACAACCTGCGCCTGGGCGCCTACCGCCGCCGCGGCCTGGCGCGGCACGAGGTCGAAGCCTCGCTGGACGAGGTCTATGCGCTGTTCCCGCGCCTGCGCGAGCGCCGGCGGCAGTTGGCAGGCACGCTCTCCGGCGGCGAGCGCCAGATGCTCGCCATCGGCCGCGCGCTGATGGGCCGCCCGACCCTGCTGATGCTCGACGAGCCGAGCCTCGGACTCGCGCCGCTGGTCGTGCGCAGCATCTTCGAGACCATCACTTCCTTGCGCCAGACGGGGGTGACGATCCTGCTGGTCGAGCAAAATGCGCGCGCCGCGCTGGAGATCGCGGACCACGGCTACGTGCTCGAGATGGGCCGCATCGCGCTGCAGGGTCCTGCCCGGCAACTGGCTCACGACCCGCGCGTGGTGGCCACTTACCTCGGCGCCGCGCGTGCCGCCGCAACGACCTGACTTCGATCCGATGAATCCGCCCCGCAGCGCCCATGCCGACGAGATCGCGGACCCGCGCATCACGGCCGGCGGCCTGGACCAGTCGCGCCTCACGCACCTCGTGGGCTACGCCGCCAGCCGCGCCTCGATCGAGCTGAAGAAGACCTTTCACAGGCACCTCGGGCCGCTGGATCTCAAGGCGGTGGAGTTCTCCATCCTGGTGCTGGTGGCGTCGAACCAGCGTGTCCACCAGAAGCAGCTGGCCCAGTCGCTGGACGTGTCGGCACCCAACATGGCCATCACCCTGGACCGCATGGTCGAGCGCGGCTGGGTCCAGCGGGTGCGCAGCACCGAGGATCGTCGCGCCCAGTTGATCCATCTCACCCCGGCGGGCAAGGTGCTGGTGCAACGTGCCGAGGCCATCGCCGCGACCATGGAGCAGGAGGCGACCGGCGTGCTGTCGCAGGCGGAGCGGCTGTTGCTCATCGAGCTCTTGCTGAAGGTGGCGCGCGGTCGGGGAGGCAAGCGGCGCTGACGTGCCGGCGCCGCCGCGGCCAGCGTCCGTCTGACACGAGGACGCGCCGTCGTCCGGCATTCTGGGGGTTCCCGAATGCTGACGCGAAGCTTACATTGGGCGCAGTCGCAGTTTTTTCGGGAGGACGGCCATGACGCTGAACCAGTTGCACGCGCTCAAGGTCTGGCACGCCTACCACCCGCACCCACTCGAGCGCGGCACCTGGGACACGGTGCTGTGCCTGTGGATGGCCGGCTGGGTCGGCCTGCCCTCGGCGCTGATCCTTCAACTGGCCTGGGCGCAACTGGCCTGCGTCGGCGTGATGTTCCTGCCTCATCTGTACGTGGCCTTGCGCCGGCGCCTGCATCGCAGCGGCCGCCTGCGCTGCGACTGGATCACGGCTCTTCGGTGAGCGCGCCCGGCCCGGTGCGCGGCGACAGTTCCATCAGCTCGATGGCCGCGCGCACCACCTCGCGCACCAGTTCCTCGTCGATCGGATAGCGATAGCGAAAGCGCAGGTGGCGCACGCCGCGTCCCGCGCCTTCCAGTTCGGGGAATCGGTCGACCAGCGCCGCGCCATTGAAGATCTGCAGGTTTGCGTGGTCCTTGTGCATCACGATCGCGACCGCGTGGGTGCCCTCGTAAGTGAACATCAGGTTGCCCCACTTCACCGAGCTCTGCAGTTCGGGCGCGCAGCTGTGGACCAGGTCGCGCAGGGCGCGGGCGAGCTCCTTCTGGTCGGGCCGCAGGGTGTCGAACCAGGTCTCGATCAGGGCGGCGGGTCGAAGGATGGAACGCATGGGGGCGGACTCCTGCGGTTCACAGCTCGCGCGCCTGGAAGGTGTCGCACTGGTTGACGCTGCCCGTCTGCAGGCCGCGCTTGAACCAGGCCACGCGCTGCGCGCTGGTGCCATGCGTGAAGCTCTCGGGCACCACCGTGCCCTGCGAGCGCCGTTGCAGGGCGTCGTCGCCGATCTGCGAGGCGGCGTTGAGCGCCTCCTCGACGTCGCCTTGCTCGAGGATCTGCCGCGCGGCCTGCGCATCGTGGGCCCACACGCCGGCGAAGCAGTCGGCCTGCAGCTCGACGCGCACGCTTAGCGCGTTCTGCTGCTCGCGCGAGACGCGGCCGCGCCGGCTGTCGACGCGTTCGGTGGTGCCCAGCAGCTTCTGCACGTGGTGGCCCACTTCGTGGGCGATCACGTAGGCCTGCGCGAAGTCGCCGGGCGCACCCAGGCGCCTCTTGAGCACTTCGTAGAAATCGAGGTCGATGTAGACCTTCTCGTCGGCGGGGCAGTAGAACGGTCCCATGGCCGACTGACCCATTCCGCAGGCGGTCGGTTCACTGCCGCGGAACAATCGCAGCTTGGGTTCGCGGTAGGTGCCCCCCGCCTCGCGGAACTTGGCGCGCCACACGTCTTCGGTGTCGGCAAGAACGACCGACACGAAGCGCGCCATCTCGTCGCCGGCCGGCGGCTTGTGCGCGGGCGCCTGCTGCGTTGTTGGGGCGCCGCCGTCCCCGCCCATCAGGCCCAGGATGGTGAGCGGATTGACGCCGAAGATCCAGCCGGCCACGAGCGCGATGACCACCGAGCCCAGCCCCAGGCTGCCGCCGCCGAGCCGGAAGCCGCCACCGCCACCGCCATCGCGAGCGTCCTCGACGTTGTCACTCTCGCGGTTGCCTTGCCAGCGCATGGCGCACTCCCTGGTTGAGGTCGACGGCGCACTGTCGCGCGTCCTGATAGTTCGAGCAATCGGCAACCGGCGTGCCCGCAAAGCACGAAGCCGGCCCGCGGCCGGCTTCAATCACGTCGCGCCCGGGGGCGCCAGGCGCGCCGCCCGAGGCGGGTCGGCTCAGCGCCGGCCGCGGCGGCGCATCATCGCGCCGACGGCGCCCAGGCCAAGCAGCATCAAGGCGTAACTCGACGGCTCCGGCACGCCGGGCACCGGCCCGCAGTCGGTATGGCACTGGCCCGGATCGGCGTAGTGCGGCAGGTAGTACGGATCGATCGATGCGCCGAGCGACCCCGACGACGGCAGGTCGTACAGGTAGATGCCGATGCCCGGCGCCACTGTGCCGACCAGTCCGGGGTAGCTGGTCGAGATGTGGAAGGTGTCGGTGGAGCCGACGGCCAGCGAGAACGTGGTCTCGTACTTCACGACGTAGTCGTCCCACAGCTGGAACTTCAGCAGGTCCATGCCGCCGCCGTCATTGGTATCTGCGGTGTAGGTGACGTCGCCGTGGAAAAAGACACCGGCGGTGTCGTATTCGGCGCCCCCCAGGTTGCTGAACGAGATGCCCGTGGCCGCGAACGCGGGCGCGGCACACACCAAGGCGACGGCAGCGGCTGCTGCCGAGAACTTCTTGAACTGGCCCATGAGCCCTCCTGTGCAGTTGTCGATCCGTGGCGACTGCCGGTTCGGCAAAAGGGCCCGAAACCCGCAGGCGCTGCGTGGCAGGACCCACCCGGTCCCCCGGGTCAACAGTAGGCGAAGGCCGCGGATGTAACACCCCGTGACTGAGGGGTGAACCGCCACGGATTGAGCTGGCTCAGGTCTTGGGCAGTGTGACGCCGCGCTGGCCCTGGTACTTGCCGCCGCGGTCCTTGTAGCTGGTCTCGCAGACCTCGTCGCTCTCGAAGAACAGCACCTGGGCGCAACCTTCGCCGGCGTAGATCTTGGCCGGCAAGGGCGTGGTGTTGCTGAACTCCAGCGTCACGTAACCCTCCCACTCGGGCTCGAAGGGCGTGACGTTGACGATGATGCCGCAGCGCGCGTAGGTGCTCTTGCCGAGGCAGATCGTCAGCACGTTGCGCGGGATGCGGAAGTACTCGACCGTGCGGGCCAGCGCGAAGCTGTTGGGCGGGATGATGCAGACGTCGCTCTCGATGTCGACGAAGCTGCGCTCGTCGAACGCCTTCGGATCGACGACGGTGCTGTAGATGTTGGTGAAGACCTTGAACTCCGGGGCACAGCGGATGTCGTAGCCGTAGCTGGACGTGCCGTAGCTGACGATCCGGTGGCCGTCGGGCGCGTGGCGCACCTGGCCGGGCTCGAAAGGCTCGATCATCCCGTGCTGCTCGGCCATCCGCCGGATCCACTTGTCGCTCTTTATGCTCATGA
>DATFAY010000204.1:0-4557 GCA_035254085.1 Piscinibacter sp.
GGGCATCCCGGTGATCACCGTGCAGCACGGCTCCGGCACCGCGGGCGGCGCCTACATGCCGGGGCTGTCGGACGTGGTGATCATGGTGCGCGGCCGCTCGCGCGCCTTCCTCGCCGGCCCGCCGCTGCTCAAGGCCGCCACCGGCGAGATCGCCACCGAGGAGGAGCTCGGCGGCGCCGAGATGCACACGAGCGTGTCGGGGCTGGGCGAGGCGCTGGCCGAGGACGATCGCCACGCGCTCGGCCTGGCGCGCGAGATGGTCGCGCAGCTCGGCTGGCCCGCGGCCGGCCGTCCCGCCGATGCCGAGCCGCCGCGCCACGACGCCGAGGACTTGCTCGGGCTGATGCCCGCCGACCTGCGCCAGCCGGTGGACATGCGCGAGGTGATGGCGCGCCTGGCCGACGGCTCGCAGCTGCTCGAGTTCAAGCCGCTGTACGGCGCGGCCACGCCCTGCGTGCAGGCGCGCATCGCCGGGCGCAACGTGGGCTTCATCAGCAACAACGGGCCGATCGACGTGGCCGGCGCCAACCGCGCGACGCACTTCATCCAGCGCTGCTGCCAGCTCGGCCACCCGATCATCTACCTGCAGAACACGACCGGCTACATGGTCGGCCGCGACAGCGAGCAAGGCGGCATGATCAAGCACGGCTCGAAGATGATCCAGGCCGTCACCGGCGCGACCGTGCCGCAGATCACCATCCAGTGCGGCGCCTCCTTCGGCGCCGGCAACTACGGCATGTGCGGCCGCGCTTACGCGCCGCGCTTCCTGTTCAGCTGGCCGGGCGCGAAGACCGCGGTGATGGGCGGCGAGCAGGCCGCGCAGACCATGCGCATCGTGGCCGAGGCGGCCGCGCAGCGCAAAGGCGTCGCGCCCGACGCGGCGGCACTCGATGCGCAGGACCAGCGCATCGTCGAGATGTTCGAGCGCCAGGCCGACGCCTTCACCACCTCGGGCCTGCTGCTCGACGACGGCGTCATCGACCCGCGCGACACCCGCGCCGTGCTGGCGCAATGCCTGGCGATCTGCGCCGACGCCGAACAACGATCCCTGCGGCCGCTGCCATTCGGCGTCGCGCGCATGTGAGCAGCCCACGATGCAAGCCGCCGTCCGCCACACAGTGTCATCCCGGCGAAAGCCGGGATGACATGCAATCCGCCGAGCAACCGGAGACCACCATGCAATTCACCCACGAGCACGAGGAGCTGCGTCGCACGCTCAAGCGCTTCATCGACAGCGAGATCAATCCGCACGTCGAGGAATGGGAAGAAGCGGAGATCTTCCCCGCCCACGAGCTGTTCAAGAAGATGGGCGACCTGGGCCTGCTGGGCCTGACCAAGCCCGAGGCCTATGGCGGCTCGGCACTCGACTACTCGTACTCGATGGTGATGGCCGAGACGCTCGGCCACGTTCATTGCGGCGGCGTGCCGATGGCCATCGGCGTGCAGACCGACATGTGCACGCCGGCCCTGGCGCGCTTCGGCAGCGACGAGTTGAAGCGCGAGTTCCTCGCTCCCGCGATCGCCGGCGACATGGTGGGCTGCATCGGCGTGTCCGAGCCCGGCGCCGGCTCCGACGTGTCGGGCATCAAGAGCGTGGCGCGCAAGGACGGCGGCGACTACCTCATCACCGGCCAGAAGATGTGGATCACCAACAGCCTGCAAGCCGACTGGATGTGCATGCTGGTCAACACCGGCGAGGGCCCGGTGCACAAGAACAAGAGCCTGGTGATGGTGCCGATGGACAGCAAGGGCATCGAAAAGGCGAAGAAGATCCGCAAGATCGGCATGCATTCGAGCGACACCGGCCTCATCTACTTCGACGAGGTGCGCGTGCCGCAGCGCTATCGCATCGGCGCCGAAGGCCAGGGCTTCATCTACCAGATGCAGCAGTTCCAGGAAGAGCGGCTGTGGGCCGCGGCCAACGCCATCGAGGCGCTGACCAACTGCATCGCCTGGACGCTGGAGTGGGCGCAGGAGCGCAAGCTCTTCGGCGCGCACCTGGCCGACCAGCAGCATGTGCAGTTCAAGCTCGCCGAGCTCAAGACCGAGGTCGAGTGCCTGCGCGCCCTCACCTACCGCGCCTGCGAGCTTTACGTGGGCGGGCAGGACGTGACCGAGCTCGCCTCGATGGCCAAGCTCAAGGCCGGCCGGCTCATGCGCACCGTGCCCGACAACTGCCTGCAGTTCTGGGGCGGCATGGGCTACACGCTGGAGAACAAGATCGCGCGCATGTACCGCGACGGCCGGCTCGCCTCGATCGGCGGCGGCGCCGACGAGGTCATGATGGGCATCATCGCCAAGATCATGGGCGTGGCGAAGCGGCCGATGCCGCAATGAAGCGCCTGCTGGTCGCCAACCGCGGCGAGATCGCGCGGCGCATCCAGCGCAGCGCGGCGGCGCTGGGCATCGAGACCGTCGCGGTCTACTCCGATGCCGACGCGCGGTCGCTGCACGTGGGCGAAGCCGATGCCTCGGTCGCGCTCGGCGGCTCGGCGGCCGCCGACTCCTATCTGCGCATCGACAAGCTGATCGCCGCAGCCCGTGCGAGCGGCGCGGACGCGGTGCACCCGGGCTACGGCTTCCTGAGCGAGAACGCCGACTTCGCCCAGGCCGTGCTCGATGCCGGCCTCGCGTGGGTCGGCCCCCCGCCGGGCGCGATTCGCGCACTGGGCAACAAGGCGGCCCTGAAGCAGCGCGCGGCACGGCTCGGCGTGCCGTGCCTGCCGGGCTACGCCGGCGAGGACCAGTCCGATGCGCGCTTCGCGGCCGAGGCCGAACGCATCGGCTTTCCGGTCATGGTGAAGGCGGCCGCCGGGGGCGGCGGCCGCGGCATGCGGCTGGTGCAGCAGCCGGACGAGCTGATCGTCGCCTTGCGCAGCGCGCGCTCGGAAGCGGCCTCGTCGTTCGGCAGCGGCGAATTGCTGCTGGAGCGGGCGCTCATGGCGCCGCGCCATGTCGAAGTGCAGGTCTTGGCCGACACCCACGGCAACTGCCTGCATCTGGGCGAGCGCGACTGCTCCGTGCAGCGGCGGCACCAGAAACTGATCGAGGAGTCGCCCAGCCCGGTGGTGGACGCAGCGTTGCGCGAGCGCATGGGCGCGTGCGCGGTGCGCCTGGCGCAGGACGCCGGCTACGCCGGTGCCGGCACCGTCGAGTTCCTGCTCGAGGGCGGCGAGTTCTACCTGATGGAGATGAACACCCGGCTGCAGGTCGAGCACCCGGTGACCGAGGCGATCACCGGCATCGACCTCGTCGAATGGCAGTTGCGCGTGGCGCGCGGTGAGGCGCTGCCGCTGGCGCAGCACGCGGTCCGGCGGCAAGGCCATGCGATCGAGGTGCGCCTGTGCGCGGAGGACGAGCAGTTCGCGCCGCACGCCGGCACCGTGCAGCGCTTCGCTGCGCCGCGAGGCGTGCGCATGGACCATGCGCTGGTCGAGGGCGCCGTCGTGCCGCCGCACTACGACTCGATGCTCGGCAAGATCGTGGCGCACGCGCCGACCCGTGCGCAGGCGATCGAGCGCCTGGCGCATGCGCTGGACGATACGCTGGTGCTGGGACTGCCGACCAACCGCGCGCTGCTGCGCGAGTGCCTGCTCGACGCGGCGTTCGGCGCCGGCGAGGCCGCCATTCCCTTCCTGGCCGAGCGCGGCCAGGCGCTGCGCGAGGCGATCGCCCGGCGCGAGTCGGCCCTGCGCCCACTCGCCTTCGCAGCGCTGTGGTGCGCCGCCGCGCCGGCGCTCGCGCGCGCGCTGGCGCCGCCCTTCGAGCGCGCCATGCGCCTGCGCCACCGCGGCGAGCTGGTCGAGGCGCGCCTCGTCGAGCAGGCGCCGCACGGCCTGCAGGTGCGCTGCGGCGACCGCACGTTGCAGGTCGACACCCGCCGTGCACCGCGTGAACTGGCGGTCGACGGCCTGTCGGTGCGCGTCGACGCGGTGCGCCGGCCCGACGGCGCCTGGCACGTGCAGATCGACGGCGCGGACCTGCTCCTGACCGATGCCAGCTTCGATCCGCCGACCGCCGAGCCCGGCGCGCTGGCCGAGGCGCTGCGCGCGCCTTTCAGCGGTCGCGTGATCGCACTGCATGTCGCGGCCGGCCAACGCGTGAGCGCCGGCGAGACGCTGCTGGTCATCGAATCGATGAAACTCGAGCATGCCGTCAGCGCGGTGCACGACGCGACGGTGGCCGAGGTGCCGGTCTGCGAAGGCCAGCAGGTCGCGCCGCAGCAAGTGCTCCTGCGTTTCCAGTCGCCATGAAGTCCATACCGAACGAACACCGCACCAGCGCGGCCGCCAACACCTTCGAACCGGAGTTCGTCGACAACCTGCGCGAGATGTTCGAGCAGCGCATCGTCTTCAACCAGGTGCTGGGCCTGAAGATCGACAGCATGAGCGGCGAGGGCGTGGCCGGCCACATCGACATGCGCCACGAGTTGATCGGCCACTACGCGCACCAGCGCGTGCACGGCGGCGTCATCAGCGCCGGGCTGGACGCGATGGGCGGCCTGGCGGTGATGGCGGCCATCGGCGCGCGCCACCTCGACGAGACGCCGGCGCAGCG
>DATFAY010000205.1:0-4439 GCA_035254085.1 Piscinibacter sp.
CGCCGCGCCTGCTCCACCTTGCGCAGCGCCGAGTCGATGAAGCCCTGCCCGCCGAAGCCCGGGTTGACGCTCATGACGAGCACCAGGTCGACCTTGTCGATCACCCACTCCAGCACGTCCAGCGACGTGGCAGGGTTGAACACCAGCCCGGCCTGGCAGCCTTCGGCGCGGATCAGCTGCAGCGTGCGGTCGACGTGCGCGGACGCGTCCGGATGGAAGCTGATCAGGTCCGCCCCCGCCGCGGCGAAGGCCTGCGCCAGCGCGTCGACCGGCTGCACCATCAGGTGCACGTCCAGCGGCACCGGCGTGCCGTCGGCGCGCACGCAATGCGGCCGGATCGCCTGCGCCACCGCCGGGCCGATGGTGAGGTTCGGCACGTAATGGTTGTCCATCACGTCGAAGTGGATCCAGTCGGCGCCGGCGTCGATGACCGCGCGCAGCTCCTCGCCCAGGCGCGCGAAGTCGGCCGACAGGATCGAGGGGGCGATGCGCTGCATGTCAGCGTTCACCGAGGCGGCGGGTCGTGTAGTGCATCGTGCGGCCACTGCCCTCCCGGCGCACCAGCTCGAAGCCGGGCTCGTCCTTGGGCCGGTTCACGATGAAGCTCATCGCGATGCTCTCGACGCCGCGCGTCGAATCGAAGGCCATCAGCCGGATGTAGTGGCCGGGGAAGGTCTTGCGGCAGGCGTTGAGCTCCATCAGCACGCCGGCCGCGTCCTTCAGGTCGAACATCGGCATGCCGTACATCTCCCAGAAGGTGTTGCGCGGATGCGGGTCGTCCGTGTACTCGACGCTCCAGGCGTAGCCGCGGGCCAGGCCGTACTCGATCTGCAGCGTGATCTCGGCGTCGCTGAGCTCGGGCAGGAAGCTGAACTGGCCCTGCGTCAGGCGGCCGGTGGGGTTGTTCATCATGGTCGCTCTCCCGCTGCTCACAGCGATGCCGCCGGCGTCAGCGCGTAGTCGCTGGTGTCGGTCGAGGTGTAGTTGAAGCTCACGTCGCCCCAGGTATCGAGCGCCTGCCTGAGCGGCGTGCACGTACGCGCGGCCTGCTGCAGGATCTCCGGGCCCTCGCTCTTGATGTCGCGGCCTTCGTTGCGGGCCTTGACCATGCATTCGAGGGCGACGCGGTTGGCGACCGCGCCGGCCTGGATGCCCGCCGGATGGCCGATGGTGCCGCCGCCGAACTGCAGGATCACGTCGTCGCCGAAGAGGTCGAGCAGCTGGTGCATCTGGCCGGCATGGATGCCGCCCGAGGCGACCGGCATGACCTTCTTGGTGTCGGCCCAGTCCTGGTCGAAGAACAGGCCGCGCGGCAGGTCGGTGCGCGTGACGCTGTCGCGGCACACGTTGTAGTAGCCCTGCACCGTCATCGGGTCGCCTTCCAGCTTGCCGACCGCCGTGCCCGCGTGCAGGTGGTCGCAGCCGGCCAGGCGCAGCCACTTGGCCATCACGCGGAAACTGACGCCATGGTTCTTCTGCCGGGTGTAGGTGCCGTGCCCGGCGCGGTGCATGTGCACGATCATGTCGTTCCTGCGCGCCCAGTTGGCGATGCTCTGGATCGCCGTCCAGCCGATCACCAGGTCCACCATCACGACCACCGAGCCGAGCTCCTTGGCGAACTCCGCGCGCTCGTACATGTCCTCCATCGTCGCGGCGGTGATGTTCAGGTACGAGCCCTTGACCTCGCCGGTCGCCGCGCTGGCCTTGTTGACGCCGTCCATCACGTAGAGGAAGCGGTCGCGCCAGTGCATGAAGGGCTGCGAGTTGATGTTCTCGTCGTCCTTCATGAAGTCCAGGCCGCCCTTCAGGCCCTCGTAGATCACCCGGCCGTAGTTGCGGCCCGACAGGCCCAGCTTGGGCTTGGTGGTCGCGCCCAGCAGCGGGCGGCCGTACTTGTCCAGGCGCTCGCGCTCGGCGACCAGCCCGGTGGGCGGGCCCTTGAACGTCTTCACGTAGGCCACCGGGATGCGGATGTCCTCCAGCCGGCAGGCCTTCAGCGGCTTGAAGCTGAAGACGTTGCCGATCAGGCTGGCGGTCATGTTGGCGATCGAGCCTTCCTCGAACAGGATCAGGTCGTACGCCACCCAGGCGAAGTACTGCCCCGGCGTGTTGGGCACCGGCTCGACCTTGTAGGCCTTGGCACGGTAGCTGTCGCAGGCCGTGAGGCGGTCGGTCCAGACCACCGTCCAGGTGGCGGTGGACGACTCGCCCGCCACGGCGGCCGCCGCTTCGATCGGGTCGACGCCTTCTTGCGGCGTGACGCGGAACAGGCAGATGACGTCGGTGTCCTTGGGCTGGTAGTCGCCGTCCCAGTAGCCCATCTGTCGGTACTTGAGCACGCCGGCGGCGTAGCGCTTCTTGGCATCGGTGATGAGGCCGGGTTCAACGGGTTTGTTCACTGCGCTCTCCTGCGGCTGGCAGGGCCTCCAAGGCCCGGTGCAGGCAATATAAGTTTTCGCGCAAATAAGGTGAATTCAGTTATTCTTCTCTTTCACTTCAGCTTTTACTGAATGAACGTCACTTTCCGCCAGCTGCATGTCTTCGTCGAAGTGGCGCGCCAGCTCAGCTTCGCCCGCGCCGCCGAGGCGCTGCACCTGACGCCGCCGGCGGTGACCATGCAGGTCAAGGAGATCGAGTCGCAGATCGGCCTGCCGCTGTTCGAGCGGCAGGGCAAGCAGGTGTCGCTCACGACCACCGGCGAGTACTTCCTCGTCTACGCCAAGCGCCTGCTGGCGACGCTCAAGGACGCCGACGACGCGATGGCGCGCTTCAAGCGCCTGGAGACCGGGCTACTGACCATCGGCATGGTGAGCACCGCGCAGTACTTCCTGCCGCGGCTGCTGGCGCGATTCCGCGACGAGCACCCCGGCATCGAGGTGCGGCTGCGGGTCACGATCAATCGCGAGCAATTGCTGCAGCTGCTGCGCAGCAACGAGGTGGACCTGGCCGTCATGGGCCGCCCGCCGAGCGAGCTCGCCACCCGGGCCGAGGCCTTCGCGGCGCACCCGCTGGTGTTCGTCGCGCCGCCGGGCCACCCGCTGCTCACGGTGGGCCATCCGCCGGTCGCGCTGCTCGAGCCGCACCCTTTCGTCGTGCGCGAGGGCGGCTCGGGCACGCGCGCCGCGATGGAGCAGTTCTTCCGCGAGCACCGCTTCACCCCGCGCATCACGATGGAGATGTCGAGCAACGAGACCATCAAGCAGGCGGTGATGGCCGGCATGGGGCTGGGCTTTCTCTCGCTGCACACGGTCGGGCTCGAGCTGCGCAGCGGCCTGCTGCACGTGCTGTCCGTCGAGGGCACGCCGGTGATGCGCACCTGGAACGTGGTGCACCTTCCGTCCAAGGTGCTGTCGCCGGCGGCAGAGGCCTTCCGCTACTTCATCATCGAGGAAGCCGAGGCGTTCCTCGTCGCGCACGACACGCCGCTGCTGCGGCCGGCAGCCGCGCCGTGACGCGGCGCGCTCAGCTCTTGTGGGCCAGGCGCAGGAATTCCATCACGTCTTCCTCGAACATCTCGCCCGGGATCGCGGCCACCAGGCGCGCGCCGCGCTCGACTGCATAGGTGCGCGGGATCACCCGGCGCGCATCGAACAGCGGCGCCAGCACGGCCGCGTCGCAAGTGACGGCAAAGCCGTAGCCTTCGTGGCGCACGTGCTCGGCGGCCTGCGCCGGGTCGCGGTCGATGGACACGCCCAGCACCAGCAGGTCGGTGCCCTCGGCGGCGCGGTACAGCTTCTGCATGTGCCGGTTGTGGCTGCGGCAGAACGGGCAGGTCGAGGACCAGAACACCACCAGCGCCGGCCGGGCGTTCAGCTCTCGCGCCGCGAGCACCCGCCCGTCCAGCAGACGGATCTGCGCCGGCCAGGCCAGCGGGCGCGGCAGCGCCGGGGCTTGCGCCTGCGCGGCGGCCGGCAGCAGCGCGCCGGCGAGACCTCCTGCCAGGCCGGCTGCGGCGCCGAGCATGAAGCGGCGGCGAGGTTCAGTCATGCTCGTGCTCCATCAGCAGGTAGGTGTTGTAGGCGTTCATTCGGTTGGCGGCCTCGAACAGCGGCAGTTGCTTGAAGCGCGACCAGTCGGTGCGTGCATAGGCCTCGTCGAAGGGCTCCATGTTGCGCGCCGCCTCGCCCATGGTCTGACGCAGGTAGACGATGTAGTCGCGCGTCAGGGTGAGGTCTTCGCGCGGCAGCGTCGACTGCGGGCCGTGCCCCGGCACGATCACCTTGGCATCGAGCGCGAGCAGCTGGTCGAGCGCGGCGATCCAGTGGCGGCTGTCGGCCTGCCCGATGAAAGGCACGCGTGCGCGGAACACGACGTCGCCGGCGAACAGCACCTTCTCATCCGGCAGGTAGATCACCGTGTCGTCCGGCGTGTGCGAGGGCCCCGCCGAGCGCAGCACGAAGCGCGTGCCGCCGACGGTGAGCTCGGTGTCGCCGTCGATC
>DATFAY010000206.1:0-5058 GCA_035254085.1 Piscinibacter sp.
GGCTCGTGCACGTAGGCCATCATGGTGCCGAAGTAGCGATCGCCGATCAGGAACACCAGCGTCGCCGACCGGTTGACCACGCGCGACGAGATCAGCCGCCCGCCAGGTCCGTAGGTGTCGAAGCGATGATCTCCGGTGCCGGTCTTGCCGCCGATCTCGACCACGCTGCCGTCGCGGCGCACCAGCGCGCCCTTCAGCCGCTTGGCCGTGCCTTCCTCGACCACCGTCAGCAGCGCTCGCCGCACGACGTCGGTGAGCTCGGCGGGCAGGACACGCTCGGCCTGCGCCGGCTGACGCGCGAGGTCGGTCTCGTACGGCGTGGCGCGCGCGAACTGCAGCGAGGTGATGCGCGTCACCGGCAATCGCAGGCCGCGGTTGACGATGATGCCCATCAGGTCGGCCAGCGCGGCCGGCCGGTCGCCCGACGCCCCGAGCGCGGTGGCGTACGAGGGCGTCAGCGACTCGAACGGGTAGCCCAGGCGTTTCCACATGCGGTGGATCTCGGCGAAGGCATCGACCTCGAGCAGGTTGCGGATGCGCGCGTCCTGCGCGTTCTTGTGGCGCGTCTTGAAGAGCCAGCCGTAGACCTCCTGCCGCTGCTGCGCGCCCGCGGCGATCAGCTCGCCGAGCGTCGCCTTCGGTCGGCGGCGCAGCTCGGCCACCACCCACAGCTCCAGCGGATGCAGCCCCGCCAGGTAGCCCCGATCGGCGAGCGACCACCGCTCGGGGCCGTACTTGTCCTGCAACGACCGCAGCGCAGCCTCCGACAGGTCCGCATGCGGCAACCGCCGCGAGAGAAAGCCCGCCAGCTCGGCCAGGTTCCCCCGCGGCTGCAGGCCGTAGAAGGCCGCGGCCAGCCGCACCGGGGTGCCGCGCGCGCCGCGCAGCAGCAGGTCTTCCGCCTGGTCGGCCTGCAAGCCGGCGTACTTGCGATAGAAGCGAGCGATGAACTCGCGCCCTTCCTTGTCGGCGAAGCGCGCCAGGTACTGCTGGCGCTTGGGGTTGTCCTCGTCGTCGAGCAGCGCGGCGCTTTCGCCTTCGCTGCGCGCCATGACGTGATGCACCACGTCGCGCATCAGGCGGATGAAGACCAGGTTGACCGAGCGCGTCAGCGCCTCGCGCACGGTCATCGTGCGGCGGTTGTCCTCGGGCTCGAAGTTCTCGAAGTGGTGCAGGCCGCCGCCGGTGAAGAATCCCTCGTAGGGGCTGGCCGAGTAGGTGCGCTGCATGGCCGCATCGAGCATGACCGGCAGGCTCTTGTCCTCGGCATGCAGCAGGTGGTCGCGCGCCCAGCGCGCCAGCGGATCGCGGCTGCTGATCGCCAGCTTCGACAGCTCGGCGGCGGGCAGGCCGCTCCAGCGCGCGTGCAGCTCGGCGACCAGTTGCAGGTAAGTGATGAGCGTGCGCAGCTTGGCGGTCGAGCCCAGGTCCAGGCGTGCGCCTTCGTTGAGGTCGAAGGGCTGGTCGAAGTTGTCGGTCTGTACGCGCAGCAGGTTGCCGGTCTCGCCGCGCTCGAACAGCGTGAAGCTGAACATGATCTTGCTGGTGTCGTCGCCCTCGTTGAACAGGCGAAAGCCGAACAGCCCCGCGGCGTGGGCCTGCAGCGGATCGCCCAGCCCGCGCAGCAGCGTGGTCGCGGCGCGCTGCACCGCGCCGTCGAGCGGGCTGGTCACGGCGAGGTCCAGCCGGTCGAGGTCGTACGAGCGCGGCATCGCCAGCAGCGACTGCAGCTTGCCGCGCACCGCATTGGCCGCCTTGCGCCCGATGAAGGAGCCGGGCCGCGGCAGCGCGAACTGCTTCTGCAGCTCGAGGTGCAGCGGCAGCGCCGCGTCGCGCAGCGCCGCCGGGATCAGCCCCGCGTCGGCCAGCAGCCGCAGGTGCGCATCGGTGAGCTGGCGCAGCACCGGCTCGCCTTCTGCCAGGTAGTACGAGGGCCGGCGCTGCGCGATCATCAGCGACAGCGCCTGCTTGAACGCCAGCGCCTGCATCGGCAGCAGTGCCTGCCTGAAAGCAAGCGCGCTGCGCTGCCGCGGCGGCGCCGGCACGTCGGGGATGGGCGTGGCGAGCAGCCGGTTGACCTGCGCGAAATCGCGGCCGTACCAGGCCCAGAGTCCGTCGCCCAGGCCGTTGACTTCGCCGAATCCGGCCTTGGCCGACAGCGGCACGGTGTTGAGGTAGTCGAGCACGATCTGCCTGCGCCGCCCCAGCGTGTTCTCGCCGTCCATGTAGGCCCGCAGCGACGCCGACACCATCTGGCGCAGCTTCTCGCGCGCCGACTCGGTGCGGCCCTCCGGCGAGTGGCGGTACTTCTCGATCTGCGTGGCCAGCGTGCTGCCGCCCGCGGCTGCGTGCGAGCTGTCCACGCGGCGCAGCAGCTGGTCTGCCACCGCCTTGCCGAAGCGGTCCCATTCGACCGCCGGGTTGCGCGTGGGAAAGCGCTCGTCGAGCAGCTCGCGGTTCTCGATGAAGAGCAGCGAATCCACCAGCAGCGGCGGCACCGCGTCGAAGCCGGCGTACACCCGTTCGGGATAGCTCGCGTCGAACAGCGGCTGGCCGCGACAGTCGGCCACGTCCAGGCCGGTCTGCGTCTTCTCGCGGTAGGTGGCGAAGAGGCCCTTGTCGACCAGCTCCAGCAGCCTGGGCGACATGCGTGCCTGCGCGGACACCGCGAAGCCCTGCTGCTGCAGGCGCTGCACGAATTGCGGGATCCGGTGGTAGCCCAGGCGCTCGTCGAAAGGCCCAGCGCCCGGGAAGCGAATCGCCGGGCTGGGCCCCGGCTTCAGCTCGAATCGCAGGTCGGCCGCCACGCGGCTGAGCGACTGGGCCTGCCGGCGCGAAGTCTGCACCTCGTCGACCACCAGCCAGGCGATGCCTGCGATGGCGGCAAGCAGCGCGGCAGCGATCGTCCATCTGCCGAACCGTTTCCAGAAGGACACGAGCGGGGCGAGTGACAAGGGCTCCTCGACAACGACACGAGCCCTGTCACCATACCCGTTGTGCAGCGCAACACCAAGCGTTTTGCGGCTCTCCGCGCCGCCGGTGTGGCCTCGCGCGCAACACGGCGCGCGACGGCGCCGTGCCGCCTCAGGGCGCGCCCGCGCCTTGCTCCAGCAAGCGGCGATAGAAGCGGATCAGGTCGGCGAGGTTGCGGGTCGCGATCCGTTCGTTGGTGCCGTGAAAGCGCGCCAGGTCCTCGGGTCGCGCGTACACGGGCGAGAAGCGGTAGATGTGCTCGCTGACCGCCTCGAAGTGGCGAGAGTCGGTGCCGCCGATCATCAGGCCGGGGGCAACCACCGTCCCCGGAAACAGCTCGCGCACCGTCTTGTGGATGAGCCGATAGGAGTCCGACTGCGTGGGCGAGATCGGAGACGCCTCGGTTGCGCTGGCGAGCTCGCCGAGCCTCACCCGCTCGTCGGCCACGGTCTCCTTCACGTGCTGCAGCACGGCGGCGCGGGTGTCGCCCTGGAGGATGCGGAAGTTCACGATGGCCTCGGCGCGACCGGGCAGCACGTTGTCCTTGTTGCCTGCATGCACCACGGTCAATGCCGTGGTCGTGCGCAGCATGGCATTGCCGCTGGGCAGCGCCTCGAGCTGCTTGCGCACGATCGGCCCGAACAGCCACAGGTTGGACAGCGCCACGCGGTTGAAGCCGTTCATCTCGGGCGCCAGGGTGTCGAACATCTCGCGCGCCACGCCACGGATCTCCGCCGGGAACGGCCGCTCGTCCAGGCGCTCGAGCGCGCCGCTCATGATCCCGATCGCGCTGCGCCCAGGCGGCGGCGGCATCGACGAGTGGCCGGGCGTGGCCGACGCGCTCAGCGTGACCGAGGTGAAGCCCTTTTCCGCGATGCCGATCAGCGCCACCGGCCTGGTGAGGCCGGGCATGGCGCCTTCGGTGATCAGCAGGCCCTCGTCGACGACGAAGTCGAGCTTCACGCCGCGAGCCGCGAGCAGGCGGGCGATGTGGGCCGCGCCGCGCAGGCCGCCGACCTCCTCGTCAGCGCCGAAGGCGAGGTAGATGGTGCGCCGGGGCCGAAAGCCCCCGGCCAGCAGCGACTCGACCGCTTCCAGCTCGGCGATGAGGTTGCCCTTGTCGTCCCATGCGCCACGGCCCCACACGAAGCCGCCCTTCACGTTGCCGGAGAACGGCGGCTCGCTCCAATCGCCCTCGGTGCCGGGCGCGATCGGCACCACGTCCTGGTGCGCCATCAGCAGGATGGGCTTGGCCTTGGGGTCGCTGCCCGGCCACGTGTAGAGCAGGCTCAGCCCGTTGACCACTTCGCGTTGCAGGCTCGAATGCACGCGCGGATAGGTGGCGCGCAGATGCTCGTGCAGCGCCTGGAACTGATCGAGGTTGAGCTGTGCGTCGTCGATGGACGACACGGTGCGAAGGCGCACGGCCGCGGCAAGGTGCTGTGCCGCTGCATCCGCATCGACCGCAATGGCCGGCGCCGGCGGCACCTCGAGCTGGCGCGACGGCTGGCGCAGCGTGTTGATGGCGAGGACCGCGACGAGCACGGCCACGAGCGCGAGGATGGAAAGCAGGAATCGCTTGATGAGCATCGCCGGGTCGCCGGTCGCGACGTGTCGTGAAGAGGCTGGCGATGGTAGCGGCCCCGTGGCCGCCGGCCGCGCGCAGCGACTCAGGCGGCTGCCAGCGGTGCGGACTGCGGGCGCAGCATGCCGGCCTCGAGCAGCGCGTGCAGCCGCACGACGCTGCCGATGATGATCAGGGCCGGTGCGCGCACGTCGTGCTCGCGCGCCAGTGCCGGCAGGCTGCGCAGGGTGCCGACCAGCGTGCGCTGCTCGGGCAGCGTGGCCCGCTCGACGATGGCTGCGGGGGTTTCGCCGTCCAGGCCGTGCTCGATGAGCCGCGCCGAGAGCACTGGCAGCGAGGCCACGCCCATGTAGACGGCGAGCGTCTGCTGCGCGCGCGCGAGCACGGGCCAGTCGAGGTCGAGCACGTCCTTCTGGCCGGCGCGCAGGTGGCCGGTGACCCACAGCATGCGCGCGGCGTGGTCCCGATGGGTGAGCGGGATGCCGGCGCTCGCCGCGGCG
>DATFAY010000207.1:0-6265 GCA_035254085.1 Piscinibacter sp.
AGGCGGCGTTCCCCGCGGGAGCAGGCGATGTCGGTGGCGGTGAGCATGGGCAGGCGGAAGACGGGCTGGGGGCTGGACGGATGATTGGGCCTGGACAGGCCCGGGGGGTTGACGGTAGTCAATTCTGCCGCCGCACGGCCACGGCGCGACGCCGGTCGGGCGCTTCGCGCGCGCCGCCGGTCAGGAGGCCGGGCGGGGCTTGAGGATGCAGATGGTTACGACCCATGCGTGCATCAAGGGCAGAGGTTACTACGGGCAGCGGGGTTTCCTGGACGCGGCGGGTGCCGGCGTGCGAAGCTGCCGCTCCGCGGGCCTTGGGCCGCGTCCGAACGGGCGCGGAATTCACCATGCAAAACGACGACGAGCGGAAGATCCGCGATCTGCTGACCACCTGGATGGCCGCCAGCCGGGCCGGCGACGTGCAGACCGTGCTGTCGCTGATCGCCGACGACGCCGTCTTCCTGGTGCCGGGCGGGGTGGTCATGCACAAGGCCGACTTCGCCGCCCAGGCCGCTCCCGGCGGGCCGCACATCGACGGCAGCAGCGAGATCGAGGAGCTCCGGGTGCTGGGCGACTGGGCCTTCATGCGCACTCGCCTGAGGGTGGTCGTCACCCCGCCCGGCGGCCAGCCGGCGGTGCGCGCGGGCCACACGCTGACTATCCTGAGAAAAGAGCACGGCAAATGGGTACTTGCGCGTGATGCCAACCTGCTGGCTCCCGCTCCACAATGACGCCTGGGCCCCGGCCCGGCGGGAGTCGCCGCGGTGGACGCGGCTGCGCCAGGGCTGCCCGGAGACCACCATGCGATGCCGGCTTGCCGCGTTCATCCTGTTCCTGTTCGCCGCCGCGGCGCCCTGCAGCGCCGCGCCCCTGCCGGCAGCGGCGCGCGCCGAGATCGAGGCCTTGCTCGAGCGCCTGGGCGGCTCGGCCTGCCAGTTCAACCGCAACGGCACCTGGTACGGCGCGGCCCAGGCCAAGGATCACCTGGTCAGCAAGCTCAACTACCTGGTGGACCGCGAGATGATCGCCACCGCCGAGCAGTTCATCGAGCTGGCCGCCAGCCGCAGCAGCATGTCGGGCACCGACTACCTCGTGCAGTGCCGCAACGGGCCGAGCATTCCCAGCGCGGCCTGGCTCACGGCCGAGCTGCACGCCCTGCGCAAGCAGCACCCGGCCAAGGCCACGACGCACTAGGGCCCGCACCGCTAGAAACCCAGGCCGAGCAGGCTCCAGCCGGCGACCACGGTGACGACCAGCGCGCCGCCGTAGCACGCCAGCTTGGCCACCGCGCCGTTGTGCACCCCCACGTCGTGCAGGCTGTGGAAGATGCGGTGCACCGCATGCCACGCGAACAGCGAGATCACGACGAACAGGAAGCCCTTGCCGAGCCAGTTCTGCGCGAACGCCAGCATGTGCGGGTAGGCGAGCAGGTCGGAGCGCAGCGGCCAGCCCAGGGGCACGGCGATGCCGGTGATGAACACCAGCATCGTGCCCAGCAGCGCGCTGAGCATGCCGCCGGCGCCGAACAACAGCCAGAAGATCGGGGCGTTGGAGCGTTTCATGACTGCCACCACACGGCAAGTGCGAAGAGCACGATCGAGGCGACCACGACGGCGGCGTAGCCGGTGCGCGTGATCGTGGAGGCGGCCACGCGCTCGCCGCCGGAGAACATCATCGGCATCGTCTTGGGCATGATGTCGAACCAGCTCTTGGCGTGCACCGCGAACGACAGCAGCAGCACCAGGTGCAGCAGCAGCGACCAGGGTGTCTGCATGGCGCCGAGCCAGCCGTTCCAGGCGGCCTCGCCCTGCGCCAGCCGCACGACGCCGACGCACAGCACGATCGAGTAGGCCAGCACCGCGAACGCGGTCAGCTCGCGCACCATGTAGCGCACGAAGAACGGATCACGGCGCCACCAGCCGTCCATCGGACGGACATAGGGACGACGTACCACGGCCTTGCGGTTCATCTGGAAGCCCCCTTCGGCGAGAGAAAGCGCAGGAAGTAGTCCTTCGCGCTGTTGACCTTGTTCTGGTTCACCGCGTTGGCGGGGTCCACGTGCTTGGGGCAGACCTCGGAGCAGTAGCCCACGGCGGTGCAGCTCCACACGCCTTCCTCGGCGTTGACCAGCTGCATGCGCTGTTCGCGGCCGCCGTCGCGCGAGTCGGCGTTGTAGCGGTGCAGCAGCGCCATCACGCCCGGGCCGGTGAAGTTGGGGTCGAGCCCGTACTGCGGGCAGGCCGCATAGCACAACATGCAGTTGATGCACGAGCTGAACTGCTCGAACTGCTCCAGCTGCTCGGGCGTCTGCAGGTACTCGCCCTGCTCGAGCGTGCGCGGCTCCTTCGGGATGATGTAGGGCTTGATCCCCTCGAGCTTCTTCACGAACTCCTCGACGCTCACGACCAGGTCGCGCTCGATCGGGAAGTGCGACAGCGCCTCGATGCGCACCGGGCCGGGCAGCAGGTCGCGCAGGAAGGTCTTGCACGACAGGTTGGGCTTGCCGTTGACCATCATGCCGCAGCTGCCGCAGATCGCCATGCGGCACGACCAGCGAAAGCTCAGCGTGCCGTCGATGTCGTCCTTGATGTGCTGCAGGCCCTGCAGCACCGACATGTCGTCGGTGAACGGCACGGTGTAGCTCTGCCACACCGGCTTGTCGTCCTGCTCGGGGCGGTAGCGCAGCACCTGGATCTCGATGGTGCGCACGGTCGCCGCACCGCTGCCGCCGCCGCCGCCCGCCGCGGTCTCGCCGCGAAACGCCGCCTCGGGATGCGAACAAGAACAGTCATGCATGAGTGGACTCCTCCTTGGCCTTGCGTTCGGCTTCGGCCTTTTCGCCGGCGGCGCCGTACGCGCGCGTGCCGGGCTGGGACGTGGTGATCTTGACCGGCCCGTAGGCGATGCGCGGGGCGTCGTCGCCGTTGTGATAGGCCAGCGTGTGCTTCAGGAAATTGACGTCGTCGCGCTGCTCGAATCCGTCCAGGCGCTGGTGCGAGCCGCGCGACTCCTTGCGGTTGAGCGCCGAATGGACCATCGCCTGCGCGACGTCGAGCAGGTAGCCCAGCTCGATGGCGAGCAGCCAGTCGGTGTTCCAGGCCTTGGAGTGGTCGTCGACCTGGACCTTCCTGTAGCGCTGCTTGAGCTCGGCGATCTTGTCGCAGGTGGCCTGCATGGTCGCCGCGGTACGGTAGATGCCGCAGCCGTCTTCCATGCTCTTGGCCATCTCCTTGCGCAAGGTGGCGATGCGCTCGGTCCCGTTGGAGCGGGCGACGATGCCCAGCGCCTTGGCGCGCGCTTCCTCGGCCAGCGTGCCGACGATCGCGCTCGCGCCGTGCGCCACGGACTTCGCATGCTGTGCGGCCTGCACGCCCGCGACCTTGCCGAAGACCACGAGCTCGGTGAGCGAGTTGGAGCCGAGCCGGTTCGCGCCGTGGATGCCCACGCTGGAGCATTCGCCCACCGAATACAGGCCCCTCAGCGGCGCAGCGGTGTTGCCGTCGGCGGTGATGCCGCCCATGGTGTAGTGCACCGCCGGCAGCACCGGCACCGGCTCCTTGGCGGGATCGACGCCCAGGTACTCGACCGCCAGCTCGTAGATCTGCGGCAGCCGCTCGCGCAACTTCTTCTCGCCGAGGTGGCGCAAGTCGAGGTGCACCACCTCGCCGTGCGGGCCGCTGATGGTGCGGCCCTTCTGCTTCTCGTGCCAGTAGGCCTGGCTCAGGCGGTCGCGCGGGCCCAGTTCCATGGCCTTGTTGCGCGGGCTGGGCTCGGCGGGGCCCAGGCCGTAGTCCTGCAGGTAGCGGTAGCCGTCCTTGTTGAGCAGGAAGCCGCCTTCGCCGCGGCAGGCTTCGGTGAACAGCAGCCCGGTGCCCGGCATGCAGGTCGGGTGGTACTGCACGAACTCCATGTCGCGCAGCGGCACGCCGTGGCGGTAGGCGAGCGCCATGCCGTCGCCGGTGACGATGCCGCCGTTGGTGTTCTCGCGGAACACGCGGCCGGCGCCGCCGGTGGCGATGATCACCGACTTGGCCTGGATGAGCCGGAATTCGCCGGTGGCGATCTCGATCGCGACCACGCCCTGCACGCGGCCTTCGTCGACCACGAGATCGACGCAGAAGTGCTCGTCGAAGCGGCGGATCGACGGGTACTTGATCGAGGTCTGGAACAGCGTGTGCAGCATGTGGAAGCCGGTCTTGTCGGCGGCGAACCACGTGCGCTCGATCTTCATGCCGCCGAAGGCGCGCACGTTGGCGTGGCCGTCGGCCTTGCGGCTCCACGGGCAGCCCCAGTGCTCCATCTGCACCATCTCTTCATGGGCCTGGCCCACGAAGAACTCGACGACGTCCTGCTCGCACAGCCAGTCGCCGCCCGCCACGGTGTCGTGGAAGTGCGCCTCGAGGCTGTCGTGCGCCTGGGTGACCGCCGCGGCCCCGCCCTCGGCGGCCACGGTGTGGCTGCGCATGGGGTAGACCTTGGAGATCAGCGCGATGCTGAGCTTGGGGTCGGCCTCGGCGACTGCGATCGCGGCCCTGAGGCCCGCGCCGCCGGCGCCGATGATCGCGACATCTGCCTTGAATGTTTCCATGATTTTCTTTTCAGCGGACGAGCACCAGCTTCTGGTACAGCCCGCCGTAGTAGGTTTCCTTGGACACGGCCGCGGCTTGCGCGGCGCGCGGCATGAACTCCTGGATCTCGTGCTGCCACAGGTCCATGGCATAGGGCTCGAGCCGCCTGAACACCCCCGTCATCAGCAAACGCAGCGGGTGCCACGGCCGGGGCAGGTGGTAGTCGACGATGACGACACGGCCGCCCGGCTTCACGACGCGCCACGCCTCGGCCAGCGTCTTGCGGCGCACGTGCTCGGGCTGCTCGTGCAGCAGGAAGAACAGCAGCACCTGGTCATGACTCGCATCAGGCATGTCCAGCGACGACGAGTCGCCCTGGATCAGGGCAACGCGCTCGTCGGCGGGAAACTTGGATGCGAGGTTGGTGAGCTGGATCGGCAGGATGTCCACGACGTCCAGGCGGGCGTCGGGGGCCATCCGCTCGCGCAGGCGCGGCGTGATGTTGCCGTAGGCGCAGGCCACCTGCAGCGTGCTGCCGGTGATGGTCTCGCCCAGGTCGTCCAGCGCCGCGTCGCGCAGGCGCCCGTAGTTGCCGAAGAGGATCAGGTTGACCAGCCACTCACGCTCGAAGACATGAACGGCGTTGGGGTGGACATACGCCCACCAGTACACCTGCTCCAGGTAGCGCGGAATCGGCAGGGGGGGCACCGGAGCCGGCGCGGGCGCCGCAAATCCGGCATCGGCCAGGGTGGGCGGCGGCGGCATGTGGCGGCGCTCGGTGCTGTGGGTGAACGCTTACTGCGCCAGGATGAACTGGATCAGATTCTTCAAGCCGGGGTCGGCTGCCTTGACGGCCTTGTGCTCTTCCTCGGTGCCGTCATCCATCTTGACCTTCTGACCGCTGGTGAGGAACTTCGTCAGCGTGGCTTCGGCATCCGCCTTGCCCTTGTACTTGGCGGCAGTCTTCTGGAAGGACGGGCCCTTCTTGGTCTTGTCCACCGAGTGGCACTTCGTGCAGCCGTTGTCCTTGGCCATCTTGTTGGCGGCGTCGGCGTCAGGGGCGGCGGACGCGGGGAACGCAAAGGCAAGCGTGGTGGCGGCTGCGGCAATCAGGTAGGTGACTTTCACGGTTTGCTCCTGTCAGATGAAAACGGGTTGATGGATACATGGTGCAACGGCCCATAGTGTGCACCGTTGACAAAAATCAAGCGTGACCGGGCCCCCGCGACGAATCGGAAAACGCTGACTGAGGGGATGGGCGGCGTGCGACCAAGCGCCTGCAAAAGCGCCTGGCACGCCTGCGCTCACGGCCAACGGCGCACGTACGTCACGCCGATGAAGGTGACGTTCTGCGTGGGTTTGCGCACGATGGTGGTGCCGTCGGAGAAGGCGAACGGGACGCCGTTGTAACCCCAGGCCCAGTCCGTCCAGCGCGTGCGCTGGTGCGCCAGGTCCACACGGATGCTGGACTGCTTGTCCAGCGTGTACCTGCCGAACAGCTTGAGCGTCGTCTGGCGGAAAAGCGTGTCCGGCAGGCCGCCGGTCGCGGCCAGCAAGGCCGCGGCTTCGCCGCCTGCGCCGGCATCGAGCGTTTGCGCGTACTCGCTGCGGTCGTCCATAAACGACAGATTCCCGCCGATCTCGAGATTGGCCATCGGCTTGCCCGTGAAGCCCAGCCCCAGCGTGGTGGCTTTGTT
>DATFAY010000208.1:0-20060 GCA_035254085.1 Piscinibacter sp.
CAGCGATCTGGCGCGTACTTGTCGCCCACCTTCTCGCGCAACGGGTGAGTGTCATAGACGATCTGCATATCGTGGATCCGAGCACTTCCCGGCCTAAAGCTGAAGACGTCTACGCACGTGAAGTCCACGATCCTTCCATCATTGAGCGTCCAGTCGTAGCGGAAGTAGGCCGCTACCCTCACGACGTTGGAATCCTGCACTGATACGAACAGGTCGATGAGCGTGATGACGCTCTTGCTGGATGCCTGCGCGAGCTTCTTGAAGAACTCGCTCGCTGGCATCGTGCCCAGGAAGGGCGAGTGAACGACGCCGTCGTCGTCGAACGTGGAAATCAAGCCGGCCGTGTCGCTGGCTTGCAGATGGTCCAAATAGGCTTGAACAGTGTGGATGGGTAGCTGCGTCACGGAGACTCACCTCGGAATGCCTGGGCCGACACAGCTTCCAGGATTCACGCGATGGCCGCAAGTCATAATGGCTTCAAATACATAAGAGACGCTTATGAATTTGCGCTACCTGGAATACCTCGCGCTGGTCATCGAGCAGGGTTCCTTTGCCGCGGCAGCTCAGGCGAGCGGCGTATCCCAGCCGGCCATCAGCCACGCAATGAGGAAGCTCCAAGAGCACTTCGATGCGCCTCTGCTGCGTCGATCGGGTCGGCGATACGTGCCGACTGAACTGGCCCTGCAAGTCGCATCGGAAGGCGTATCGCTTGCCGACCGGGTCGAGGCGCTTGCTGTAGCTACGACACGCCGGTCGAGCCCAGACGTGCTGCGGGTCGGCCTGACGCCTTCTGCCGCGGTGGTCTGTGGGCCAGCGCTTTACGGTGTGTGGTGTCAGGGCCACCCTCGTCGCACCTTGGAGCTTGCGACTGTCGACGAGGGGCGGCTGCTTTCGGGCCTGCGCAGGCGAGAGTTCGACCTCGTCCTATCACCCCGGCCGCGACGATACGAACCGAGTGGCCTGGAATGCCAATCTCTGTACCAACTCCGGCCCTTGGTTTACGCGCGCCGAAATCATCCTCTCGCCGGCGCGCAGACGCTCGCCGCGCTGCAGGGTGCGCAGTGGGCCTCCGTCGAGCCGAGCGTGCGCGGGCCGGTCGACGTACTCTCGGAGGCATTCGCAGTTCGCCGCATGACGGCACCGCGAGTGGCCGCCAAGTGCCCAGACTTCACCAGCATGCTCAATCTCGTGGCGCACACCGACTTGCTTGCGGTGGTGCCACACGCCGCATTGCTGATCGGAGACTTGCGCAAGCAGGTCGCGCCGTTGCGCCTGCGCGAGACACTGCCTCTCTACGAGATGTGGTGGTTCCACCTGGCCGGCTCCCGTCGATCGGCGGGAGTGGTTGCCCCGCTGCTTCAGAAGCTGGACGTGGCACGTCGGAAGACTTGAGGCGCGGAACACTCGCTGTCAGGCGTGACAACCCGGCGAATGGGTGCCGCCCATCTCAGAGGACGAACGTCGGCTGTGGTCGATCGTCGAATTCGGCTCTTGGGTCGACTCACGCCGGCCACGATTCCACGAAGCGGTCCTTCAACTTGAGGCGATCGTGAACGGTGGCTACGAAGAACGGACACCTCGGGCTCTTCGCGGCAATCTGTATAGAGCAGCTGGCCATCTCCCGGCTTGCGCGTGGAAGAGTTGCGGCCGGTGTCGGGCGGCGTTGATCCAAACGGCCCGCACGTGGCTTGGCACAGACGGGGTCTGAATGGCTGATGAACGTTCTCTTCAGGTCCGTTTCAGGATCGATTCATGCGCGCTGCCTAGCCTGAGCGTCTCTTCCATATCGGACAGGTCGGGCGATGAAGAAGGCCCTGTGCGCAGCTTGCGTCGCGGCCGCGACCATCACGGCTGCACCGGTGCATGCCGAGTTGATTGATGCTCTGCAGGTCGACACGGACGACACCGGCGAACTTGGCAAGGTCGCAATGGACCTGCATGTCACCACCACGCCGCGCGGGCGGACGGAGCCACAATTCCCGACGGAGGTCGTGCCGAACCAGGGCTGGCGCTTCACGCCCGAGTTCAGCCTGGGGGTGGCCGATGGCGTCGAGGTCGGCCTTGCGCTTCCGTTCAATCGCGACGCGTCGGGCAGCGCCAGTCTGGCGGGCGTCAAGACTCACGTGAAGTGGATGCCGCATCGTCCGGCCGAGGGTGAGAGCGGCTTCTTCCTGGGTGGGCAGCTCGAGTTGTCTCGCCTGAAGGCATGCTTCGAACAGTCGCCTGCAAGTGCCGAGCTGCGCATCATCAGTGGCTGGCGCGGCACCGACTGGCGCGCGGCCGTCAACCCCGCCTTTGCCTGGGATCTTTCGGGCGCGCTGCGCAGCAAGACACCGCGTCTGGGCGTGGATGCGAAGGTGTCGCACGCGCTGGGCGAGCGTGCGTCGCTCGGCCTGGAGCTTTACACCGATCTCGGGACCACGCGCCGCATCCTGCGGGGAGGCCAGCAGAGCGACAGCGCGTTCGTGGTGGTCGACGTCAGCGTGCATGGCTGGGACATCGACGCCGGCATCGGCCGCGGCATCACGTCCAGCGCCGACGCGCTGACGATCAAGTTCAACATCGGCATCCCTTACTGAGCTGTTCCCAAGCGAATTCAGGTAGCGTTTAGCCAACGTCGATAACCTATCGTCATGAGCATCAGTATCTCGCGCCGCTCGGCGCTGGCGTCCGCGCTCGCCGTGACAGGCCTGGGGCTGATGCTCGCCGCCCACGCAGGCGAGGCGCCCGCAGCCGCGGAGGTGCCACTGTCGGCACTGCGGGCGGAGGCGACGCTGCAACTGGAGCGCAAGGACTACGCTGCCGCCATCGTTGCGGCGCAGCGCTACGTCAAGGCCGGCGGTGCCGAAGCCGACGTTCGGCCGGTGCTGGCGCAAGCCTTCTATCGCAAGGGCGATTACGAAAACGCCGCCCGCGAGCTGCAATGGCAGGTGCAGGCCGCCGAGCGCGCCGGCCGCGCTCCGGGCGAGGACATGCTGCTGCTGCTGCAGAAATGCTATGTCCAGCTCAACGACGGCAATGCCACGGCCTGGGCCCTCGAGAAGCTGGTCACTTACTACCCCACGCGGGTGTACTGGGCCGAGCTGCTCGACCGCACCCAGCAGCGCCCGGATTTCGGCCTGCCCTTGGCGATGGATGTGAATCGCCTGCGCCTCTTGACCGGCACGCTCGCGGGCGCGGCAGGCTACCTGCAGCTGGCCTCACAGGCTGCCGAAGCGGGCTTTCCGGCCGAGGCAGTGCAGGTCATGGATCGTGGCTTTGCGAGCGGCGTTCTCGGCAGCGGCAGCGATGCCGCGCGTCAGCGCCTGTGGCGCGAACAGTGGCGAGGTCAGGCCCTCGCCCAGCGCCAGCACATCGAGCAACCCGAGGTGCGTGCCGCCGCCGAGCGCGCAGCTGACGGCATCGAACTCGTGAACCTCGGATACGCCCATGTCACGCAAGGCCTGCACGACCGCGGCCTCGCGATGATGGAACAAGGCCTTCGCAAGGGCAGGCTCGCCAACCGGCCGCAGTACGCCAAGCTGCACCTCGCGATCGCCTACCTGATGGCCGGGCAGACGGCGAAGGCGGTCGAGGCGTTCAAGGTCGTCGGTGGTCGCCACGGCGCAGCCGACCTGGCGCGCATCTGGGGCCTCTACGCGGCGCGCCTGCAGTAGTCACCGGGCCGCTGGGATCTGCACCTCGATGTCCAGACCGCTGGTGTGCAGGGATCGGCTCGCGCGGATCTGGCCACCATGCAGATCGACGATGCTGCGGCAAATCGCCAGGCCCAGGCCAGTGCCGGGCAGCGCCTCGTCGGCGCTTGCGCCGAAGCGCACGAAGCGGTCGAACATGCGCTCGCGCTGCTCGTCGGTCAAGCCCGGTCCCTCGTCGATCAGGTGAAGCTGCCACACGCCGTCGTGCAACGCCGAGCGCAGGCGGATCAGTCCGCCGGGCGGCGAGACGCGGATCGCGTTCACGAGCAGGTTCAGCAGCACCTGACGCATCCATCCGGCCTCGAATGTGGCCGTACCGTGGCCCTCGTGCTCGAGTGCGAAGCCGCGCCCGTGGTGCTCCGCGAGCACGCTGGCGTCCTGCGCGAAGCCCTGCAGGAACGGCTCGGGGTCCTGAGGCTGTGCTTGGACGGCGATGGCGTGCGCGTCCGCTCGCGACAGGAACAGCAGGTCTTCGATGATCCGATTGAGACCATCGACCTCCTCGAGCAGGTCTTGAAGCGCATCGCGGTGCGGTGCCGACAGGCTTGCGTCGCCGATCAGCTTCTCGGCATTGAGCCGGATCAGCGACAGCGGTGTCTTCAGCTCATGCGATGCCTCCGACGTGAAGCGCCTGATCTGGTCGAACGAGGACTCGAGCCGGTCGAACATCTGGTTGAGGAAGCGCGCGAGATCGGCGATCTCGTCGTGCACGTCGCCCACCGGAATGCGTTCGCCCAGGTTGTCCGAGCGGATCCGGTTGGCCGTATCGCGGATCGCGCGCACCGGACCAAGCACCAGGCGGCTCAGGCCGAGGCCGATGAGCAGGCTCATGATCAACATCGCCGCCAGCAGCCCGGCGCAGACCTCGACGTAAGTCTGCATCGTCTCGCGCACCGGCAGCAACGGCGTTGCGACCATCACCTCGAAGGGAGCCATGTGGAACTCGGCCGCGCGCACGTCGCCCACCTCCGGCAGCGTCACGCTGAAGGCATGCTCATGCGCGGCGTCGGGGATGTCGGCGTTCTTCAGGTTGGTGGAGCGGAAGATCGTGCCGGCACCAGCCCGATGGATGTCGATGTAGAACAAGGTCGAAGCGAAGTCGGTGGTCTCGCGGATGCGCATCTCGATGAAAGGCGCGCTCAAGCCCGAATAGTCCGGACCCAGACGGGCGTCAATCTCCTGGAATTGGGCCTCGTTGAGCAGGTCGAGCCCATGCAGGAGGTGATGTTCGAGCAGCCCGTAGCCGATCACGAACAGCACTGCGAGCGTCACCGTGGCCGCGCACGCATACCAAAGGGCGATGCGTGCCCCGATCGACTTCATAGGAGCTGGTAGCCGACGCCACGCACCGTCTTGAACAAGGGCTTGCCCGCCGCCGTCTCGAGCTTGCTGCGCAGGCGGCTCATGTACACGTCCAGAAGATTGGTGTCGACGTCGTAGTGCGATGCCCAGATCTTCTCGGCGATCAGCGTGCGTGGCAGGACGCGGCCCTGGTTGTGCATGAAGACTTCGAGCAGCGCGTATTCGCGATTGGTGAGCTCGATGGGCTGCCCGCGAACCTTGACCGTGCGTGCAAGCATGTCGAGCTCGACGTCGGCGTGCTCGAGCACGGCGTTCTTCACCGTGGCCTGCCGCCGCACCAGAGAGCGCACGCGCGCGCGCAACTCCTCCAGGCTGAAAGGCTTGGGCAGGTAGTCATCGGCGCCGAAGTCGAGCCCCTTGATGCGATCCTCGACCGTGTCGCGAGCCGACAGAACGAGCACGGGCTCGTTGAACCCGTTGTGGCGCCACGTGTGCAGCAGGTCGAGGCCGTCGCCGTCGGGCAGCCCGAGATCGAGCACGATGACGTCGTAGGTGCTTTGCGCGATCGCATCGTTGGCTTCGGCGCAACTGCGTGCCCACGACACCGTGTAGCGCGACTCGGACAAGCCCTGCTTCAGGAACTGGGCCAGGCGGGCCTGGTCTTCGACGATCAGGACTTTCATGGGGCCGTGCGAGTCGAGGTGTCCCCACTTTCGCGGCGGCGCGCTCGCTTGTCATTAGGACATGCGATGAGGGCGAAGGTGCGGTTTCTGAACCGGATTTCAGGTTCGCGACAGCCAGACTTCAGAGACCCCGGTGAGCATCGCCGCTGTGGCAACGCGAATGAAGGCGCGACCCAACGGCCCGAATTCAGGTGCGCTCTGCGCACCCACGGGATCCCACAGAGGGCCGCGTGATCCGACCCAAGACAACGACATGATGGAGACAAGCATGAACACGACGAAAACGGCGCTGACCATCGCCTTGCTGGCCGCATTCCCGCTGGCCCAGGCGCAGGTCGGCGCTGCGCCGACCGTGAGGACGACGGCCGGTCCGTCGGCGCAGCCCGAGGCCGCGGTGCAGTATGCGCAGTACCTCGTGGCGCGCACGCGGGCGGCGCATCCCGAATTGCTCGGCGTGGACATCCGCGCGGCCCCGCCCGCAGCAGCTCAGAGCCTCATCATCGCTTCGCTCGTCACCGAGCGCGTCGGCCGCGCCTCCCTGCCGGAGGACATCGCCGTGCTCGCGTCGGGCCAACCGCGCATCGAGATCAACCGCCGCGGCGACCAGAACGTCGACGTCGAGTTGCCGTTGTTCGACCTGTACAAGCGCACCATCGGATCGGTCGAGTTCACCTTCCCGTACCCGCCAGGTGCTGATCGAGAAGCGCTCGTCGCCAAGGCCGGCCAGTACCGCGACGAGATGAGCCGCCACATCCGCAGCCTCGCCAGTCTGGTCGAGCCGGTCCAGCTCGATCCGGGCATCCCGACGCACACGCTCGCACAGTCGCTGGTCGACGCGGCCTTGCGCCGCCATCCAGGGGTCGAGGTGATCGCGGTGCGTGCCCAAGTGGCCGGCAGCGCGTCGGCCTACCCGATCGTCGCCTCGAACATGGGGCACATCGGCGCCGCGGCCGACGACAGCTACCTCGAGGTTGCCCGCACAGGAACGACTGTCAACGTCGTCAACGAGCAAGCCTCGCGTTTCGAATCGAAGGTGGCGCTGCGCGACGTCGCGGGCGCCACTGTCGGCGTCGTCACCGTCGTCTTCCCCTACACGTCGCGCAGCGACCCCGCCATGCTGCAGCGCCAGGCGGAGAGGATCGCCGCCGAACTCGGCGAACGCATCCCCAGCGCCGCGAGTCTGGTCGCGGCGGCGCCCGCTGGCCCTGCTGCCGAGGGCGCCATGGCGCTGGACGAATACAACCGGCAGGAGCTCGGCAACAAGCAGGAACTGCCCATGACCAAGGAGATTGCTTCCGGCGAGGCGCTCGGCCAGACGCAGGAAGGCTACTCCGATGCCATCAAGAACCAGGCCGGCGTGCAGGCGACAAACTCCGCCGGCAATTCGAACGACGCGTTCGCGATGCGCGGCATCAAGCTGAACCTGTTTGCGAACTACCGGCTCGACGGGGGCCTGCCGGTCGCCGGCGTCCTCACCAATCCGACCGAGAACAAGGCGCGCGTCGAAACCCTGAAGGGTGCGAACGCGCTCATGTTCGGCGTCGCAAGCCCCGCCGGCATCATCAATTTCGTGACGAAGCGCGCCGGGCTGCGCGATGTCACGACCGCAGGGTTTGCAGGCAATTCGTTCGGCCAGTACGGCGCCAGCGTCGACATCGGCCGGCGCTTCGGCGCGGACAAGCAGTTCGGGGTACGCCTCAACGCCTCGGCCCTGCACCTCGAGAACGGGGTGCACGACTCGTCGGGTGAAGGCTACTTCGCGAGTGTTGGCGCCGACTGGCGGGTCTCCCCGAACCTGACACTGCAGGCGGACCTCGAGCACTATCGGCGCGAGGTGCCCGAGCAGGCAGGCATCTCGCTCTTGCCGGTGAACAGCACGACCGGCGTGATCCCGATCACCCGCGTGCCCGACCCGCGACATCTGTTGTCAGGCTCGTGGAACGTCTATACGCCGCAGACCACCAATGTGCAACTGCGGGCAGACTACGCCTTCAGCGACCGTTGGAAGATGCTCGTGCAGGCGGGCCAGTCGGACGCGCACCGCCACCGCAACACCGTCCGCATCGGCGGCTACGACCCCGTCACGGGCGGCAACGGCACCGTGACTGTCCAGCCGATCACCAACGACTATCGCAACACCTTCGGGCGCACCGAAATGCTGGGGCACTTCGGGACGTGGGGTATCACGCACGATCTGACGCTGGGGCTTTCGAGCAGCGCGCGCTACGGGGTGAGTTACGACACCAACAACGTCAAGCTGCCCCAGAAGCAGAACATCTTCGAGCCCATTGTTCTGGACCCGCCGGTGTTCACCAAAGCGAATGTCGACAAGCCGGCGCAGACCAGCACGGACAGTGGTCTGTACGCCTACGACACGATCGGCGTCACGCCCAAGCTCAAGCTCCTGCTGGGCGTGCGCCGGGTGCAGGACAAGGAAGAGGTCGAGGGCAGCCCGTCGAGCACGAGCTACGTGACCTCGCCGGGCTATGGCGTGCTGTACGACGTCCTGCCGACCACCACCTTGTTCGCGAGTTCGATGCAGGGCCTGGAAGCCGGCGCCACCGCACCGGCCAACGCAGCCAACGCGAGCGAGATCCTGGCGCCGGCGGTCTCCAAGCAGAAGGAGATCGGGGTGCGCAACTCCTACGTCAAGGGGCTGTCGGTCAGCGCCTCGTATTTCACCATCACGCGTGGCAACGCCGTGACCGATCCGACCGACAACGTCTTCAAGTACCTGGGCGACCTCGAGTACAAGGGCGTCGAAGCCACCTCGGCGTACCAGATCAACCGCGACTGGAAGGTCCATGCGGCGTTGCTGCGCCTGCAGGCAATCCAGCACTCGCCGGCGCAGCCGCTGATCGACGGCAAAGTGCCGGAGAACTCGCCGAAATGGAATGCCAACTTTGGCGTCGCCTATCGCGTGGCGTCGTTTCCCGGCCTGAGCATCAAGGGCGGCGTGAAACTGATATCGCAACGTCCGGTGAACAACCAGGACCAGGGCTACATCCCCGGCTATGCGCTCTACGACGCTGGTCTGAGCTATGCCACGCACGTGGCAGGGCGCAAGGCGTCGTTCGGCCTGAACGTCGACAACCTCGCCAACCGGCGCTACTGGAACTCGGTCCAGACGGGGACCTACGGCATCGGCATGGACCGGAGCATCAAGTTCAACGCCAAGGTCGACTTCTGAACAGCTCCAGGCGCGGCGGCGGCCGCCCGTCGCGCCGGAATCACCGGAGAGATCCCATGAGCACCACCATCATTCGCCGTGTGAGGGCGTGCGTGCTGCACGTCGTCACGTTCCTTGCCACCGCGACCGTGCAGGCGACGCCGGGAAGCGGCCCGAGCCTGATGATCACCTACCGCGTCACGCCGGCCCAGCGTGTCGTACTTCAGCAGGAGCTGCAGAAGTTGGCCGCGGGCGAACTGCGCCGGCGCCAGGCCGACGGCATGCTGACGGGCTATCGACTGCTCTTCAGTCGCTATGCGGATGCCCAAGGCTGGGACGCGATGGCACTGCTCACCTTCAGGAACGACCACGAGCTCGGGCGCTGGAAAGAGGTGGAGCGCAGTCGTCCCGCCGGTTTGAGCGCCCGCGCGCTGGCGGCAACGACCGAGATCCGGACCGACGCCATCGAGAGCATCCGTCAGCAGGGCAGCGCGCCACCGGCGGGGCACTCGGTGTTCCTGGTGATTCCGTACAAGGTGCTGGTGTCGAGGAACGACTATCTCAAGTACGCGGACGGCTATGTGCTGCCCCAGTTCGCCGGCTGGATGGAGGAGGGTGTCCTGTCGCGGTACAGCGTGTACTCCAACCTCTACAGCGCGGGCCGCGCGTGGAACACGATGATCGTGCTCGAGTACAAGGACGATGACGCGCTGGGTCGGCGCGAGGCCGTGGTCACCAAGGTTCGCGAGCGACTCCAGGACGACCCGACCTGGAAGGCGATCAGCCAGGACAAGAAGGAGGTCCGCGTCGAACTCCATCCTGTCATCGCCGACAGTCTGTAGCGCGCCATGGCGGCCGCCGCCGCGAACCACGTCGAGCCGCAATCCGTCCGATGCAGACGCCTGAATGAAGATTCATCGTCGATTCAGTTTGCCTTCGGACTGCAGCGCCATGCTCTCGAGAGCGTCGGGTTGATACGGCCGGCGATCCGGCTCCGCGAGCCCACCCGCCTGGAGGCCGAACTCGTCACTCGACGTCTTCCGCTTTCCTGCACAACGAATCGGATGCCATGAATCCCATCTTGCGCAACAAGCTCCTGTGGCTGCACACCTGGTCCGGTCTGACGATCGGGCTGGCCGTCGCCTTCCTGGCACTCACCGGCGCGGGCTTCGTCCTGCGGGACTCGCTCGAGGACGTCGTCTACCGAGATCTGCATGTCGTGCCGAAATGCGAGGCCCCGCTGTCGCTCGACCGCCTGGCCGCCAGTGCGCGCGCTGCCCACCCGGCTGCCCGCTTGCACAGCATCGAGGTCACGACCGACGACACGGCGTCGGTGGCCGTGATGTTCACCGACAAGGACTACGTCTACGTCGACCCCTGCAGCGCGCGCGTCCTGGGAGTGCAGAACCAGTACGGCGGATTCTTCGGCGTCATGGACTGGCTGCACCGCTTCCGCTTCTTCGACGACCTGAAGCTTGGCCGCACCGTCGCCGGATGGGCGAACACGGTCTTCCTGGTACTCCTGATCGCCGGCGGGATCGCACTGTGGTGGCCGCGCAATCGCCAGGCGCTGAAGGCGTCACTGAGATTCAACCCGCGCCTGCCGGGCAGTGCGCGCACGCTGAACCTGCACAAGGTCGTCGGCATCTACTCCGCACTGGTGCTGGCGGGCATCACTCTCACAGGCCTGCCGTTGGGCTTCGAGCCGGTGAAGGAACTGATCTACCGTGCCACCGGCTACGTGGCGCCGGTCAAACCGCTGTCGAAGGCTCCCGTGGACGGCTCCAGCCGCGTTCCCATTGAGGCCTTCTGGCAGAAGACGCGAACGCAGGTGCCGAACCTGGAATGGGCGTCCCTGCGCTATCCGGCCAAACCGAGGGATGCCTACGAGGCCGAGATCCTCGAGAAGGACCATCCGCACTCGATCGCCAAGAGCTACCTCTACATGGACGCCTTCAGCGGCGAAGCGCTGAAGCTGCAGCACTACTTCGCCGACCAGCACATCGGGCGCAAGATCTACCTCTACTGCATCGCGCTGCACGCTGGCATGGTCGGAGGGCTTCCCTACCAGTTGTTGCTGCTGGTGGCGATGCTCGGGGTCGGGGTGCAGACCTATTCGGGGTTCAGCACCTACGTGCGACGCAGGTTCCGCCGGGCGGTTGGTGGCAACCTGGCGCTCAAGCTGGTGCGCAAGACGATCGAGGCGGAGGACATCTGCAGCTTCGAATTCGCTGACCCCAAGGGCAAGATGCTGCCGCCGTTCAGCGCCGGCTCTCACGTCGATGTGCGCATTCGCGATGGCGTGGTGCGACAGTATTCGCTGTGCAACAACCCCAAGGATACCCACCGCTACGTCATCGGCGTGCTGCGTCATGCCCAGTCCCGAGGCGGCTCGCGGGCCATGCATGACGAGCTGCAGGTCGGCGACATCGTCGACGTCGGCGTGCCCCGGAATCACTTTGCGCTCGACCACACGGCGAAGCGGTCGCTGCTGCTGGCCGGTGGCATTGGCATCACGCCGATTCTGTGCATGGCCGAGCGGCTGGCCAACGTCGGCGCCGATTTCGAGATGCATTACTGCACTCGTTCGGCGTCACGGACGGCCTTCGTCGACAGGATCCGCCGCTCGGCCTTCGCTGACCGCGTGAAGTTCCATTGGTCGGACGGCTCTTCGGAGCAGCGGGTCGATATTCCGGCGCTGCTCGATCAGCCCGCCCCGGGCACTCATCTCTACGTCTGCGGGCCGAGCGGCTTCATGGACCGGGTCATTGCCACGGCCATAGAGAAGGGCTGGCCCGAAGCCCATGTTCACCGGGAATATTTCGCCGGCGAGTTGGCGGACGCGCGCAACAACGTCGCTTTCGAAGTCCGGCTGGCGAGCACGGGCAAGGTCATCCCCGTCGCCAAGGAGAGGTCGGTGGTGGCGGCGCTGGCCGAGCATGGCATCGAGATCGCGACCTCGTGTGCGCAGGGAGTCTGCGGCACCTGCCTGACGCGGGTGCTCGCTGGCGAGATCGAACACCACGACCGCTTCCTGACCGCTGAAGAGCGCGCCCGCAATGATCAGTTCACACCGTGCTGCTCCCGCACACGCGGCGGCACCTTGGTTCTCGACCTCTAGGAACACCATGCACACGCAGCTCTCGAGCGTCAAGATCGGCTTGGCGATGTCCTTGCTCTGCCTCGCCGCGGGTGTCGGCATGGGGGTGTCTTTCGGCGTCGACGAAGACCTCTATCAGCACTACATCGCCAGTGGCATCGCGGCCCATCCCGCACTTCACGACCCGGCCAGTCAAGCTGCGATTTGGCGGTGGGCGCAGCGTGCGCACTTCCACGCCACCGGCATCGCCGCGTTCGGGCTCGTGCTCATCGTCCTGGTGGCGTTGTCGGGCATGACCGAGGTCAGGAAGAAGATCACCGCCGGTCTTATCGGGCTCGGCGGACTCTACCCACTGGAGTGGTTCGTCATGTTCCTCGTCGCCCCCGCAATGGGTCGCAGCGCGGCGCACCACCACTGGCTGGTGGAGACCCTGACCTACGTCTCGGTCGGTGGCCTGGGACTCGGTCTGCTGTCGCTGCTGGTCGGGCTGTTCTTCGCCGGCCAGGCACCTGAAGCGTGTCCTCGAAGGGCAGCTTCCTGAGGCGCATTGCGACTGGTGGCGGCCACAACGAGCCGTTCACGAACGGCTGCTTCGACGCCACGTGCCGGCGCCGGAGTTGCCGGTCCGACACTTCAAGGTGGGCCCAAGGCGGCGCTCTGTTTCATCGCAGGTGTTGGGCGCGGCGCGACCGTAGTGAAGTCTCGCGAGTAGAAGAGCATCGTCCCGGCCGGCAGGCACGTGAGGGGATCGGCACTGGTTCCGTCGCACCAGGCCTGACTGAAGGTGACCGACGCGCTGACGGTGTACGTGCCGGGCAGGAGCGGCGGTAGCGGCGGCAGCACGTTCATCGTCCTGGAGAGTTTGTTTCTCTCGGAGGTCAACTTAGCGCTTGAGTCCCGGGCTCGCCTCGAGTCGCCTTATTGCCTGATGGAGGAGTCCGAGCAACTCGATGTCGATTCGCACGGCAATCGTTTCATCACCAGCGAATCTCAGGTTCAAACCCGGGACACCGTCGTCCGTGACGAATGGGCGAAGCGATACAAGCCGCCGCTGGTAGAGAAAGTCTCGTTCCATCGCGGCGGCTCCAGGCATGTGTTGGGCATCCGCTTTCATCATGTCGCTTCCGTCGAAGTCGTTGGTCGCGCCACGTCAGAGTGACTTCGCAAGAGAAACCGGCGGGAATTCATACCTGTGGTGCATGAGGCCGTCGCCGATTTTTCGCGTGTCGACCAGCTGGAAAGCCTTCTTGTCGGTCATCCCGTCGAAGAGGCGCAGGCCCGCACCCAGGACGACCGGGAAGACGACCAGCCGCAGTTCGTCGACCAGGTCCCGCGCCATCAGGGCGCGCACGAGCTGATAGCTGCCGTAGACGAGGATGTCCCCGCCCACCCTGCGCCTCAGCGCCGAGATCTCGTCCACCGCGTCGCCTACGAGCACCTTGGTGTTGCTCCACTGGGGATGTTCGAGTGTCGACGACACAACGTACTTCGGGAGGCTGTTCATCCTGTCCGCCCACTGGCGGCTGACACGTTCGCCCATCGACGGCACCCGGGACGCGAACCACTCGAAGCTTCTCCTGCCCAACAGCAGCGCCTCGGCGCCGAGGGCTTCCTGCGTTTCGTTGACGACCCATTCTTCGAGATCCTTGCCGCCCGCGAACTGGTGGAACCAGCCGCCCTGCTCGAAGCCTTCCTGGCCGTCCGGGTCCTGGACCACGCCATCGAGGGTGGCATTGGTACTGATGACGATCTTTCCCATTTCCGTGCTCCTTCAGCAGTGTGTCGACGATGCCTGCTGTAGACGCCGCGACGCCACAAAAGGAGGCGCTCGCGCAACCGCCCCCTTTGCGCCTCGGCCGACGTCTATACAAAATGGAACTGCGTACAGGCAACGAAATGGAGAGGGTGGCGTTGGCGAGAACGGACCTGATGTCGAGAGCGCGGGCCGGCGACGCCCAGGCATTCCGGGCGCTGACCGAGCCGCACCGTCGCGAGCTTCAGGTTCACTGCTACCGGATGCTCGGTTCGTTCCAGGACGCCGAGGACGCGCTCCAGGACTCGATGCTCGCCGCTTGGCGAGGTCTCGAAGGGTTCGACGGGCGCGCCTCGCTTCGCACCTGGCTCTACCGTATCGCCACCAACCGATGCCTCGACGCGCTGCGCGCCAATCGGCGGCGCCCGCCAAAGCAGTGGGACATCCCGGGAATCGAACCACCGGAACCCACGGGCTTCGGCGACGTCCACTGGCTCGAGCCCTATCCTGACGCCCTTGTGGACGATTCGATCACCGTGTCGCCCGGTCCGGAGGCGCGCTACGAGCAGGCCGAGTCCTTGTCCCTGGCATTTGTGACCGCCCTGCAGGTACTGCCGCCCCGCCAGCTGGCCGTCCTCATCCTGCGCGACGTGCTTGGATTCCACGCGGACGAAGTCGCCGACATGCTGGCCACGACAGTCGAGTCGGTCAAGAGCGCACTCAGGCGCGCCCGTGCGGGAATGCAGCGCCGACTGCCGGCGACAACTGGGCAGCAGCGCCCGCCTGCAAGCGATGCGGCAACCCAGGGCTCGATTGTGGCGAGGTTCGTCAGCGCCTATGAGGCTGCCGACATCGATGCATTGGTCGCCCTGTTCACCGATGACGTCTTCCTGTCGATGCCGCCGATGCCGCTGGAGTACCGGGGCCGAGACAGCGTGGCCGGGTTTTTCGCATTCGTTTTCGGCTTCGCTCGGGGTTTCCGGCTGGTGCCCACGCGAGCCAACGGCCAGCCGGCATTCGGGGTCTACCTCCACACTCCCAGCGGCACCCCGGGCGTCGGCTTCTTCGTCCTCACTCTCGCCGGCGACCGGATCAGCGCCTTGACCCGCTTCGAGGACACTGTCCTCCCCGCATTCGGCCTGCCACCGTCCCTACCAAGCATGACCTGACTTGCCAGGGCAAGCGAGATTCGCTTCGCGGCTGAGATACATGGTCACTCCCAGTCAGGAGAAGGCGCCGGCTGCTTGCGATCGAGGCAAGAGCGAGACACCAACTGCTCGGCCGTTTCGGCGCCATGGCCGGCGGCAAGAAGCTGCGCGAGGCTTGGGGCTCCAAGCGGCACTGCGCGATGCGGTCACGCAAACAACACGTTTGGGTCACCGGTCAGCCAGACGTTGTGAATGTGCATTCTCGTGATGCGCCACCCCTGCGAAGTGCGACGCAGACGGCAGCGGTAGATGTTCTTCAGCAACAGATGGCGCACGTGGTCGCCTTGCGGCAGGTGCTGAGCCTCCACCAGGGCGAACAGTTCGGCCTCGTCGTGGCCGTGACGTTGTACGCGAGGATTGGATACCGTGTGTGTGGTGTCCAACTGCGAAGTCGCGGCCACGATCGCCGGTACGATGGCCGCCTTACCGACCATGACCGGCAAGGCAACCCCTAGCCGTGCTGCCGGTTGTGCGAAGTCGAGCTCGGCGTCGTCGGCGAAGGCCGACGCAAGCAGTGCTTCGTCGTGCAGATCCTGGCCGGCGCCGAAGCGGTAAAGCGTATCGACAATGTCCCGTTGATCGAGGAGGTCTTCGAGCTCGGTGGGGTTCAGTGAGGTAGCCATGACGAGAGATGACGGAAGTGACTAGAGTGGAAGAGATTGACTCAACCGCGTCGCGCGCGTCGCCTGGTCACCTCATGGCAACCATCATCCCCCGCCACGACACACCCCCGTACTGCGCCGGCAGCTCGTGCGAGGTCGACATCGCGCGTGCGGTTACGCTGGTGGCCGGGCGTTGGGCCGTGCCGGTGCTTGAGGCGCTGGTGTTTGCCAACGGCCCGTTGCGCTTTCGCGAGTTGCAGCGGCGCGTGGCGGGCATCTCGCAGAAGGAGCTGACCCGCCAGCTCACGAGCTTCGTCCACCACGGCGTTGCGTTGCGCCACGCGATCGAAGGACCCGGCGCACGTGTCCAGTACGAGTTGACGCCGCATGGACGCGGGCTGCTGGCGCAGATGGACGCGCTGGGCCGGTGGCTGCGGGCGACGCGATAGGGCAGTGGCGCGCGGGCGCATCACCTTTGGTGAGTACACCCGTCCGGCGACGGCGAAGCACTCTGGAAAACATGATGACACTGTACGTTCGTACAGTATGATGGTGACCCCTCGTCCGAGACCGCCATGCAACAACTTCACGCGAGCAAATGGATCGCGCGGTGCTCGATGCACGTGCGGGAGCACTGGCGCGCGGTCGAGCATGATCAATTTGGTGTGTAGTACGTGTCGGCGCCGGCTTACACCGTCGCTGCCCGCACGCTGTGCGAGTTCGCTGCCAAGCAAGGGGACCTCGACCTCAGGTTCACGCCTTCGCCGACATCGCAGGAGGGCATGGCCGGCCACAAGACGGTCGCTGAGCGACGCAGCGCCGGCTATCGGCGGGAGGTCCGGCTCAGCGGCCGGTACAAGCACCTGACGGTTAGCGGACGCGCCGATGGCTACGACCCCGCACGGGTCTTGCTCGAGGAGGTCAAGACCGTCAAGGGACCCTTCGAGCGCATTCCTGCGAATCACCAGCTTGTGCATTGGGCACAAGCCAAGGTCTATGGCTGGCTGCTGTGCGAGGAGCTTGGACTCGGCGAGTTGGACGTCTCGCTGGTGTACTTCGATGTCCGCACGAAGCGCGAAACGCCGCTCGTCGAACGCCACACCGCCCAGTCGCTGCGGCAGTTCTTCGAGAGCATTTGCGAATCGTTCCTCGATTGGGCCGACCGGGAAACAGCGCATCGCGAACGGCGTGACGAGGCGCTGACGGCGCTGAAGTTTCCCCACGCCGAATTCCGCCGTGGTCAACGCGCGCTGGCCGAGTCGGTCTACAAAGCGGCGCGGCTGGGCCGCTGCCTGGCGGCTCAAGCGCCCACCGGTATCGGCAAGACCATCGGCACGATCTTCCCGCTGCTGAAGGCCTGTCCGGTGCAGGAACTCGACAAGGTCTTCTTCCTCACCGCGAAGGGATCGGGAAAGGCCTTGGCATTCCAGGCGATCGACACCATCCGGGCGAGCGAGCCGGGGCTGCCTCTGCGGGTCATCGACCTCGTCGCCCGCGACAAGGCCTGCGAGCACCCGGACAAGGCCTGCCACGGAGAGTCGTGCTCATTGGCCAAAGGTTTCTACGATCGACTACCGCAGGCGCGCGATGCCGCTTCGGGCCATGCAAGCCTGACCCAGCCGAGGCTTCGCGAGATCGCGCTCGCGCACAAGGTCTGTCCGTACTACCTGGGCCAAGAGATGGCGAAGTGGAGCGATGTGGTCGTCGGCGACTACAACCACTTCTACGACGGCGGCGGTGCGCTGCATGGCCTCACCATCGACAACCAATGGCGGGTCGGCGTGCTGGTCGACGAGGCACACAACCTGATCGAACGCGCCAGAGCCATGTACACGGCGGAACTCGACCAGGCGATGTTCAGGAGGTTGCGCTCGCAGGCTCATCCTGCGCTGAAGAAGCCGCTGGACCGACTGCATCGCGCCTGGAGCGTGCTCACGAAGGAACAGACCGGGGCATACCGGATCTTGATCGACATCCCGGGCAAGTTCGCTTCGGCGCTGCAGGACGTGACCGACGCGGTGGCGGAGTTGTTGGAGGGCGCTTCCAACGGCATCGACGCCGACCTGCTGCAGTTCTACTTCGACGCGCTGCACTTCAACGGCCTGCTGGAGACCTTTGATAGCCATTCGATGATCGACATGAGCGTCAAGGGTCAACCGCAAGGGACACGGCGGATCGATTCGACCTTGTGCATTCGCAACGTGATCCCGGCGCCGTTCCTCGAACCCCGGTTCGCTGCAGCACGTACCACGGTATTGTTTTCGGCGACGCTGACGCCGCAGCATTTCTATGCCGATACGTTGGGGCTGCCGGTCGACACCGCGTGGCTCGACGTGGACGCTCCTTTCCAGGCCGAACAGTTGTCCGTCCGGCTGGTGCGCCATCTTTCCACGCGGTTCAGGCAGCGGTCATCGTCACTCGAGCCGCTGGCGCGCCTGATCGGCACCGAGTACGAGGCACATCCAGGCAACTACATTGCGTTCTTCAGCAGCTTCGACTACTTGGATCAAGTGGCCGAGGTCTTCGCGGCGCGGTATCCGCAGGTGCCGACTCGGCACCAGGTCCGAAGGATGGAGGAGAGCGACAAGGTCGCATTCCTGGAGCAGTTCACGCCCGACAGTCGCGGCATTGGCTTCGCCGTGCTTGGGGGGTCGTTCGCAGAGGCGATCGATCTACCCGGCACCAGGCTCGTCGGCGCGTTCATCGCCACGCTCGGTCTGCCGCCGTTCAACCCGATCAACGAGGAGATGCGTCGTCGCATGGAGGCCGCTTTTGGCGCGGGTTACGACTACGCGTACCTGTTTCCAGGTATCAGAAAGGTGGTGCAGGCGGCAGGCCGCGTGATTCGCACGCCCTTGGACAGAGGAAGCGTTCATCTCATCGATGATCGATTCGGTCGGCCGGAGGTTGTGCGGCTCCTGCCACGGTGGTGGAAGGTCGAGCGCTCGGCCGGCCGTTGAATATCCTGTCGTCCCGATGATCAGGCGCGGCCCACCCAGCCGCGAAACGTGAAACCCGCGTAGAAGAGCTCGACATCGGAAAAGCCCGCTTGCCGAAGCATCGACTCGTCCTCTTCGGGCGAGAGAATGGACAAGCGGGCGCCGATCGCTTCCCCGGCAGCTCGCGCCTTGGCCGGTTCGATCCCTGAAGAGGCGACGAACGCGGCGTACCGATCGAGCCATCTCTCGCGCTGACCGGCCTCCTGTGGGAAGCTCAGGTGCGCCACCACGAAGGGCGAGCCGGGACGAAGTCGTCGCCGGATCTCGTTCAGCATGCTTTGCCGGGCATCCATGGCCACGAAGTGCATGGTCAGCAGGCACGTGGCGGCATCGAACGGCCCCGCGCGAAGGTCCTCGACGTATCCCTCGTGCAGCTGCACGCGCTGCATCAGCGGGCCCAGCGTGGCCCGTGCCAGCGACAACATCGAGGGCGACGGGTCGACTCCGAAAAACGACCAGGTCGAGTTTGAATCGGAAAATCGCCGGAGTTCGAGTCCGCCACCGGCCCCCACGACCAGCACGCTTCCATGATCGGGGACGCGCTCGCGAAGCAGGAGGTCTGCCATGCGCAGCATGTCGGCCCAGCCTGGAACGTTGCGTGCCGGCCCCTGCGCGTAGTTGGCGACGGCCTGCGGGTCGTTGAATGGATCCATCTGCTCGCTCATGTCTGCATGGTAAAGAGCCGGCGCTTATCCCGTTCGGTCAGCTGGCCTTGTTGGAGCAGTTCTCGCACAGACTGATGACTCACTTCACCAATCGATCCCTCATGGAGCATGCAGTCAGCAGCTCGAGACTGAACCACGCTTGCCGGACCCGGACGACAGTTGCGGCCAAATCCGAGCATTGGCAAACGGCGGCTCCTCGGCGCTCTGACCTGCGCCGCCAACTGTCTTTCGTCGCGGACTCATCTACGACAACAGCTACAGAGCAGGATCACATCGGTGCGCCGCGATCGCGCTTCGACCAAGACCGTTCGACCTCGTCGTCCACATAGTTTGCTGCCTCGTTCTTCAGGCCGGTACGCGCGCCTGTCATGCCTGCGCGGCGCGCGCCTTCAGGTAGCCGGCCAGCATGGCAGTGAGCTCGTCCATGGCCCTTCGCCGCTGCCGGGGTTCAAGCGCCTCGGCCTGCAGGACCACCGCCGCCTTCATGACTTGCTGCACCGTCCAGGCCACCGCCTCGCGCTCCGATGGCGTCATCTTCCAAAGCACTGCCAGCACCGCGCCAACGCGGTCGCGGACGTCCTTGCGCGTGGCGGACACGAATTCGGGCGGTGCGCCGGTGGTGTCCACCAAGCGCGCAAAGGCGACAGACTGAGCCGTCGACTCACCGCTGCCCTGGTTGAGTTCCGCACCGACCATCCATCCCGATGTCGAGCTGGGACGCTTCCTGGCGCAAGGTCTCCAGGCGTGCGGTCAACACGTCGATCTGGTCCGCCATGAGCTGTTGTGCGAGGGCCGCTTTCGTAGGGAAGAACTGGTACAGCGAGCCGATCGACGAACCCGCGCGCTGCGCAATCTCGGTCATGGTTGCCGCCTCGTAGCCCTTC
>DATFAY010000209.1:0-12093 GCA_035254085.1 Piscinibacter sp.
TTTCCTGGAGCGTGCGCGCAAGATCGCGCTGGCGCCCGGCGTCAACTGGGCCGAGCAGTCCAAGGGCACGAATGCGGTCGGCACGGCGCTGTTCGAGGAGCGGCCGACGCTCGTGCACGGCAGCGAGCACTTCATGCACGCGAACAGCTTCCTGACCTGCTCGGCCGCGCCGATCTTCGACCCGCGCGGCAACATGCTGGGCGTGCTCGACGTGACCGGCGACCAGCGCTCCTACCACCAGCACACCATGGGGCTGGTGCGCATGTCGGCGCGCATGATCGAGAACCACTGGCTGTCCGACGACTACGGCGACCGGCTGCGGCTGCATTTCCACAGCCGCGGCGAGTTCATCGGCACCTTGCTCGAAGGCATCATCGTCGTGGCGCCCGACGGCCGCATCATCGGCGGCAACCGCAGTGCGCTCGACCAGCTCGACATGAGCAGCGCAGCACTGCGAATGCAGACTCTCGCCAGCCTGTTCGGCACCACGGCGTCGGCGGTCATCGACCACTTCCGCGCGCCGCTGGCCGCGCCGCTGTGCCTGCGCTTGCCCAACGGACGGCAGTTCCACGTCAGCGCCCGCTTCAACGGCGCCGTGCGCTCCATCCACGCAGCCTCCGGCGGCGACGACGCCCACAACCTGCCGAACATGCTGGCCACGCCGAGCCGGCCCGCCGCGCCCGCGGACGCCCTGCGCAACGCCGACGGAGGCAGCGCGCTCGAGGAGCTGCGCACCGGCGACGCCCAGGTCGACGCGGTGGTCCAGAAGGTGCAGCGCGTGCTCAACCGCGACATCCCGCTGCTGATCCTGGGCGAGACGGGAACCGGCAAGGAACTGCTGGCACGCGCCGTCCACCACGACTCGAACCGCGCGCGGCAGCCCTTCGTCGCGGTCAACTGCGCATCCATTCCCGAGTCGCTGATCGAGGCCGAGCTCTTCGGCTACGAGGACGGCGCCTTCACCGGCGCCCGGCGCAAGGGCGCGTCCGGCCGCATCCTGCAGGCCAGCGGCGGCACGCTGTTCCTCGACGAGATCGGCGACATGCCGCTCGCGCTGCAGGCCCGCCTGCTGCGGGTGCTGCAGGAGCGCTGCGTGACCCCGCTGGGCAGCCAGAAGTCGATCGACGTGGACATCGCCGTCATCGGCGCCACCCACCGCGACCTGCGCGAGATGATCCAGACCGGCACCTTCCGCGAGGACCTCTACTACCGGCTCAACGGCCTGGTCGTGAAGCTGCCGCCGCTGCGCGAGCGCACCGACCTCGTCGTGATGGCGCAGCGCATCCTGCGCGCCGAGTGCCCCCAGGCCACGCCGCAGATCGGCGCGACCGTGATGGGCCTGTTCGAGCACTACGGCTGGCCGGGCAACGTTCGCCAGCTGGCGAACGTGCTGCGCACCGCGGCGGTCATGGCGGCCGGCGAAGCGCAGATCACCGAGCAGCACCTGTCGGACGATTTCCTCGATGACGCACGGCGCGCTGCGTCGCGGCCCACGGTGCCCGTCACTGCGGTGGCCCCGGTCGCCGCGAGCGCGGCGGCCACCGTGCCGCCGGCCAGCACGCAGGTGCCGGCCGAGGCGCCCGTCGCGCCGGCGGGCCCAGGCTCACCGCGCACGCTGGGCGAAGCCGAGATCCAGCTCATCCGCGACACGCTCGCCGCCGCCGGCGGCAACATCTCGGTCGCCTCCAAGCAGCTGGGCATCAGCCGCAACACCATCTACCGCAAGCTGCGCTGGCGCAAGACCGACTGAAGGCCGGCGCCCCGCGCGAGGCACAGGGACAACCCTGTGCCAGCTTGGCACAACCATGTACCGGGCTGGCGCGACGCGCCCCCTGCAGGTCGGCCGCACGAGCGGCATGCGACTTGCAAAACCCGGCCGATGCGCTGCCAATCCGCCGACACACGCCGATGAAGATCCTCGTCCTGGGCTCGGGAGCCGCGGGCGGCTTCCCGCAATGGAACTGCCATTGCGGCCTGTGTGCCGCGCAGCGCGCCGGCACGCTGCTCGCGCCGGCGCGCACGCAAAGCGCGATGGCGGTGTCGGCCGACGGCGACAACTGGGTGCTGCTCAACGCCTCGCCGGACATCGGCACGCAGCTGCGCCGCCAGCCGCAGCTGCACCCGCGAGGCGCCGGCGACACGCCAATCCGCGGCGTCGTGCTGACCGATGCGCAGCTGCACCACGTGAGCGGCCTGCTCGGGCTGCGCGAAGGACCCTGCATCGACCTGTTCGCGACGCCCTGCGTGTTCGAAGACCTCACGACCGGCTTGCCGCTGCTGAGCGTGCTGCAGCACTACTGCGGCACGCGCTGGCACATCGTGCCGGTCGCCGGCGACCGGCACAGCGCCGAGTTCGAGATCGAAGGCGCTGCGTCCTTGCGCTTCACCGCCATCGCGGTGAGCGGGGAAGCGCCGCCCTATTCTGCACACCGGCGCGGCCAGGTGGTGGGCGACAGCATCGCCTTGCTGATCGAAGACCGACGCACCGGACAGCGCCTGTTCTACGCCCCCGGCATGCAGCACGCCGGCGATCACGAACTGGGCTGGATGCAGGGCGCCGACTGCGTGGTGGTCGACGGCAGCGCGACGATGGACCTGCTCGCGGCGTCCCCCGCGCGGCGCAAGGTACTGATCCACGTGCAGCACGACGACCCCGTGCTCGACGACGCCGGCACGCAGCGACGCCACTTGCAGGCGCAGGGCATCGAAGTGGCCTACGACGGCATGGAGATCGCGCTGTGAGCGCGCCGCGCCCGCTCGTCGCGGCCTTGCACCGGCTGCAGTTCGAGCCCGCGCAGGACTGCTGGGTCCTGCATCACCCCGACGGCATGGTGCGGCTCAACACCTCCGCGGCCGAGATCCTGCGCCGCTGCGACGGCCAGCGCTCGGTCGACGAGATCGTGGCGGAGCTCGAGCTGGCATTCCTGCAGGGCGCCCTGCGCGACGACGTCTGCACCTTCCTCGACGAGGCGCGGCGCCAGGGCTGGCTGCAGTAAGGCCGGCTCCCTCAGGCGCCCCAGGTGCAGCGCAGGCCGATCCACGCACCGCGCGGCGCGCCCTGGCCGAGGAAAGGCTCCGGCATCGCGCCGGCCGGATCGAAGCGCCGCTCGGGATTGGCGAAGACGTTGCGGCCGAGCACGCCGAAGTTGGCGTAGCGGCGATCGAAGACGTTGCTCACGCGCAGGAACACTTCGCCGCGGCGGCCGACGCGCTGCGTCGCGTCCAGGTTCCACACCGCCCAGCCGGGCAGCGGCCCGTGCCGGTCGAGCTGGTTCTCGTCGCCGCGCAGCACGCTCGCGCCGCTCGCCACCAGGTTGGCGCCCAGCGAGAGCGACTCGCTGGGCTGGAGCTCGAAGCGCATGCGCAGGCTCTGGCGCGGCAGGCCCGGCAAGCGCCGCGACGCATCGACGACGATGTTGCCGTCGGCATCGGCACTGGAGTTCGCGGGGCTGCGCTCGACGAAGCCGCTGCGGTAGGTGGCGTCGATGGCGCTGTAGCGCAGCGCCAGTCCCAGCGGACCCCATCTCGATTCCCAGCTCAGCTCGATGCCTTGCCGGCGCGTGCGCCCCACGTTGCGGAAGTAGCCGGCGTTGGCCGCGCCGCCGCTGCTCACGAACTGGATGTCGTCCGCGACCTCGCTGCGGTAGGCGGCCACGCTCCAGCGGGTGGCGCCGCGGCCGCCGCGCGCACCCGCCTCGAGCGTTCGCGCCACCACCTTCTTCAGTGGCGGGTCGGCGACGAAGCTGTTGGGCAGCTTGCACGGCGCGTCGGGGTCCGCACAGGTGAGCTCCATCGCCGTCGGCGCGCGCATGCCCTCGCTGTAGGAGGCAAAAGCCGTGAACTCGGAAGACGGATGAAAACTCAGCCCGAACCCGAGGTTGGTGCGCCGGAAGCCGTGGTCGCCGTCGAGCGCCGGATCGGCGCCGCCGGCGTCGCGGATCACCAGGCGCGCATCGTCGTGCCGCGCGCTCGCGGTCGCGCTCCAGCGCGGCGAGATCGCCAGCGTGTCGCTCGCATACGCCGACAGCGTGCGCTGGCGCGTGCGGGCATCGGTCTCGGCGGCGAAGTCGCCCACCGGCTGCGTGCCGCGTGTGTCGTCGAAGCGGGCGGGCTGGGTATCGAGCCGGTAGCGTGCCACGCCGACATCGGCGCCGGCACCGACCACCAGCTGGTTGCGCCGGCCGCCCAGCGCGCGGTTCCAGGTGAGCTGCAGGCCGAGGCCGGCGCTCGCCTGGTCCACTGTCGAGCGATCGTTGAAGGCCTGCACCGTGTCGATCTCGCCGCTGGCGGGGTCGGGCTCGCCGTACTGATCGTTGACGTTGCTGCTGAAGTTGCCGTTGTGCAGCCGGCGCAGGTACGCGTTGCCGCCGAGCACCGCCCCGCTGTCGAGCGTGTGCGTGCCCGTCACGGCCAGCATGAGCAGCCGATTGCGATTCAGGTCGGGGTGGGTGTAGGCGTCGCGGATGTCGCCGGCCCACGACGCCGGCAGCGTCTGCGTGCCCTCGAGGCGATTGTCGGCGGCGGTGACGGTGGCACTCCACTCGTCGCGCTCGCCGGCGCGGCCGAGCTGCGCGAACAGCTGCCTCACCTGGCTGGCGTTGTGGCGCGCCCAGCCGCCATCGTCGGCCAGGTGGCCGGTGAAGAACCAGTCCCACGCGCCCGAGGCGCCGCCCTGCTCGATCTGCATCGTGCGGCGGCCGAATGAGCCGGTGGAGGCCTCGATGGCGCCGCCCGGGAAGCGGCTGCCGCGCTTGGTGTGCAGCGAGAGCGCACCGCCCAGGGTGTTGAGGCCGAAGAGCGGATTCGATCCGGGAAGCACCTGCAGGCTCGCGATGGCGGAGGCCGGCAGCAAGTCCCAGTTGACGACGTCGCCGAAGGGCTCGTTGATGCGCACGCCGTCCTGGAACACCGACAGGCCCTGCGGCACGCCCGCCAGCGGCGAGGCGGTGAAGCCGCGAAAGCTGATGTCCGGCTGGTACGGGTTGCCCTGCGCGGCATTGGCCGCCACGCTCGCGGGGTTGGCCTCGAGGTACTGCGCGAGGTTGCCCTGCCGCTGCGCGGAAAGCTCGCGGGCATCGAAGACCTGCACATTGGACGGCACGTCGCGCAGCGGCGTGCCCAGGCCCGGCAACGGCGTCGTGGCAACCACCGCCACCGGTTGCAGTTCGACCACCGCGGGCGGCGCTGCGGCGTGGCCCGCGCAGGCGGTGAGCACGCCCGCCAGCGTCGCGAGCGCACGTGCGCGGCCCATCTCAACGTATCGCCACGCCCCAGGGCAGCTTGCCCACGGGCACGTCCGCGATGCGGGCGTTGTGCTCGGTGTCGATGACCGACACGCTGCCCGAGCGGCCGCAGGCGACATAGAGCTTCTTGCCGTCGGGGGTGAGCGCCATGTTCCATGGCCGCTGCCCGACCGGGATGGTGGCGACCACGCCGTTGCTCGACGTGTCGATCACCGACACGCTCGCTTCGCCGCCATTGGAGACGAACACGCGCCGGCCGTCCGGATGCACGACGATGCCGTTGCTGCGCACGCCCGCCTTGATGCGCGCCGTGACCTTGAACTGCAGCGCATCGATCACGTAGACCTCGTTGGCGTTCTCGGCCGCGACGTAGGCCGTGCGGCCGTCGGGCGAAAAGCCGATGCCGCGCGGCCGCGCGCCCACGGCGATCTGCGCGATGGCGCGGCGGCTTTCCAGATCGATGACGTCGACCGCTTCGCCCTCTTCCGCGCTGACGAACACATGGCGGCCGTCGGGGCTGAACACCGCGTGCTCCGGGTTCTTGCCGCGCACGGTGACGACGAAAGCCTTGCGGTTGGTGTGCGTGTCGATGAAGGCGACGTCGTTGCTTTCCTCGACCGCCGCCGCGACCCATCGCCCGTCGGCGGAGATGCCCACGCCCTCGGGCGACTCGCCCAGCGCGATCGTCCCGCTTTGACGGCGCGTGGCGAGGTCGATCATCACCAGCTGGTTGCCGGGCTGGTCGCTCACGTAGGCGGTGTGGCCGTCGGTGGAGATCACCGTCCCGCGCGGCTTGCGGCCGGCGGGGATCTCGGCCACGACGCGGTCGGTGGCGGTGTCGATCACGCTCAGCGTGCCCGAGCCCTCGTTGGGCACGTAGGCGAGCGGCTCGGCATGCGCGCCGAACGACATCAGCAGCGCCGCAGCGCAGGCCGGAACGAACGAGGACAGGCTCATGATGCGTACGTGGCGAAGGACGAAAGCGAAAGCCGCCGCGTCAGGTCGACGCGCCCGGCCACATGCGGACGAACACCTGGTCGCGGTCGACCAGCCGATGCTTGAGGGCCGCCGCCACATGCACGACGATGAGCGCCGCGAACGCCCATGCCGTGGCGACGTGCACGCCGTTGAGGAAGGCGTACAGCGCCGGCAGGTCGGGGCCCCAGGGCCGCAGCGCCAGGCCGAAGAGGCGCACGCCGTGCTTGCTGACGTTGGAGGCCAGGTAGCCCGACAGCGGCATCACGACCATGCAGGCATACAACGCGCGGTGGCCGGCCAGCGCGGCGGCACGCTGCCAAGGGGCCATCGCCAGCGGCATCGGCGGCGGCCGGTGCGCCAGCCGCCAGGCCAGGCGCAGCACGATCAGCGCGCCAAGCACGATGCCCAGCGACTTGTGCAGGTTGATGACGCCGGCGCGTGCCGGCGTGCCGCGCGGCGCCAGCTCGTCGAGCAGGAAGCCGAACGCGATCTGCGCCAGCAGCAGGGTGCCGACCAGCCAATGCAGCGCGACGGCCACGCGGCCGTAGCGGGAGGACGTCAGGGCGGAGATCACGATGTCGGCGCAGCGGTTCAGAAGCTGCGGGCAAGCGACATGCCGGCGAGCCAGGTGCGCCCCGGCGCCGGCTCGAAATAGCGGCCGTTGCCGTCGTTGACGATCACCGATCCGATGTAGCGCCGATCGAACAGGTTCTCGCCGCGCACGAAGCCGCTCCAGCGCCAGGCGCCCCAGCCGGCCGCGTAGCCGACATGCGCGCCCGCCACCGCGTGGCCGGCGGCGGCGTCGGAGTTGGCGTCGTTGACCGGCACGCGCCCGAGGTAGCGCAGGTCCACGCCGGCGCGCCAGCCGTGCGGCGGCTGCCATGCGAGCGCCGCGTAGAGCGCGCTGCGCGCCACGCCGGGCAGGCGGTTGCCCGCCGGCACGAGCTGCCGATTCGCCGCTGCGCACGGGCTCGCGTTGCAGGTGAGGAAGGCGTCGCGGTAGGTCGCGTCGAGCAGCGTGAGCGCAGCCTGCACGCGGGTGTAGGCCGCCAGCGGCCGCGACCACGCGACTTCGAGCCCGCGGCGCCGCGTCGCGCCGGCGTTCTGGTAGACCGACCGGCCCGAGCTGCTGGAGAGCGTGACGATCTCGTGATCGGTGCGCGTCTGGAAGAGCGCGGCGTCGATGTCGCCGGCGCGGCCCAGTCGCGCCTTCACGCCGACCTCGACGCTGTCGCTGGTGGCGGGCTGGAGATCGAAGTTCAGGCCCGGTGCGTTGTCGGGCCGGTAGGCGATCTCGTTGAGCGTGGGCGTCTCGACGCCGCGGCCGGCGCTGGCGTACAGGTGCACGCCGGCATCGAGCGCGTACAGCAGGCCCAGTACCGGCAGCGTCTTGGCGTAATGCGTGGCGCCGCTGTCGTCGCCGTTGGTGCCGACGATGTACTGGTCGGCCGACGCGATGCGCACGCTGCTGTGGCGCAGGCCCGCCGACAGGGTCCAGTCGGGTGCGAACTGCCAGGTGCCTTGCAGGTACTGGTCGGCGTTGCCGGCGCGATCGTCCTCGTCGCGGCGCAGGGCGCCCAGCACCCCCAGCACCGGGTCGGCCGGGCTGCCGCTGAAGTTCTGGAAGCCCTGGCGATGCTGGTCCAGCGTGTCGGCGGCCAGGCCCGCCACCAGCGTGAACGGCCGCTCGGCCAGGCGGGTCTGCCAGGTCCAGCGCAGGTCGCCGCCGCGGTAGTCGCTGCCGAGCACGATGACACCGCCGGGGTGCAGCGGATTTCCCTGCGCGCCCACCGGGATCGACTGGAACTGCCGGGTGTTGCGGTGGCCGCTGTAGACCATCGCGCTCAGCGTGTGGGCAGCGTCCAGCCGTCGCTCCCACACCAGGCCGCCCTGGCTCTGGTCGACGCTCTTGCGCGTGTTGAAGCGCAGCGCCGCCGGATCGACCGAGCGCGGGTCGGCATCGGCCTGCGCACGGGTCAGGCCCATCGGGTCCTGCGCCTCGGGCAGCACGATGCTGTTGCCGATCACGGTGACGCTGCTGGCCTCGTCGATGCGCAGCTTGAGCTTGAGGTTGCCGACGTCGCGGCGGGCGGCGCTGTGCTCGCGGTAGCCGTCGGTCTCGAAGCGGCTCGCGCTCAGCACATAGCCCAGGCCCTCTCGTTGCCCGCTCAGCTTGGTGTTGGCGCGCAGCAGCCCGTCGCTGCCGCCGGCCAGTCCGAATTCCAGCGTCGGCGTGGCCGCGCCGTCTTCGGTGAAGACCTGGATCACCCCGCCCGAGGCGTTGCCGTAGAGCGCCGAGCTGGGGCCGCGCAGCACCTCGATGCGATCGACCGAGCCGAGATCGACATTGGTGATCTGCCCCTGCCCGTCGGGAAAGGTCGCCGGGATGCCGTCGACGATCAGGCGCACCCCGCGGATGCCGAAGGGCGTGCGCGCGCCGAACCCGCGCACCGAGATCTGCACGTCCTGGGCGTAGTTCTGCCGGTCGCGCGCCAGCAGCCCGGGCACGGTGCGCAGGCCCTCGCAGACGCTGACCTGCGCCTGGTCGTCGCGCAGCGCCGCGCCGCCGACGCGGTCGATGGCGGCCGGCACGTCGAAGGCCGACGCCTGGGTGCGCGTGGCGGTAACGACCACCGGCTCGAGCCGTGCTGCCAACGGCACGTCGTCGGCCGCCATCGCGACCGGACCCACGCACGCGGCCAGCGCAGCGGCCGCCACGCGATGCCTTGCCATCTTCGGCATCATTGTTCCTGCAGCGATTTGAGGTACGCGAGGATATCGACGAAGTCCTCGTGCTTGAAAACACCCTTCCACGTGGGCATGCCTTTGGAGGGCCGGCCGTTGGTCACGGTGGTGAAGAACACGTCGTCCATCTGATCGCCGTACTTCTGCTTGAGGCGGCGCAGGTTGATCCGGCGCTCCTCGACGATCGCGTTCGGGCCGTGGCAGTGGGCGCAGGTGCCGTTGAAGATCTCCTTGCCCGCGCTGGCGTTGCCCTTGGCGGCACCGCCGAGCGAGGCCTGCTGGGAGGCAGGCTCCACTGCGGGCGCGGGTGGGGGCGCAGGCGCAGGTGCGGGCGCAGGCGCAGGCGCCGAGCCGGCCGCGGCGAGCGACACCGCCGCGGAGCTCGACGCGACCGCGTACTTGACGCTCAGGTCGTGGATGCGCGACTGCAACTTGGGCAGCACCGCCTCGACCTCGTCGCGCAGCGCCGCCTCCTTCTTCGAGAAGCCGATCGCCGCGGGGAACTGCATCTGCGGCGCATCGACCGGAATCACCTCGAAGGCGTCGTGCATCGCGGCGTGATTGATGTAGCCCGCGCTGGGCGCCCAGATGAACGCGGCGTCGACCTCGCCGGCCGCGAGGCGGCGCATCGCTTCCTCCGGGTCCATCGCCGTGACCGACGTGATGTCGGCGCGCGTGGCCAGCAGGCTTTGCGGCGGCGACGCGAACTGCACCGCCACGCGTCGGCCCTTGAGATCGTCCAGGCCGTGCGCCGGCTTCGCCTTGGGCACGACCAGCGCGTAGCCGAGGGTGAGGATCGGGCGCGAGAAGATCACGCTCGGCCCCATGAAGTCGGACACCGCCGGCAAGCCCACGGCCAGGTCGCACTGGCCGGCCAGCAGCGTCGTGCGGATGTTGCGCTTGCCGAAGTAGCTGAGCGACCAGACGGTCTCCATCGGGCGGCCCAGCGCCTCGGCCACGGCGCGGCCGATCTCGACGTACAGGCCGGGGGTGCCCTGGGCGGCATCCTGCGGGGCGTTGCTGCTGAAGGGCAGGTTGGCTGGGTCGGCGCACAGCCGCAGGGGCTGGACCGCGGCCTGCGAGGCCGCAGCCCCGCAAGCCAGGGCCAGCGCCAGGCCGACACAGTGGACGGCTCGCATGATCACTCCGAGAACACGAAGAGCGCGCCGCCTTCGGGCGTGGCTTCGGACATCTTCTTGCCGACGTCGCCCAGGAAGGCCGGGATCGACGCGGTGCGGCCGACCACCACCGCGACGTACTGCTTGCCGTCGACCGAGTAGCTGATCGGGCCGGCGCCGATGCCGGAGCCGAGCGAGGCCTGCCACAGCTCCTTGCCGTTCTTGGCGTCGAAGGCATGGAACACGCCGTGCAGGTCACCCCAGAAGGTGAGCCCGCCCGCAGTGGTGAGCGTGCCGCCGTTGAAGGGCAGATCGGTCTTCACGCCCCAGACCTTCTTCTGCGCCACCGGGTCCCAGGCCACGAGCTCGCCCATGTAGCCGCCGGGGCCGGGCTGGGTCGGGAACTCCGCGCCGAGGTAGAACACGCCCTTGCGGTAGTTCACCTCCGAGACGGCCCAGTCCATGCAGACGTTGTTGGTCGGGATGTAGACCAGCCCCGTGCCCGGGTTGAACGACATCGGCTGCCAGTTCTTGCCGCCGATCAGGTTCGGGCACACGCCCTTGACCGGATGGTTGGGGCCGGGCCGCTTGTCGGGATCGGCCTCGGGCTGGCCGGTGGCCACGTCGATCTTCGACGCCCAGTTCGTCGGCACGTATTTCTGCGCCGAGATGATCTTGCCGCTTTCGCGATTGACCACGTAGAAGAAGCCGTTGCGGTCGGCCTTCATGTAGACCGGGGTGGACTGGCCGGCGATCTTGAGGTCGCTGAGCACCAGCTCGTTGACGCCGTCGTAGTCCCAGGCGTCCTCGGGCGTGGCCTGCACCCACCACTTGATCTTTCCGGTGTCGGCGTCGAAGGCGACCGTGCTCGACGAATAGAGGTTGGTCAGCTTGCCGTAGTTGCCGTCGCCGGTGCTGCGCACGGCCGAATTCCACGGGCCGGGGTTGGAGGTACCCCAGAACACCGTGTTCGTCTTGGGATCGTAGGAGCCCACCAGCCACAGCACCGCGCCGCCGTGCTGCCAGCTGTCGCCCTTCCAGGTGTCGTTGTTCGCCTCGCCTGGGCCGGGCACGGTCCAGGTCTTCCACAGCTCCTTGCCGGTGTTGACGTCATAGGCCTGCAGGCTGCCGCGCGCGCCGTACTCGCCGCCGCCGAAGCCGGTGATGACCTTGTTCTTGACCACCAGCGGGGGCGAGGTGATCACCGAGCCTTGCTTGTAGTCGACCACGGTGGTGGTCCACAGCTCCTTGCCGGTGGCCGCGTCCACCGCCGACAGCTTGCCGTCGAGGCGGCCGACGAAGAGCTTGCCGTCGGCGTAGGTCACGCCGCGGCTGTTCACGTCGCAGCAGGCGTATTGCAGGGTGTCGTCCGGGATGTCGGGCTGGTAGGTCCACTTGCGTGCGCCGGTGCGCGCGTCCAGCGCGTACACGTACTTGGGTCCCCACGAGGTGCTCACGTACATCGTGTCGCCGATGACGATCGGCGAGGCCTCGTTCGAGCGCAGCGAGCCGAGCTGGAAGGCGTAGGCCAGCTTGAGCTTGCCGACGTTGGCGGTGTTGATCTGCTTGAGCGGCGAAAAGCGGGTGTTGTCGTAGCCGCGGCCGTACATCGGCCAGCCGTTCGCGCTGTCGTCCGCCTGCGCGACGCCGGCCAGGGCGGTCGCCGCGGCGGCGAGCCAGAGTCCAAGCTGTCGGTGATTCATGTCGTCGTCTCCTCTTTGGTGGTCGGGCATGGATGCGGCCCGCTGCCCGCGCGCGGGCAGCGGGCGCGCGGACTTCAGAAGAAGCCGAGTGCGTTGGGCGAGTAGCTCACCAGCAGGTTCTTGGTCTGCTGGTAGTGGTCGAGCATGGCCTTGTGCGTCTCGCGGCCGATGCCCGATTCCTTGTAGCCGCCGAAAGCGGCGTGCGCCGGGTAGGCGTGGTAGCAGTTGGTCCACACGCGCCCGGCCTGGATCGCGCGGCCCATGCGGTAGGCGCGGCTGCCGTCGCGCGTCCACACGCCGGCGCCC
>DATFAY010000210.1:0-5279 GCA_035254085.1 Piscinibacter sp.
GCGACCCGGATCGCCGCGCCCGCGGCCTGCGAGAGTTGCGAGGCCTCGGCGAAGTTGAAGGTGTGCGGCCCCATCACGATCGGGCAGCCGCAGGCCGCCGCCTCGATCAGGTTCTGTCCGCCCAGCGGCGCGAAGCTGCCGCCCAGCAGCGCCACCTGCGCCAGCGCGTAGTACAGCGGCATCTCGCCCATCGAGTCGCCCAGCCAGGCGTCGGCGTGCAGCGCCTCGTCGCTCGGCTGCGCGGCGCCGTTCCAGCCGCTGCGACGCACGGCGCGCAGCCCCGCCGCTTCGATGAGCGCCTGCACTTCATCGAAGCGCTGCGGATGGCGCGGCACGACCAGCAGCAGCGGCCGCTGCGCCAGCGTCGCCGCCTGTCGCGCCCAGGCCGCCAGCAGCAGCGCTTCCTCGCCCTCGCGGGTCACCGCCGCGAGCAGCACCGGGCGGTCGAGCAGCGCCCGCCACGCGCGCCCCCGCTCGAGCAGGGCTTCGTCCGGTGTCATGTCGTACTTGAGGTTGCCGCTCACCGCGACCTGGTGGGCTCCAGCCTCGCGCAGGCGGCGCGCATCCGTCTCGCTTTGCGCCAGCACGAGCTGCAATTGCTCGACGGCGGGGCGCATCACCGCTTCGAGCCGCCGCCCCTGGCGCTGGCTCTTCTCGCTCAGGCGCGCGTTGGCGAGCACCATGCGCACGCCGTGGCGCGCCGCCGCGTGCAGCAGGTTGGGCCAGATCTCCGTTTCCATCAGCACGCCGACCCGCGGCTTGAACTGGCGGAAGAAGCGATTGACGACGCCGGGCGTGTCGTAGGGCAGCCAGGCCTGCAGGTCGCCGTCGCGCAGGAGCGCGCGGCCCGCCTCGCGCCCGGTTGCCGTGCTGTGCGTGAGCAGCAGCCGCAGCTCGGGGCGCTGCACCCGCATGGCATCGACGAGTGCAGCGGCTGCGCGCGTCTCGCCCAGCGACACCGCGTGCACCCACAACCAGCCTTGCGAGGGCGTGCCGCGGTAGCTGCCCAGGCGCTCGTGGATCGCGTGGCGATACAGCGGCTCGGCGCGGCCGCGCCACCACAGGCGCAGCACGTAGGCCGGCTTGAGCAGCGCCAGCAGCGTCGAATAGCCGCCGCGCGCCAGCCGCTGTCGCCACGCGGCCTTCATCGCTGCGCCGCCTGCCGGAACTGTGCCCACACCTGTTGCCACGCGCTCCACACCGCGTCGACCTCGGGCGTGGGCTGGGCCTCGACGCAGGTCTGGTAGGCGTGTCCGTGCTCCGCGAGCGGCCCGGTGCGCCACGCGGTCGGGTGGTTGTAGATCTGCACGTGCGGCAGATCGAGCGCGACCGCGATATGGCTGAGGCCGCTGTCCACGCCGATGACGCCGTGCGCGGCGCCCATGCGGTCGGTGAGCGCATCGATGTCCATCTGGGGCCAGACCTCGCAGGCCGGCCCGAGCGCCTGCGCGAGTCGCTCGGCGCGCTCGCGCTCGGCGGCGCCCGCATGAGGCAGCGCGATGTGCCAGCCCACGCCCATCACGCGCCGGCCCAGCTCGATCCAGTTCGCCTCGGGCCACAGCTTGTCGTCGCGCGAGGTGCCATGCACGAACACCATCGTGCGCTCGGTGGCCTCGAGGGTCTGCTTGCGAAGGCCGAACTCCGGCGGCCCCTGCAGCGGATAGCCGAGCACCATCGAGGCCAGCACCCGTGCGCGGTCCAGCGCGTGGATGTGCGGCTCGACCGTGATCGGATGGTCGACGAGCCAGCGTGCCGGCCACTCGTGGCCCGCGCCTTCGGTCTGGTTGGCCAGTCCGTAGCTCGGTCCGCGTGCCATGCGCGCGACCACGGCCGACTTGGTGAGTCCCTGGAAGTCGATCACCGCGTCGTAGCGCTCGCCGCGGATCGCGTCGCGAAACAGCCGCCACTCGTGGCGCACCTCGGCGGTCCACCAGCGCTTGCGCCAGCGCCGCAGCGCGCACTCGATGCTGCTGTGGATGCCCGACACGCGGCGCACCAGCGGCGCGAAGCCCGGCTCGACGACCCAGTCGATCAGTGCCTCGGGTTGCACCTGGCGGATGTCGTGCACCACCGGCATGGTGTGCACGACGTCACCCAGTGAAGACAGCTTGACGATGAGGATGCGCATCTGATCAACGACCCCTCGCCCGACCGGTGCGCCGGGCGCTCCCTCGCAGGGAAGCGGACCGCGGCTCGGCCCGCACGCGCGCAGCTCGCGTCAATGCGCCGCCGCCGCGATCTTCGCGTCCGGCTTGACTGCCCGAAGCGCTGCCATGAACTCCCCTTCGATGCGATGCAGGGCCTCTTGGGTGTGCCCTTCGAAACGCAGGACCAGCACCGGCGTCGTGTTCGACGAACGGATCAGTCCGAAGCCGTCACTGTACTCGGCGCGCAGGCCGTCGATGGTGACGATCTCGGCGGCGCCCGGAAAGCGCGCCGTCTCCAGCAACTCGTGCACCACGCGTCGCGGCTCGCCCTCTGCGCACGGCACGTTCAGCTCGGGCGTGTTGTAGCTGGTGGGCAGGCCGTCGAGCACGGCGCTCGCGTCCTTGCTGCGCGACAGGATCTCCAGCAGGCGCGCCGCCGTGTAGGTGGCATCGTCGAAGCCGTACCAGCGCTCGGCGAAGAAGATGTGGCCGCTCATCTCGCCGGCGATGGGCGCACCGGTCTCCTTGAGCTTGGCCTTGATCAGCGAGTGTCCGGTCTTCCACATCATCGGCTTGCCGCCGGCCGCGCGCACCAGCGGAGCGAGGCGCTGCGTGCACTTGACGTCGTAGATGATGGTCGCGCCCGGCTGGCGCGCGAGGATGTCCTGCGCGAACAGCATGAGCTGGCGGTCGGGGTAGATGATGTTGCCGTCCTTGGTGACGACGCCCAGCCGGTCGCCGTCGCCGTCGAAGGCGAGGCCGATCTCGGCGTCGGTCGTCTGCACGGTGCGGATCAGGTCCGCGAGGTTCTCCGGCTTGCTCGGGTCGGGATGGTGGTTGGGGAAGTCGCCGTCCACCTCGGAATAGAGCTCGCGCACGTCGCAGCCGAGCGCGCGCAGGATCGCCGGCGCCGAGGCACCCGGGATGCCGTTGCCCGAGTCGACGACGATCTTCATGCGCCGCGCGAGCTTGCAGTCGGCGACGATGCGCTGCTTGTATTCCTCGAAGATGTCCATGGTCGCCGAGCGGCCGGGCGCGCGGGCGTAGTCCTCCGCCTCGATGCGCTGGCGCAGCCCCTGGATGTCGTCGCCGTAGATGGCCCGGCCGGCGAGCACCATCTTGAAGCCGTTGTAGTCCTTGGGGTTGTGGCTGCCCGTGACCTGGATGCCGCTGCGGCATCCGTAGGCGCCGCGGGTGGCGGCCACGTAGTAGAGCATCGGCGTCGTCACGGCGCCGATGTCAACCACGTCCAGTCCGGTGGAGGCCAGCCCGCGCGCGAGCGCGGCCGCCAGGCCCGGGCCGGAGGTGCGACCGTCGCGCCCGACGACCACGGCTTTCTCGCCGGCCGCGATCGCCTCGGTGCCGAAGGCCCGGCCGAGATGCTCGGCAAAAGCTTCGTCGATGGTCTGGCCGACGATGCCGCGAATGTCGTAGGCCTTGAAGATGCTCGAATTGACTTGCATGAGGCCGCCCTGGGGCAATGCTGGAACCGGGGCATTGTAGGGACCGCCACCGCGCTGTCCGCGACACTCACGTCATCCCGGCGAAAGCCGGGATCCACGGTGAGCTGCACGGGTGGATCCCGGCGTTCGCCGGGATGACAGGCAGGGCGGGAGCCTGCCTCAGAAACTGTAGAAGTTGAGCGGCTGTCCGTCTTGCGGCTTGACCTTCTGGAAGCGCGGCACGAGCCGCGCCTGGATCACCGTGGGCAGCGGTGTGAAGCCGGTCGAGCGCACGAGCGTGTCGCCCTTGAGGAAGGTCCAGTACAGGAACTGCAAGGCCGCCCGCGCCTGCTCGGCGGTGCGCGGCTGCGCATCGACGAGCACATAGGTGGTCACCGTCACGGGCCAGCTCAGCGGGCCGGCCTGGTCGAGCAGCGACGCCGTTTCGTCGCTCTTCTTGTCGAGGTCCGACGCCTGCACGGCCGAGCGGAAGCCCTCCTCCGACGCGGCAACGAAGCTGCCGGCGCGGTTGCGCAGGCGCGCGCCGACGAGCCGGTGCTGCACGACGCGGTCGTACGACACATAGCCGATCGCGCCGGCCGTCTCCTTGATCGCCTTGACGATCCCGTCGTTGCCCTCGGCGGCGATCGGCGTGCCGGGCCAGCGCACGAGCTGGCCGTGGCCGACGCCGCCCTGCCATTCGGGCGACATCGCCGACAGGTACTTGGTGAAGGCCTCGGTCGAGCCCGACTTCTCGGCCCGCACGACGCGCACGATGGGCGCCGCCGGCAGCGCGAGGTCCGGGTTGAGCGCGACGAGGCGGGGGTCGTTCCAGCGGGTGACGGCGCCGCGCATGATGTCGGCGAGCAGTTCGCCGCTCAGGCGCAGCTGGTTGCTGGCGACGCCACGCAGGTTGACGACGGGGACGATGCCGCCGACGGCCGTCGGGAACTGCACGAGCCGGTTCTTCTCGAGTTCTTGTGGCGAAAGCGGCGAGTCCGAGCCGCCGAAGTCGACCTCGCGCGCGACGATGCGCTTGATGCCGTCGCCCGAGCCCGTCGGGCGGTAGCTCACCTTGCCGCCGCGCTCCTTCTCGTAGGCGAGCGCCCAGCTCTTGTAGACATCCGAGGGAAAGGTGGCGCCGGCGCCGCGGATCTCCGCGGCATGAGGCAGGGTGGCGTGCAGCGCGAGCAGGACGCCGAGCAGGGTCGAAGGCAGTTTCATGGTGGCGAGGGTGATGGCGCTGGGCGCCCGGGGCGTGTGATTCGTGTCGCCGGCATGGCTCGAAGGCAGCGCCGGCGGGCGCGATTGTCTCGACGGCGCATGACTGCCGTGTGACGAAACGAGATGTCCGAAAACGGCGAGTCGCAGGTGCCGCGACGCCCATAATCGGCCGCATGGAGCTCGAACCCGATGCCACCTACCTCGCGCTCAAGGCACGCGACGCGCGCTTCGACGGCCGGGTGTTCGTCGGCGTCACGTCGACGCGCATCTACTGCCGGCCCATCTGCCGCGTGCGCACCCCCAAGCGCGAGAACTGCCGCTTCTTCGAGACCGCGGCGCAGGCCGAGGCGGCCGCGTTCCGCCCTTGCCTCAAGTGCCGGCCCGAGATCGCGCCCGGTCCGGGCCTCGCCTGGAGCGTGATGGATGCGTCGCGCACGCTCGCGCGCCAGGCCGCCGACTGGCTCGA